>SXPV01000098.1 GCA_005793215.1 Actinomycetota bacterium
ATCGCCATCGCCGAGCGAGTCGGTTACCCCGTTGTGGTGAAGGCACAAGTGCAGGTGGGAGGTCGCGGCAAGGCGGGCGGCATCAAACTGGCCAACAACAAAGCCGAAGTGCAAACGCATGCCACGAACATTCTCGGAATGGACATCAAGGGTCATGTCGTAAAGCGCGTGTGGGTGGAGTGTGCTTCCGACATTGCCGAGGAGTACTACGCATCGTTCACACTCGATCGCGCGGCGAAACAACATCTGCTGATGTTGTCGGCACAAGGCGGAGTCGACATCGAGGAAGTCGCCGCAAAGGATCCGACTGCAATCGTGAAGCTGCACGTGAACCCCATCGTTGGCATCACCGCCGCTGTCGCCAAGAAGGCTGCGGCGGATGCGCGAATTCCGGCAAAAGCCCAAGAAGGTGTCGCTGACATCTTGGTGAAGTTGTACGACTGTTTCGTCAAGGGTGACTGCGACTTGGCAGAAATCAACCCGCTTATTTTGAAGCCCACCGGCGAGGTGCACGCGCTAGATGCCAAGGTGAGCTTGGATGGCAACGCGCTCTTTCGCCACCCCGAGTGGGAAGCGTTCCGCGCCACCGAAGAACTCGATGATCGCGAGCGCTTGGCGCGCGAGAAGGACCTGCAGTACATCGGGCTCGACGGCAGTGTGGGCATCATCGCCAATGGTGCCGGCTTGGCAATGAGCACATTGGACGTGGTGAACCAGGTTGGCGGTAAGGCCGCGAACTTCCTCGACATTGGAGGCGGCGCAAATGCGGAACTCATGACATCGGCTCTCGAGGTCATCAACTCCGACACCAACGTGAAGAGCATCTTCATCAATATCTTCGGCGGAATCACCCGAGGTGAGGAAGTCGCCAAGGGAATCGTCGAGGCTCTGCGTCGGGTGGAACTTCGCGCGCCAATCGTGATTCGCCTGGATGGCACCAACGCCGATCAAGGTCGGGCAATCCTTGCGGAGGCAGGAATCCCATCGAGCAAATTGATGTCGAAGCCCACGATGCTCGAAGCGGCTCGTGCTGCCGTGGACATCGCCAACGGAACGGCTGGCCGATCATGACGAACTCCACCAGAAAGGCACGTTGATCATGGCGATTTTCGTCAATGAAAATACCAAGGTGATCGTGCAGGGTCTCACTGGCGGTCAAGGCAAGTTTCACGGTCTGCGAAATCGCGCTTACGGCACCAAGGTGGTGGGCGGAGTAACTCCAGGCAAGGGCGGCCAAGATGTCGAGGGCATTCCCGTGTTCGACAGCGTCGCTGACGCGGTGAAGGCAACCGGTGCCGATGCATCGTTCGTCGCCGTGCCACCCAAGGCCGCACCAGCGGCAATCTTGGAAGCCGCGGCTGCCGGTGTGGGTTTCGTCGTGTGCATCACCGAAGGAATCCCAGCCCAAGACGAAGCGCGCGTGTACGCCACCTTGAAGCGTGACTTTCCCCGCACTCGACTACTTGGCCCGAATTGTCCGGGCATCATCAGCCCTGGGCGCTGCAACATCGGCATTACTGCGGGCGAGATTGCCCACCAACCGACACCCGGTGGGAAGAACGTCGGCATCGTGTCGCGATCGGGAACGCTCACGTATCAGGCACTGTTCGAACTCAAACAACAGGGCATCGGAGTTACCACATGTGTCGGTATCGGTGGTGATCCCGTTCCGGGAACGTCCTTCGTCGATTGTCTTGCTGAGTTTCAGAAGGATCCCGAAACCAGTGCCATTCTCATGATCGGAGAAATTGGGGGCTCGGCAGAAGAAGAGGCCGCCGAGTTCATCAAAGCCAACGTCACCAAACCCATGAGCGCGTACATTGCAGGTGTCACCGCACCAGCGGGCAAGAAGATGGGTCATGCTGGCGCAATCGTGTCGGGCGGCAAGGGAACTGCGCAAGGCAAGATGGATGCACTTCGTGCTGCTGGCGTGAAGGTTGGAGCCAATCCAACCGAAGCCGGTCAGTTGATGGCGCAAATCATTGCTTCACTCAGCTGACGCTTGCTACTTCCGTAGCATGTGAGTGCACTATGCGAGTGAGCGACCTACTTGCGCGTGGTCGAACGTATTCCTTCGAGTTCTTCCCGCCAAAAACCGATGAAGCACAGGCGCAGCTCGCCACCACCATCAACGAGTTGACGCCACTCCAGCCGAGTTTCTACTCGGTGACGTACGGCGCCCTCGGAAGTACTCGTAACCGCACGCGTGATGTGGTGGTGGATCTTGCCCGCAATGGCACAATTCCACCGGTCGCCCACTTGACGTGCGTTGGTCAAACCCGCACCGAGATCGACAGCCTCCTGGGTGACTACAAGGCTGCTGGTGTCGTGAACATCTTGGCGCTGGGTGGCGACCTACCGGCAGATTCGTCTCAACTTGGCCCGAGTGACTTTCGCTATGCGCTCGACTTGGTGGAACACCTGCGCGCCAACTTTGATATCTGTATCGGTGTGGCAGCACACCCCGAGGTGCATCCACGCTCTGTATCGCGAGAGATGGATCGCCAGCACTTGGCGGAGAAAATGCGTCTTGCTGATTTTGCGATGACGCAGTTCTTCTTCGATGTGGAGCATTATCGCCGACTGCTGGATGAGTTGGCAGCACTTGGAGTGACCAAGCCGGTGATTCCAGGTGTGATGCCCGTAACCAACAAGGGTCAGATCGTGAAGATGGCACAAATGTCGGGAGCTGCACTGCCTACGTGGCTGACTGATCGATTGGCACCGTTGGAACAACCCGAAGACATCCGCAAGTTAGGTGTGGAAGTTGCAACTCAGTTGAGCAGTGACTTGTTGGCTGCAGGTGCTCCCGGCTTGCACCTCTACACGCTGAATCGTTCCGTGGCGCCGCGCGAGATATTGAGCAATCTTGGCCTTTCATGAGCGACCGAGGTTGAGCATGAGCGACAAGCGACCGAGCCTGCTGGGTTATCTGCCTGCATTGGATGGCGTTCGGGCACTCGCGGTCGTTGCCGTCATCGTGTACCACGCCAACAAACAGTGGCTTGGTGGCGGCTTCCTCGGAGTCGAGGTGTTCTTCGTGATCAGCGGATTTCTCATCACGTCACTGTTGATTGCGGAGTCCGAGCGAGATGGTCGGATCAACCTGAAGCAGTTCTGGCTGAGGCGTGCACGGCGTCTGCTTCCGGCACTGTGGCTGCTGCTCTTGCTCGTGGCGGTGTATTGCTCACTCTTCGAGCGCGACACCCTCGGCAACTTGCGAGGCGACATCGTTGCCGCCCTGGTGTATGGGTTCAATTGGTTCCAAATTTGGGTGGGCACGTCGTACTTCACGGCGTTTGACTTCGTTCCACTTCGTCACCTCTGGTCATTGGCAGTGGAGGAGCAGTTCTATGTGCTGTGGCCGGTGCTCATGCTGGTGATGCTCCGGCTCGGTCGCCGCAAGTTACCGATCGTCGGCGTGCTCTTCATCGCAACATCGATTGCTATCGCGGTGTTCACCGCCGTGACGTACCGCAGCGGCGCAATTGGTGCAGTGACCGAAACCCCCGAACAGTTCATGGCATTCCTTGGTCAACCGGTTTCACGAATCGATTTTCTCTTTCTTGGCACGTTCACGCGTGCGGGTGGGCTGTTCCTTGGCGCCGCACTTGCGGTGTTTTGGCGTCCGTGGTTGCTTCAGACGTCTCCGATTGGGACACGAGGTCAATTGCTGGATGGTGTGTTCTTGCTTGGTTTTGGCGGTCTGGCCGTATGTGCTGCGGTGTTTCGTGACGTAGTGGAAATCACCGATGTTGGAACGACCGGATATGACATCTTGTTCCGTGGGGGCTTCTTCCTCGTTGGCATGGCCAGCGTTGCGGTGATTGCGGCGGCGGTTCACCCCACGGCCACGATGACCCATGCGTTGCTCGGCAACCGCGTGATGACCTACATCGGTCAGCGGTCGTACGGACTGTACCTGTATCACTGGCCGGTGTTCCAGATGTACCGACGTTTTGCGGGCCAGGGCCTCACACCGTACGAGTTCGTCTTGCTCATGCTGCTGGCCTTGGCGATCACAGAATCGTCGTATCGCTTTGTGGAGCTGCCGGTTCGCGATGGCCGGTTTGGTGCGTGGTGGCGCAGTCGGCGTGACGAGCGAAGTCTCGGCGTGCTCGTAGACAGTGCAACTCGGCGTCGTCGCATTGGCGTGTTTGCAATCAGTGTGATGCTGCCGGCATTTGCATTGGTGAGTGTGGCCACGGCGGACGTGAAGTTGAACGACATCAGCCAGAGCCTCGCAGAGAGCGAATCTGCGGTGGTGAACGTGCTCGGCGACTCGGCCGGTGGTTCGACGGAAAGTGGGGCTGATTCGTCGCCGACGACCATCGATCAGGGTGCTCCGATGATCATCGGGGGTGGAGTTACACAAACCACCACGCTGGACGGCCAACTCATCGACGTGCTGGCAATCGGCGATTCGGTCATGCTGGGTGCTGCCCGAGAATTGACGGCTCGTGGTGCAACCGTCGATGCGATGAAGAGCCGTTCGGTGCGTCAAGCACTGGAAATCGTGAACTACCTCAAGTCCGTGCGACGATTGGGTTCCATCGTGGTGATCCACCTTGGCACCAACAGCACCACGACGGAGGAGGTACTCGACCAGATCATGGCAACACTTGCGGATACACCGCTGGTGTTGTTTCTCACCGTGTATGTGCCGAGCGAGCCACGCCAAACAATCAACAATCGTCTCATCAACGCGCTACCGACCAAGTATGCAAACGTGAAAGTACTCGACTGGCACTCCATTGCAGGGCAGTATCCGGAGTATCTGTACTCGGATCAAACCCACTTGCGACTAGCTGGTGCACGCTTCTACGCCGACCTCATCATGCAGTCGATCGGGCGACTGTAACCGAAGATCCGAGCAATCGGTCGCCTCTCGTTCTCTGTTTGCTCTGACGCCGGGGCAATCGTCTAGCGTGAGCCCCCGTGACAACACCAGTACGAGTCGCCGTCACCGGCGCAGCAGGTCAAATCGGCTACAGCCTCATCTTCCGGATTGCGTCGGGTGCAATGCTCGGCCCAGACACACGAGTGATTCTCCAGTTACTGGAAGTCACCCCTGCGCTCGGTGCCCTTTCTGGCGTGAAAATGGAGCTCGACGACTGTGCGTTCCCGCTGCTCGACGATGTGGTGTGCACCGATGACGCAAACGTTGCGTTCGGTGACGCTGACGTTGCACTACTCGTCGGCGCGATGCCCCGCAAGGATGGGATGGAGCGCAAGGACTTGCTTTCGGCAAACGGTGGAATCTTCAAGCCACAAGGCCAGGCGATTGCCAAGAATGCCAAGAAGGACATCAAGGTGCTGGTGGTGGGCAACCCAGCAAACACCAATGCGCTGATTGCGTTGAACAATGCAGCCGGTATCGACCCGCGTCAATTCACTGCGATGACCCGACTCGACCACAATCGTGCAATGTCGCAGCTCGCCATGCGCGTCAATCGCCCTGTGTCCAGCATCAAGAAGATGACCGTTTGGGGCAACCACTCCACCACGCAGTATCCCGACCTTTCGCACTGCGAAGTGGACGGTAAGCCGGCCAAGTCGCTGGTGAACGATGACGCGTGGATCAATGACACCTTCATTCCCACGGTGGCCAAGCGTGGCGCAGCGGTTATCAAGGCGCGTGGAGCGTCGTCGGCAGCCTCGGCGGCCAACGCAGCAGTCGATCACATTCGTTCTTGGGCGCTCGGTACAGCATCGGGCGACTGGGTCAGCATGTCGGTGCCGAGCGATGGTTCGTACGGCGTGCCAGAAGGACTGGTGTCGTCGTTCCCGTGCACCTGCGCAGGTGGCAACTACCAGATCGTGAAGGGTTTGGAGATCGACGCCTACAGCCGCGCCAAGATCGATGCGTCAGTTGCGGAATTGCAGGAAGAACGCGATGCGGTGAAGGCCCTCGGCCTCATCTAACGACTTTTGGTGATCGCGAATCAGCGATACTCGGTGGTTTCGCGGATGCGAGCAAACACCGCATCGAGTGCAGCAAACAGTGGTTGAGCGTCGATCACTTTTTGGTGGTCGCCGCTGAATCGAACGAGACCATTGATGAACGCCTCTGCTGCATTCACCTTGCCGGTGGCCACGCCAACTGCAGTGTCGTAACTCTGTGTGAACGTGACATCGCTCGGTACGGCACCCTTGCCGAAACTGAGTTTTCCCTCGCGACACGAGAAGTGATAACTCACATCACCCAACGGGGTGCCGGTCACCAACTGTGTGATGACGACGGCATGCTGGGGTGCCAGAGCATTGATCGGGGCGTCGAGAGCCAGCTGCTGGGCAACCGCCGTGATCCACTCGTCGCTCAGGTAGCGCACGACGAGTGGATCAGTACGGCTTAAGCGGATTGGAAGCTGACGGTCTGTCGGCTCGAGCGGTAGATCGAAGCCAACAACACCACCAGGGCCACGCCAGCGATGGTGTAGCGAGCGGCAGTGTCGTCACGCAGGTTGATGACTGCGGGCAAGATCAACAACGACACCAGGTTCATCACCTTGATGAGCGGGTTGAGTGCCGGGCCGGCGGTGTCCTTGAACGGGTCGCCAACGGTGTCACCGATGACGGCGGCCTTGTGTGCATCGGAGCCCTTGCCACCATGGTGTCCGTCCTCGAGGTACTTCTTCGCGTTGTCCCATGCGCCACCGGAGTTGCTCAGGTAGTTGGCCATCAACTGACCAGTGAGGATGACTGCGGCCAAGAATGCGCCGAGTGCGAAGTAGTTGATACCGAATCCGACGATGACCGGTGTCAACACTGCGAGCAACGCAGGCGTGGTGAGTTCACGCAGCGATGCCTTGGTGCAGATGTCGATGACGGGGCCGTAATCGGGTTGCTTGGTGCCGGCCATGATGCCGCCATCCTTGAACTGCGCGCGTACTTCCTGCACCACAACGCCAGCGGTGCGACCCACTGCGCGAATGGCGAGTGCCGAGAACATGAACGCAATCGAGCCACCAATGAGCAAACCGATGAAGGTCTTCACGTCGGCGACGTTGATTTGCGTTTCAGCGGCCTGGAAGATGGCATCACCCTTCAGCAATTCGCCTGCTGCGTCCTTCAACTTAAGTTGGCCAGCGATGGTCTCGATGTACGAGGCAAACAGCGCCACTGCAGCGATGACTGCCGAACCGATCGCAAAGCCCTTGGTGACGGCTTTGGTGGTATTGCCCACTGCGTCGAGGCTCACCATGATCTTGCGTGGTTCACCTTCGAATTCGCCCGCCATTTCGGCAATGCCGGCAGCGTTGTCAGCCACCGGGCCGAACGTATCCTCCGACACGATGACGCCGGTCGTGGCCAACATACCCATGCCGCACAGCGCGACGAGGTACAGCGACAGCAGAATGTTGCCACCGCCCAGCCAGAGCGTGCCACCGAGCGAGATGGCGATGCAGATGATGGCGTACACCGACGACTCGAGTCCCGATGCGGTACCCGCCAACACCACGGTGGCAGGACCAGTCTCGGCGGACGCCGCAATTTCTTCAACCGGGCTGTATTCGGTGCCGGTGAAGTACTCGGTGAGTCGGCTCAACACCTGTGCAAGGATCAAACCAATCAGCACGGCACCAAACACGCGCCAGCCGATTCCCGAAACCGCAACCACGTTGTCGGCATCACCGAACACATTGGAGTTCTTGGCCGGGTTGCCGATGTAGTACAGCGACAGCAAGAGCGTGCCGATCACGGTGATGATTCCGGCCATCAAGAAGCCACGGTTGATCGGCTTCAGTGCGTTGGTTTCGCCTTCCTTGGCGCGAACCGCGAACACACCGGCGATGGAGGCCACTACACCGATTGCGCGCGCGGCCAATGGGAAGACCAAGCCGAGCGCCGGGTTGAGTCCAACAGAGTTGAACGCCGCCACACCAAGAATGATGGAGGCGACGAGCGTGACCTCGTAGCTCTCGAACAAGTCGGCGGCCATTCCGGCACAATCGCCGAC
>SXPV01000099.1 GCA_005793215.1 Actinomycetota bacterium
CGATCGAACGCGCTTCGCTTTGACGTTCGCGCGAACGGCGATGCGCTCGAGTTCGACATCGACGTCGGCGTCGTCGGCTTCCATGTGCTCGTCGCTTGCAACCGCCCGCAACGCAAGATCGACTCGAACGGCTTTGCGTGATTGCTCGCGCAACTGATCGATGAACTGTTCCTCGGTTTGCCCCGTGATCTGCAGGAACTGCGCGATGGCAATGCCCTGACGCTGGAACGTGTCCACGGTGTTGCGCACACGCGAACGAAGGTCGCCGTCAACCATGGCCTCGGGCAGGTCGATGTCCACCAACTTTGCAAGCTCGTCGGTAACACGGTCCACCACCGAGTTGCGTGCTTGATTGAGACGTGACTCGTTCATGCGCTCACCGATTGCGGTGCGCCATTGGGCAACGGTGTCGAACTCCCCGAACGTATCGGACACCCATTGATCGGTGGCTTCCGGAAGCTGCATCTCCTGCACCTTCACTACCTTGAGCGAAAAATCCGCCTCGTCTTCATTGCCGTTGGGTACGGCGGTGAACTTCTTCTCGTCCCCGGCGCTCAAACCGACGAGTTCGTCGTCGAACCCCTTGGCCACCCAACCGCGACCAACTTCGTACAACCAGGCTTCGACGTTGAGCCCGGGAACGGGCTCGCCGTTGCGTGATGCAGACAAGTCGAGTGTGACCTGATCACCGGTGACGATCGGGCGCGACGCATCGATGAGCGTGCCGTGACGCTTGCGTTCGTTGTCGACGACCTCGTCGATCTCCTTCTCGCTGGAGGTGATGCTCGGCAATTCCACGCGCAAACCCGCGTAACCGGCGACTGACACGATGGGCCGAACCTCAAGTTCGCAGTGAAACGAGATGGGGCCACTCACATCCTCGGCACCATGCACATGGTCGACCTTGGGTGTGGCGATGATGTCGATGTCGTGTTGTTTGACCACCTCGGCCAGGTACTTCGGTACGGCGTCCTCGATCGCTTGTGCTCGTGCGGCACGCTTACCGTCTTCTCCAAGGTGGGCTTCGATGATGCGACGTGGAGCCTTGCCGGGGCGGAATCCTGGGATGCGAACCTGACGAGCCAGCTTGCGATATGCGACCTCGATGTCCTGATCGAAGGCTGCTTCGTCAACCGACACATTGACCTTGACTTTGTTGCCCTCGAGCTGTTCCACGGTGCTTTGCATGAGTGAAGAAGGCTACAAGTGCCATACTGAGGTAATGCCTTTTTGGAAACCACACGCCCTTGCCAAGCCCCACGAGGGTCAGATTGATCTGCGAATCGGCGACACGGTGGTTACCACGGTGGATCTTCCGGATGTACCTGTGGGCAGTGAGGGTCGAGTGATTCTGGCCAACGGTTTTCAGTGGCAGCGATATTGGGTGCGTTTCGCGGACGGCACGGAAGTAAGCGACTTGGATCATCGCCATCTGGCGCCGGTGGGACGCACGAAGAAGCGCCTCGCCAAGGCAGCCAAACGCGTCAAGTGACCGACGCAATTCGCAGGCGATTTCCGGGATCGCAGAACGAGTGGGCGCGTTTCGATGGACCAGCCGGCACCCAGATGGTGGATGCAGCAATACGGGCCGCGAGTGATTGGTCGTCGAGCGGCAACAACGCCAATACTCATGGTGCATTCGCCGCTGCACATGCCACTGATGCCTTGCTGGAGCGCGCACGAGGGGTAGTCGCCCAGTTGTTGGACACCGACCCCAACGGTGTGGTGTTCGGCGCCAACATGACCACGATGACGTTCGCTCTAACGCGCGCCATCGCACGAACCCTGAAGCCGGGTGACCGAGTCGTGGGCACACGTCTCGATCACGATGCCAACGTGTCACCATGGCGAATTGCATGCGAGGAATCGGGGGCCGAGCATGTGCTGGCTCCGTTCTCCCCTATCGACGGTCGACTCGACATGGATGCGATGGCCAAACTCATCACACCGAATACCAAGTGGGTGGCGGTGACGGGCGCCTCCAACCTCATTGGCACCATGCCGGATATCAAGACCGTGGTGGCACTCGCTCGCCATGTTGGTGCTCGAGTGTTCGTCGATGCCGTGCATCTTGTTCCACACATGCCGGTGAGCGTTCGCGACATCGGCTGCGACGTACTCGCCACAAGTCCGTACAAGTGGTACGGCCCGCACGCGGGAGTGTTGTGCATCGAACCGAATCTCCTCAACGCGTTGCCCGTTGCCAAAGTTCGACCGGCAGATGATGTCGGGCCCAGACGTTTCGAAACCGGAACTCCAAATCTGGAGAACATCGCCGCGACCGAAGCAGCTGCACGTCATCTCCTCGAGGAGAACATGGCCAGTGTGGCGAAGTACGAACGCGATGTGTTCGCACCACTACTCCAGGGTTTGCTTTCGATGCCACGCGTGAAGGTGTGGGGACCACCCTCACTGGAGGCACGCACTCCCACCGTTGCATTCACCGTGAATGGATTGACTCCGGATCGAGTTGCCGAAATATTGGCTGCCAAGAAGATTGCCGTCTGGGCCGGCAGCTCGTACGCAGTGGAGTTGGTGTCGCACTTGGGGCTTGCCGAATCAGGTGGCGTAGTGCGCGCGGGAGTCGTGCGCTATGTAACACCTGATGACGTGCAGCGACTCCTCGCTGCGGTTGCTGCACTTTGAAGCATTAGCCTGATCTCAAGCGGGATGTAGCACAGCTTGGCTAGTGCGCCTGGTTTGGGACCAGGAGGTCGCAGGTTCAAATCCTGCCATCCCGACGGATCGCTCACCCTTGGTGTGCACATTCGGCTCGATCAGGAGTAACTCAGACATGTCGAACTCGCTCAGCAACCGCGAAAAGTACGTTTCGTTGGTGACGTTTCGCCGCGACGGAACCGCTGTGCCAACACCCGTGTGGTTCGCCGCGATGGGCGACGAGTTCGGAGTAATCACCGAAACCAACGTCGGCAAGGTCAAACGAATTCGCAACAATTCGAGGGTCACCGTGCAAGTGTGCGACATGAGCGGCAAGGTTTCGAGCGATGCACCGGTGCTTTCGGCAACGGCGCGCCTGGTAACCGGCGAGGATGCCGTCCGCGTTCGCAAGGCCGTGGGAAAGAAGTATGGCTCGGTTTACGTGGCTTTCAGCGTGTACTGGCAGTTGTCCACGTTGTGGGAGAAGATTCGCGGTCGTGACAAGCACGATCCCGAAACTGCGATCCTGTTCCGCCTCACGGCATAGCGCCGGCCGCTGGCCGTCTCATGCCCTGCCGCTGGCCGTCTCGTGCACTACCCCAGGTCGTCTCGCGCCCTACCCGCGACTGAGTGCAAACGTTTCGATGCGGTCGGTAATGGAGTCGAGATAATCCAGATCGGGGTCGATGCCGATACCGGGACCCGTGGGTACATCCAGGTGTCCATCGCGCAACTCGAACGGCGCAGTGACATCACGAAGGAAATATCGCGCTGATGCCGATGTATCCCCTGGCAACGTGAATCCAGGCATCGCTGCCAACGCCAAATTGGCGGCTCGACCGATTCCGGTTTCCAACATTCCCCCGCACCACACGGCAACGCCACGCTCGTAACACAAGTCGTGGATCTTCTTGGCTTCGAGATACCCGCCGACCCGACCCGGCTTGATGTTGATGATGCTGCACGCTCCAATGTCGAGTGCCTCTCGTGCCACCTCAGCAGAAAGTATCGACTCGTCGAGACAAATCGGTGTGCGCACCACCTTTGCAAGTTGCGCATGTGAGGCCACTTGTTCCTCTGGCAACGGTTGCTCGATAAGCAGCAGATTGAAGTCGTCTAGTTGAGCCAAGTGCTTCGCATCGCTCAATTCATAGGCCGAGTTGGCATCCACCTGTAACAACACATCGTCGCCGAACGTGGTTCGTACGGCTCGTACCGGCTCGATGTCGAAGCCAGGCTCGATCTTCAACTTGATGCGCAGGTAGCCATCATTCAGATATCCCTGGACCACTCGGAGTAGATCGTCGATGCTCGGTTGAATTCCCACCGACACTCCGGATCGCACTCGCGTTTGCGTTGCTCCGAGAAATGATCCGAGACTCACGCCTTCGCAACGCAGTTGGAAGTCGAGCAATGCAGTCTCCAGTACCGCCTTGGACATGTAGTGACCTCGGATACCGCTCGCCGACTTGGCGAACGATTGAGCGGTGGTATCGCGCTGAACGAGCGGCAACATGAATCGACGAAGCATCGTCTCGCAACCGTCGACGTACTCGCTGGAATACATTGGTTCGCTCATCGCGACGCATTCCCCCCAGCCCGTCACCCCTCCGCCGGACGCTTCCATATAGAGAAGGTCACGCGAGGTCTCCACGCCAAAGCTGGTGCGAAACGGCGATACCAAATCGATGTGGGCACGACGCAGCCGGATTTCCGAGATCATGCTCGCACCACCGCATAGCTGCCATCGCTCATGAGTCCCGCCACCTTCCAATCACCAGAGAATGCCTTGCGCAAGTCTGCCCGCTGTCGGGCGCGCCAAGCCTGGGCTTCACTGCGATTGGAGACGCGAAGTGCCTCGATGTCGTCGGGTGTTGGAATCGTCCACTCGGCCGATGTCACTGGAGCACCTAACGGCTGCGCACTTGCGCATCCAGCAACCTGCCATCGCACGAGGAGACGATCGGTGTGCTCGCCACGATTGAGTCCGTCGTTGATCGATCCGTAGAAGTCTTCGTGGTATTCGGTGACTTCGGCTCCGAGTTTGACGAGGTTGAAGTACGCATTGCGCCTCACCAACGGATCGAAGGTCCAGGTGATGGCCTCCAAGGAACGTTCGTTGGCCCACGTCCACTGGTGCCGTTTCAAGGCTTCGCCAATTCCACTGGAGTTGTGTTCTGGCAACACCCCGGTGACGTGCGAATGCAGGGTGGCCTCTGCGCCGAGGAATCCCCAACTGGCGCCGGCCAGTTCCTCGCCGATCCACGCCAGTGATGCATACCCACCGGCATGCACCGTGGCAATGATGACCTCGTTTGGCACCATGCTGCTCATCCCCCACACGCGGTCGAACAGCGAGCCAGCGAGTTCGCACTCGCTACGAGTGTGCGCAGTCACGATTCGCACGACCGAAACGCTAGTTCGCATCCCGAGATGAGCCACGTGGGTTCGCATCAACCCCACCTGCTGCGCAAGTATGTAGCCATGCCAGTTCAAGTCACCGTCGTCGACCACCCCGTTGCCCAGGAAGCCCTCACCAACTTGCGTGATCAGAACACCTCGAATCAAATCTTTCGCGCCGAGATGCGACGCCTGTCGCTCGTCGTGGTAACCGAGGCAACCCGTCGAATTCCCACCAGTGCTCGGAAGGTGACCACTCCACTTGCCACTACCGACGGCGTACAACTCGCGAGCCGTCCCGTGTTGGTGCCCATCTTGCGGGCCGGTCTTGGCATGTTGCCCGCCGCGATGGAGCTGCTTCCGGATGCCGACATCGCGGTCGTTGGCGTGCAACGTGACGAGGAGACGCACGCGCCAAGTGAATACGTGGCGAAACTGCCTACCAACTTGAGAGGTCGCACCTGCGTGGTGCTCGACCCGATGCTTGCCACCGGTGGTTCACTCGCACACGGCTGCAAGATCCTCGTGGATCGCGGGGCGAGTGACACCATCTTCATCGCGTGCGTGCTTGCTGCACCAGAAGGAATCAAGCACCTCGAGTCCACCGGTATGAACTTGCACATCATCACCGCATCGATCGACAGCCATCTCAACGAGCGAGCGTTCATCGTGCCCGGTCTCGGCGATGCAGGTGACCGTCAATTCGGCCCACCCAACTGACCCACTTGCATCCGACGCCGTGCTGCTCAGCACCGAACGAACGGGTCCGCTCAAGGAACAATGTTCCTGCCAAGAGACAACGACGGTGTAGGGGTACCCCGTTGCCTCCCGGCAGGAAGCGCTGCGTGATTCGAATCGTGCGTGGAGCAGTGCTCAGCTTCCGATGACGTCACCGTTCTTGCGTGTAATCACGATGGTGCAATCGCGTGGTACGGGACCCGTCGCACCCGTGAACGGTTCAGGAAAGTTGGAGACCTTGGGGTCTCCATCACCTGGATGTTGAATGTTCACGAACATCACATCGCGAGCCGGTGTCACCGCCACTCCGGTAACTTCACA
Source organism: Actinomycetota bacterium (assembly GCA_005793215.1). Lineage (GTDB taxonomy): Bacteria > Actinomycetota > Acidimicrobiia > Acidimicrobiales > Ilumatobacteraceae > F1-60-MAGs027. The sequence goes on from SXPV01000099.1 coordinate 6,118, forward strand.
ACCCTTCACACCTGTGAAGATCCGCTTGAACTGCTTGCTACCCGCATCGGCAACCAACATCTGATCGTTGTTTCCTCCGGGTTGCTCACCATCGGTCTGCACAAAGACGCGACCATCTTTGTCAGCCCAGATTCCGTCGGGTGAGCCAAACATCTGACCAGCCGAGTCGGAGACATTGGCTGCCAGAGCAAACATGTCCCACGAAAACGTCAGGCCCGTGTGCTGTTTGGCATCGCGCCAGCGGACGATATGACCCCACTTGTTTGCCACGGTCGGGTTCGATGCGTTCACAGTTGCGCGGCCAGTGGTTCCACGTTGAGTGTTGTTGGTGAGTGTGCAGTAGACATCCCCGTCCGGACCAACCGTGATCCACTCAGGGCGGTCCATCTTTGTGGCTCCCGCGAGGTCGGCCGCCATTCGCGTGTACACCAGGATCTTCTCCAGACTCCAACCAGCAAGTGCCGGGTTGCTGGTACTGAGTTCCAACCAATCGCCGGTACCGTCGTCATTGAATCGAGCGACGTACAGGGTGCCCTCATCGAGTGGACTCTTGCCTGCCGCAACCATCTTCTTCCAGTCGGCCGATGAGACGAACTTGTAGATGTAGTCGAAACGCTCGTCATCACCCATGTATACGACGACGCGGTTGTCCTTGCCTACGACCACCTCTGCCCCCTCGTGCTTGATGCGTCCGAGTGCAGTTCGCTTGATCGGCTTCGACTTGGGTTTGTTGGGATCTATCTCGACTACCCAGCCATACGTGTTCTCTTCATTGAAGTACGCCGGGTTCGAGAGATTGAATCGGCCGTCGTACACGTGCCATCCGTAGCCGAACCCCGAAGCGCTAAATCCGTATCGTGCTTGTTCCGGAGTTGCCTTCCAGGTGGAGACGGTAGAGCCGAAGTAGCCGTTGAAGTTTTCTTCGCAGGTGAGATACGTGCCCCACGGCGTGTAGCCATTCGCACAGTTATTCAGCGTGCCGAGTGGCTGAGTTCCGGCATTGTTCTTGATCAACATGCTCTTTGCTGCTGGTCCGGAGAACTGCACTGGCGTATTCACCGTGATTCGGCGATTCCTTGTGCTCTTCTTCATTCGCCACGTCCGACCTTTAGCTTCGATTTCCACCACTGACACACCGTGTGCCGCCTGTGATAAGCGCACTTCTTCAAGGCTCGTGAGGACGGCCTTGCCCGTCAGATGGGTATTGGTGCCGTACTCGTGATTAATGCAGAGCATCCCACCCTTTGCATCACCGAAGTACCACATGCCATCGTGACCGATTCCGATACTCTGCTCCTGCTGCTCGGCCGTGAATCCGGCGTACGCGAACGAGGTGCCACTGCCATCCAGTTTCTCGCGCCACGGCAGAATCACGTTGTAGCGATACTCCGGAGCGATTGTTGGCATCGGACTCGCCTGCAGTGGAATCGATGTGAAGTTGATCTTTGGTTTTCTAGTTCTTGCATTGACAAGTCCACGTGAGTCAATGGAATCGGGTTTTGCCCCGGCCTTGGCAAGACTTCCAGCGAAGAACGTGAGTGCGGCACCAGCCAGACCTCCGACGACGACGCTACGCCGCGAGATGTTGGCCTCGAGAACGTCCGCGAACGTTCGATTCTCGGAGTGATTACTCCCGATGTCTTCGGAGTCGAAATTCAATGTCATGTTGTTTCCTCATTTTCATGAACGTTGAGTCGCCGAGAACCATTCTTTGATTCCCGTTGCAACGTCATCGAGCGATTCGATGACAGAGAAAGAATCCATCATCTAAGTGACGACAGGGTAAACATTGGTTTTCGGGGCTTCAGCCGACCAATGAATTCTCCGAACCTGCGCAAAGTCCCGAATTGCTCAGGCTCGTAATGACGCCACGAGTGTCGCAATCACCGTGATCGTTGCTGCCTGACTGGCAACGAACCACTTCAGCAGTGACCTTTGCATGCTTCCCATTTCCAAGCGAAGGTCTCGAATCTCCAGCCGCAACGCCTCGTCACCCGCCTTCATCTCTTCGCGCAACGTGGCCACAAAGTGGCTCATCTCCAAGCGAAGCGTGCTCTCCACGGCCCGGATCTCCAGGCGTAGCGCCTCGTCACCTGCCTTCATCTCTTCACGTGATGATCCGAGCTGGGCAAATAGCTCCTCACGGAGCGAACTGAATCCAGCCACCATTGAGGTCCGGAGGTTGGCAATTTCATAACGGACGAATGACTTCGTTGCGGGTACGTCGAAATCGTCGGAGGCGCTGACGGAGGTATCGGCGGTCATCAACCGCATCATCCCGTTGTTCTTTGTATCTGTCAAGGATGCTCCTTTCTGCGCCTCCAGCGTTCCCTGACACCAGGACCCGACTCGGTGGCGTTTCCAAGAGGTGTGTGCCCGAGACGGGCTCCCAATGCGGAGAATCTTTCACGATGCAAAGCGGCTGCGGAGTGGCCCGAAATTGGGCTGCCGAGTTAGGCGTTGAACGCGTCGCCGTCGGGGTACGGGAACCACTCTGGGTCGGACTGCGCAGTGGGCGCAATCATCACCATTTTGCTGCGGCGGAATTGATCGAGGCCTTCCGCGCCGAGTTCGCGACCGGCACCGGTGAACTTTCGCCCACCGAATGGGATTGCGTCATTGTCGTTGAGTGGTGTGTTCACCCACACGATCCCGCTCTCAATCTCGTTCACTGCGCGGAACGCCTCCGCCAAGTTTTCGGTGTAGATGTTGGCTCCAAGACCCAGGTCTGAGGCGTTGGCGAGTGCAATGGCTTCGTCAAGATCGCGAACACGACACACCGGCGCAAGCGGGCCGAAACACTCGCCATGCATGATGTCGAAGTTCGCTTGCACCTCGAGCACCGTTGGCTCGTAGAACGCACCGGTCGTTACATGCGGCGGGCGTCGGCCACCCGTGCGAACGATTGCCCCCTGCTCCACTGCTCGTGCGACGATGCGCTCGACACGGTCGCGCTCGCGATGCGAGGCCATTGGTCCGATGTCCACGGCGTCCAGGCCGTTGCCGATGCGAAGTGCCTTTGCCTGCTCGGTGAGCGCAGCAACGAACTGGTCGTAAATATCGGTATGCACGTAGAAACGTTCCGCCGACGTGCACACCTGTCCGCAATTGAGGAACGCCGCAAATGCCGCACCGCGCGCCACTGCATCGAGCGGTGCCGACGGCATCACGATGAACGGATCGTTTCCCGATGCTTCGATGAGTGCAGGCTTGAATCGCTCCGACGCGGCTCTCGCTACTGCTTGTGCCGCTGGAACGCTGCCGGTGAAAGCAATTCCATGCGTGTGCTCGTGTGCCACAAGACGCTGCCCCACCTCAGCTCCACCCGTGACCACCTGCACGAGACCCGGCGGCAAGTGATCGAACGCCTCCATGAGCGTGAGCAACGTCAACGAGGTGAGTTCGGAAGGCTTCACGATGATGGCGTTTCCGGCCGCCAGCGCTGCAGCCGCCTGCCAACCAAAGAGCAGCATCGGAAAGTTGAACGGAACGATCGACACGATGGTGCCCAACGGCTCCTTCATCACCATGTGCAGCTGCCCGGCAATTGCCGGCCCGGCTATACGACCTTGCTCGTTGCGCGCGATCTCGGCGTAGTAACGAAACGCCGACGCCGACGCCCCGCCTTCCCAATTGCTTTCGCGGAAAGGTTTGCCCATCTCGCGAGTGAGACATTCCCCTGTGGTTCGCGTGATTGCCAACATGCGGTCGGCGATCTGATGCATTGCGTTGGCGCGATCCAGCGCACTCATCGCCCACCAGTCGCGTTGAGCACGATTTGCGACGGCGACGGCGGCATCAATTTCGGCGGGTGTCGCATGCGCGAACTCACCAATCGTTTCATCAGTGGCGGGGTTGACCACCGCGGTACGTTGTCCGGAACTTGCTACGTATTCATTGGCGATCCACAGATGTCCGGAACGTTCGCGCAGCGTCTGTTGCAAGGGTGTCTGGCCGGCAGGCATGACAAAAGAGTAGACGGCGAACCAGCTGCTATTGGCGGGCGAGAAATGACCCGCGGCTCATCAGCCGAAGAAGGCGGCGGCGACGTCGTTGAATAGGCCGAGGTCGATCGTGCGAGTCTGCCCACGCGTCACCTGCATGGACACCCGTTCGATGCGTCCGCAGTGGAGCGCCACCATGTGTCCGAATGCCTTTGCGTAGACGGCGTCGACGGCAGCGAGACCGAACCGTGACGACAACACCCGGTCGTAGGCCGTGGGTGTGCCGCCACGTTGCACATGCCCCAACTGCACCACTCGCGACTCGTAGCCCGTCCACTTCGAGAGTGCTGGCGCAACCACTTGGCTGATGCTGCCGTGCAACTCACGGCCATATTTATCGAGTGCTGGCTCAGGAACATCGAGGGTGCCCGGCTTGGGCTTGGCACCCTCTGCAACCACCACGAGGGACGCGTACCGACCGCGATCGTGACGCTTGGACACGATCTTGGCCACTTCACGAATATCGAACGGAACCTCGGGCACCAGAATTGCCGTCGCTCCACCGGCGAGTCCCGCATGAAGAGCAATCCAGCCCGCGTCGCGACCCATCACTTCCACCACCATCACACGGTCGTGGCTTTCTGCCGTGGTGTGCAGACGATCGATTGCATCCGTCGCGATCTGCACCGCGGTCTGGAATCCGAACGTCGCGTCGGTTCCAACGACGTCGTTGTCGATGGTCTTTGGCACACCGATGATTGGCAGGCCGTGATCATCCGCCAGCATCGAGGCGACGGTGAGCGAACCGTTTCCACCAATCACCACGAGTGCATCAAGCCCGAGTTCTGCGAACACCTGCTTGGTGCGCTCGACTCCATCCGGATAATCGAACGGACTCCCGCGACGCGTGCCAAGGATCGTGCCGCCTTTGGGCAGGATGCCTCGCACCTTGCTGATGTCCAATACTTCGTAGCGCTTCTCCAACACTCCGTCCCACGCGTCGTAGAAGCCGAGCACACGGTGTCCGCCAACCCCGTGCGCCTTGCGCACGATTGCTCGGATGACGGCGTTCAACCCGGGGCAATCACCGCCGCCGGTCAGGACACCTATGTTCACTACATCAAGGCTAAGCGCACTCAACTGGTGACTCGACGAGCACCTTCCACCAGGTTGATGCGATAGATCACTTCGTCAAGCGCATCCCCCGCGGTAACCGTGGGATAGCGCAGTGGATTTTCGTTCGTCACGCAGGTCGGCAATGGCGCCAACAACGTCGATGGTCGTGGGTGACAGAACTGCACGATGCTGTATCGCTCACCGTCGAAGTCGGGATCGGCAACCACTCGATGCCAACCGATCGGAATCATGCCATTGGTGAGCCGTTCCAACATGATGCCGGTGTTCAAAATCACGTGACCCGCGGGTGGCACGGCATCGATCCATTTGCCGCCGTGCTTCACTTGCAGACCCTTGGCCGTAGCACGCGGCAGTGCGGTAATCAGATTGATGTCGCCGTGCTCCGCTGCCCACACGTGACCTTCGCCTGGTACTTGTTTCATGCTCGGGTATCGAATCGCGCGGTTCAATGCACAGCCATTGTCGACCATCTCGTCAAAGAAGGTGTCCTTGCATCCAAGCCCAACGGCGATGATCCGCAAGAAGCGAGTCTGCAAATCGATCATCGCATCATGGAATGCGTACAACACCTTGCTGATCCCCGGCACCGATGCCTCGGGGAGTACCTGATCGGGGTAGGCCTGGGGGAACTTTCGACGCATCGGATGCCCGGGCTCCATCTGTTTGCCCCAGTTGAGCATTTCTTTCCAATCGGGCTTGTCACTGACTTCCGCGGTTTCCACCAGCACGTCGGTGTACCCGGTTTGACCATTGGCGCCGGCTGCGATGTATCGACGC
>SXPV01000100.1 GCA_005793215.1 Actinomycetota bacterium
GAAAAGCCGAGTTTTCGTCCGTTGCTCGCAGCGCACCGCTGTGTCATTCCAGTGGACGGCTACTACGAATGGCGAACCATCGGGGTGGATCCCAAGGTCAAGCAACCCAAGCAGCCCTACTTCATTCGCTCACGCGACGCGACTCCACTAACCATCGCTGGTGTGTGGACGACGTGGCGTGACCCGTTGCATGGCGGAGAAGAGGTGCGCAGCTGCAGTCTGATTACGACGACGCCGAATGCCACGTTGGCGGCGATCCACGATCGAATGCCATGCATCCTCGATGGTGACGATGTGGAGGAGTGGCTGAGCGCCCCCGAACCGCCGTTGCAGCTGTTGCGGGCAGCCCCCGAGGACCGTCTCGTGGCGGTGACGGTGAGCACGGCGGTGAACAACGTTCGCAACAAGGGCGCCGAACTCATCGAGCCAACGACGACGACACTGTTCTGACGAGATTTCCCCGACGAGATTGCTCCGACGACATCGCGCCAGCGTCGGTGTCGTTCTAGAGCGCTCCCGAAACTCCGTCGGTTCGCAATTGTGCAGCCAGGCGGGCTGCCGCGTCGGCCAACTCCGTAGCTGGCACATTGTGCTGTTGGTTGGCAAAGTTGAGGTGCGACATCTCATCGGCTGGAATGCAATGCAGGTGAACATGATTGACCTCGAACCCTGCGATGACGAGTCCGACGCGGTCGGAGCCGAACGCGACACGCTGAGCCAGTGCCACGCGGCGACCGATGTCAAAGACGTGCGCATTGAGATCGGCTGGCATGTCCATCCAGTGATTGATGGGCTGGCGTGGTACCACCAACGCATGACCCGTTCGAATCGGGGCAATGGTCATGAACACCACGCAGTGCTCGTCCTTCAATGCGAAATGTCCGGGAAGTTCGCCGGCGATGATCCTGGAAAAGAGTGACGTCATGCCGAGCGACGATAGTTCACTTCGTGAACGAAGTAGCCTCGCGTCGGTGGCGCACAAGCTTGCAACGTGGCCGAATGCAGTAACGCTGGCCAGGCTGGCCTGTCTGCCATTGTTCCTGTGGTTGCTCTTTGCGAACGACGATCGGGAGGCGGCTGCCTATCTCCTCGGCGTGCTGGGTACCACCGATTGGATCGATGGATGGCTGGCACGCAGGCTCGATCAGCGCAGTGAGTTCGGGGCGGTCTTTGACCCTGCAGTCGATCGACTGCTGTTCATCGTCGGAGTGGGGTCGATCGTGCTCGACGGCGCAGTTCCAGGATGGTTCGGCTGGGCAGTCGTTGCTCGCGAGGTGTTCATCGGGCTTCTGATGCTCGTCGGAACCGCTTTGGGCATGAAACGCTTCCCGGTCAACCAATGGGGAAAGAACTACACCTTTGCATTGATGATTGCCTTTCCGCTGCTGCTCCTCGGGGCCAGCAATGCAGGTTGGGCGCTTGGCGCAAAGAATGCTGGCTGGGCAATCGGTGTTCCGGGCCTCGTCATCAGTTATCTGACGGCACTGGTGTACGTGCCACAGGTGGTGCGCGGTGTCCGAACGGCGCGTACGAGCCAGTCGACGTCCCACTCAGTCTCAACCTGAGGCTACGGTTGAGGGCATGTTGATTCCCCAGGACCTGTTGTACACGCCGCAACACGAGTGGGTTCGACTCAGTAACGGCGTGGCTCGGGTGGGTATCACCGACTACGCCCAAGATGCATTGGGTGACGTGGTCTTCGTGGGTGTGCCCACTCTCGGCGCCACGGTAACCGCCGACGAATCCTTCACCGAGGTGGAGAGCACCAAGAGTGTCTCTGATATCTACGCGCCGGTCGCAGGCACGATCACCGCCGTCAATGAGGCACTCGCCACCCAGCCCGAATTGTTGAACAAGGATCCCTACGGAGCCGGATGGATCTGTGAGATCACGCTCGAGGGTGCGGCACCCACCCTGATGGACGCCCAGGCATACGAACAGCTGCTCGCCGGGTAATCGTGCAGTACGTCTATTGCAACCATTGCGGTCATCGGAACCCCCCGTCTTCGACGTTCTGTTCCGCATGTGGAGCAGTGCTGGACAAGCCGAGTTTGCGCACGGGTGTGCTTCCCAAGACCGACCCCCTCCTCGACGGCATCTATGACGACGACAATGCCGTCGTTCGCGAGGGTGACGTGGCACCGGGCGAGGTGATGCTGGTAGTTCGCCAGGGACCCGAGATTGGCACCCGCTACTCCCTGGTGGGTGACCACATCAGCGTTGGGCGAGTACCGGACAACGACATACAGCTCGACGACTTCACCGTGTCGCGTCAGCATGCGGTGTTCGTCAAACAAGGTGAGGCGTGGTTGGTGCGCGACCTCGGCTCGCTCAACGGCACGTACGTCAACAACGCACGCGTGGATGAGTCGGTGGTGGAGCATGGAGATGCCCTGCAGATCGGGCGTTTTCATCTCGTTGCCTTCTTCGGGTAGGTGGAATGCCCGAGAATTTCTATTCCATTGGCGAAGTCCTCGCGGTGCTTTCCGAGGAGTTCCCCGACGTCACCATCTCGAAGATCCGGTTTCTCGAGAGTCAAGGACTCATCAATCCCGAACGGACCAGTGCCGGCTACCGAAAGTTCACGAAGTCGGAGGTGGATCGACTGCGATTCATCCTGCGTGAGCAAAAGGACAACTTTCTCCCGCTTCGCGTCATTCGAGATCGACTCGAAGGCGAAACCAGTGACGGACTGCTTCGACCAGAGGACGTCACCGACCCGAGCATGCCTCGCGGAATTCGAGTTCCCTCGACCGGACATCCAACGCATCGACTGGCCTCGCAACGCGTCGGGTCCGAACAGGGCGCGCCCGTCCATGACGAGTCCAGTGGTAAACGCGGCACCCGCAAACGGCCGGAGCGACTCACGCGCGACGACATGTTGGAAGCGACGGGAGTGACGAGTGAGATGCTGGCGACTCTGGAGAAGATGAAGTTCGTTCGCCCGCTCATGGTGGGAAGTGAACCGTATTACGACGAGACGGACCGCGACATCGTGCATCTTGCTGGTCGTCTGGCGTCGTTCGGTATCGACTCACGTTTGCTCATGGCCTGGCGACTCTCGGCAGAACGCGAAGCTGACGTGTTCGAGCCACTCGTGCGTGCGGTGATGTCACGACGAGGTGCTGACATCGCTGGTAACGCTGGCCCGCGGGCAACGACGAGCACGCAGGATGATGCGCTGAAGTTGCTGGACGACCTCATCGTGCTCGGCGAGGAGTTGCGTACTGCCTTGTTACGAAATGTCACCAAAGGGCTGCGCAACGAAGCCTGACGTATTGCTACGCTGACGCCATGAGTGCTAGCGACTCCGTCGACCTCGAGCTCGTCGGCGTGCGAATCGAAGCGCCAGCGAACCAACCACTCATGCAATTGCGCGAGAACGACGGGGAGCGTCGATCTTTGAGTATCTACATCGGCGCCTCGGAGTACATGGCCATCGAGCACGCACTCGAAGGACGCGTACCCATGCGTCCCCTCACTCACGACCTTCTGGTGAACGTCTTCGAAGACCTTGGCGCGCATCTGCGGCGTGTGGTCATCACGGAGATGCGCGACCATACCTACTTCGCCGAGATCCAACTACTTCACCAGGGCCAGACCCATGCCATTTCCTGTCGACCTTCGGATGCCGTAGCCCTCGCCGTTCGAACCGCCATCCCGATCACGGCAAACCGCGAGCTCATGGACGAGGTGGGCATCATTGAGGTTGCCGACGAGGATGACTCCGAAGAGATCTTGGTCGAGTTCCGGGACTTCATCGACAACATCAATCCGGAGGACTTCCAGGAAAAGCCAGAGGATTTCCACGAGAAGTAGACCTTCGGTTGGCGGTGGGGTACGGGTAGCCGTAGCGTGTCAGTTCTCATGGCTGCGGAGCGGGTAGATCAGTTCGATTCGTCGCGCACGTTCAGCGGCACCCATGCGGCAAGCATCGTCGGCATCACGTACCGTCAGTTGGATTATTGGGCACGGACTGATTTGGTTCGACCTTCTGCCCACGATGCATCGGGAAGCGGATCTCGTCGCGAATACGTGTACCGCGATCTCCTGGAGTTGAAGGTCATCAAGAATCTTCTCGACGCGGGAATTAAGTTGGAGTCGGTCCGGGCCGTGTTCAATTACCTGCGTCGTCACGTCACCACCGATGTGGCTGCGGCTCACGTGGTGATCAGTGGCAAGAGCGTGGTGCTCTGCGACGGCGAGCATCTCATCGACGCGGTTCGCAATGGCCAAGGTGTACTCAACGTCCTGCCACTGGCAAACGTGAAGCAGGAACTTGACGCGAGCATCACCGAACTGAAGAAGAAGGAACGGGACGAGTACGTGGCGAGGCAGAAGGACTTCAACGCCCGGCTCACCAAGATTGCAGCTCCAGCGACCGCGACCCGCCGCAACGCGCGGTAATGAGATGACGGGCAACCGTCTCCGCACGGAAGTGAGATGACCGACTTCCGACGCTCACCACTCGATGCATTGCATCGGGAGTTGGGTGCAAAGATGGTTCCCTTCGGGGGCTGGGAAATGCCGCTCTCGTATGCAACCGGGACCATCGCCGAGCACATGGCATGTCGAACCGACGCCGCGGTCTTCGATGTGTCGCACCTGGGTACGGTGCGAGTCGCTGGCACGGGAGCCTTCGATCTTCTGCAACACGAACTCACCAACGATCTACGAAAGATCGCACCAGGCCGCGCACAATACACGCATGCGTGCAATGAGCACGGGGGAGTCGCCGACGACATCATCGTCTGGTGGTTGGGAGAGAACACCTTCGATGTGATGCCGAACGCATCGAACACCGAACGCATCGTGTCCGTAATCGGCGGCGAAGACACGACGCAAACTCGAGCCATCTTGGCTGTACAGGGACCACGTGCTCGCGAGCGATTGGCGACGGTGTCACCACACGCAGCGAGTGTGAAACGATTCCGAGTCGAGCATGTCGAGATTCTGGGCGTTCAATGTGTAGTGGCCGGCACCGGCTACACGGGCGAAGATGGTGTGGAGTTGGCCGTGCCGATCGACCACGCACCGCGCGTGGCCCGTGCCGTCGTGGCAGCAGGCGTGACGATGGCGGGACTTGGCGCTCGTGACACTCTGCGACTCGAGGCAGGACTGCCGTTGCACGGACATGAGTTGTCGTCGGACATCTCGACCTTGGAGGCCAATCTGGGTTGGGTAATCGGCTGGGACAAGCCTGCGTTTCGGGGCAGGCAGGCATTGGCTCGGCAACGCGAATTCGGGGTGAAGCACCTGCTATGCGGACTTCGTACCGAGGGTCGTCGACCTCCACGCGACGGTGCCCGGGTGCTGGTGGATGGAGCCGATGTCGGCGTGGTGACGAGCGGGAATTTCTCGCCCGTGCTGGGTGCGGGAATCGCTTTTGCCTTGCTGACGCCGGAAATGACGAACGTTGGTCGTGCCGTCACCGTGCAGGTGCGCGACAGCCAACTGGCTGGGCACGTGGTGTCTACGCCGTTTGTGGTTTCTCCGAAGTAGCACTCGGCGATTGGGCGCCCGCATTCGTAGCGACGTTCGCCGTGGGGGCAGAGGGTCGCTGCGCAAGATTGGACATGGCCTTACTGGCCAGGGAGGGCAAGAATCCCACCAGCGAACCTGCCTGGTCGGCCATACCGGCGATTCGACGAATCGGATCCTCGACGTCGTCCAATAGTCGATTCACGCGTGATGCCGCCTGATTGAGATTGTCCATGGTTGCGCCGACGTTCTCCAACGCAACGATGAGGGCTTCCACCGTGCGACGACCCTGATCTGCCAACTTGACGCCTTCGGTGACCGGGTCGATCGTGCGGAGCAATGCCAACAGATCGTTCACCAATTTCTGGATGTCGAACGGAGCCGGAGGAGTGGTACTCATGCGTTGCCTCGTCCTTGCGTGGTGGTCACGCGCTCAACGGTAGTCGTTGCTCGCGAGTGCCTCGAGTGGCTCGCACGAACAGACGAGGTTGCGGTCGCCATGTGCGGCATCGATTCGTGACACGGGAGGGAAGTATCCACGCGAACGCAACGAGCCGAGGGGAAACAACGCGTACGTGCGCGAATACGGACGGTTCCAGTCACCCGCCACATCCTCCACGGTGTGTGGTGCGTGGCGCAGTGGTGAATCTTCCACCGTCCATTCGCCGGACTCCACGCGTGCGATCTCCGATCGAATGGCAATCATCGCATCGCAGAAACGGTCGAGCTCTGCAAGCGACTCGCTCTCGGTTGGCTCCACCATGAGGGTGCCTCCAACCGGAAAGCTCATCGTGGGTGCGTGGAATGCAAAGTCCATGAGTCGCTTGGCGATGTCGTCGACGGTCACTCCAGTGCGTTTGGTGATGTCTCGGATGTCGAGAATGCATTCGTGGGCAATGAGACCATTCGCGCCGGCGTACAACGTTGGGAAGTGATCGCGAAGTCGACGAGAAATGTAGTTGGCACTCGCGATGGCTTGTTGAGTTGCACGGCGTAGTCCGTCGGGGCCCATCAGTCGCACGTACACCCATGAGATCGGCAGGATGCTGGCGGAACCGAACGGAGCCGCGGAGACGGGCCCAACCGACATGCCCGAAGAAGTGAGTGGGTTGCCGGGGAGGAAGGGTGCGAGGTGGCTTCGCACGCCAACCGGACCAACACCCGGACCTCCGCCACCGTGGGGAATGCAGAACGTCTTGTGCAAATTGAGGTGACTGACGTCAGCACCAAAGTGACCAGGCTTTGCAACTCCGACCAACGCATTGAGGTTTGCGCCGTCGACGTACACCTGTCCGCCGTGGGCGTGGACGACGTCGCAGATGTTGCGCACCTCGGACTCGAACACTCCGTGGGTGGATGGATAGGTGATCATGAGCGCAGCCAGGCGATCGCCAGCCTTCTCGCACTTTGTGGTGAGGTCGGCGAGGTCGACGTTTCCCTCGCTGTCACACGACACCACCACCACACTCATTCCTGCCATCACCGCACTCGCGGCATTGGTTCCGTGGGCGCTGGAGGGAATGAGGCACACGGTGCGTTGCACGTCGCCACGGCTGGCGTGGTAGCCACGAATTGCCAACAGACCGGCAAATTCACCTTGACTGCCGGCGTTGGGCTGCAGGCTCACCGCGTCGTAGCCCGTAACTTCGCACATCATTCGTTCCAGATCGCTGATGAGTTGGGTGTAGCCAAGTGTGTCGGTGGCCGATGCATGTGGGTGGATGTTGGCGAATTCAGGCCAGGTGACAGGAATCATCTCCGTGGTTGCGTTCAATTTCATGGTGCACGAGCCGAGCGGAATCATCGTTCGATCGAGGGCCAGGTCCTTGTCGGCGAGGCGCCGCAAGTAGCGAAGCATCTCGGTTTCGGTGTGGTAGCGGCGGAAGGAGGCCTGGTGCAGGAAATCGTCGGTTCGTAGCTGGTGTTCATCCATCGCGAGTTGCAACGAGCGCTCCTCGATGTGGTCGGTGGTGACCGAAACGTTGAAGCAGTCCAAGATGTCGACGATCATCGCTGCATCGGTGGTTTCATCGCAACTGAAACCCACCGTGGAGAGGTCGATTTCTCGTAGGGCAATGTTGTGGGCGAGCGCTCGTTGATGTACGGCGGCTGCATCGACATCGGACACCGTCACCGTGTCGAATCGCGAACCTGCCTCGATGTGTCCCACTCCGTGGTCTCGCAGAATGGACTGTGCGGCATGGGTGAAGGAACTCACGCGACGGGCGATGGCTTGCAAACCTTCACGGCCGTGCCACGCTGCGTAGAAGCCGGCGATGTTGGCAAGCAGCGCTTGCGCGGTGCAGATGTTGCTCGTCGCCTTCTCGCGGCGACTGTGTTGCTCGCGAGTTTGCAGTGCGAGTCGTAATGCCGGGCGCCCTTGCGTGTCGGTGCTGACGCCAACGAGTCGTCCCGGCAGCGATCGCGCGAAGGTGTCCGTCGCGGCGAGGAATGCAGCATGCGGTCCGCCGAATCCCATGGGTACACCGAACCGTTGTGCGCTGCCGACTGCGATGTCGAAACCGAGGGAGGCGGGTGTGGTGAGCAGCGTGCTTGCGAGTGGATCGGTGACACATACGGCAACGGCACCCCGCTGGTGTGCGGAGGTCACGATGGCCCGAATGGCGGTGTCGCTTGCCACCACACCGCTGGAGGCTGGCCGTGACACCACGACGCAGAAAGCGTCGATGTCGTGGAGTTCGCTCAGGGATGCCAGTTGCACGGTGATGCCCACGGGTTCGCAACGTGCACGCAGCACCGAGATGTTCTGTATGTGCGTGTCGGCATGAACGGCAACGACACGGCTTTCGTTCTTCGTCGTTCGACGAGCCATGGTGACTGCCTCGGCAATCGCAGTTGCTTCATCCAGAAGTGATGCATTGGCAATATCGAGGCCGGTCAATTCGGTAATGAGCGTCTGGAAATTGAGCAATCCCTCGAGGCGTCCTTGGCTTATCTCGGGCTGGTACGGCGTGTACGCCGTGTACCACGCGGGATTTTCCAACACGTTGCGCAAGATCACGGGAGGAGTGATGGTGGGGTAGTAGCCGGCACCTATGGCGCATCGTCGAACGACGTTGCGCCGGGCAATCTCTCGAAGCTCGGCAAGCACGCCGGTTTCGCTCGTCGCCGGCGCCAGACGCAGGGGTTGATCTTCCAGGATGCTTGCGGGAACCACGGCCGCAATCAGTGATTCGTTGGATTCGAAACCCAATTCGCGAGCAATGTCGGCGCGCTCGCGTGCGTTCGGACCGATGTGTCGGGATTCGAAAGTCATGTTGCCTCGCTGTCGACCATGGTGGTGCCGAAGCGCGACCGCGTCGGCACCCCCGCTGTCTGTTGCACCTGAGAGCTTCAGCGACGAATCGCCTTTCCCCGTCGGTGGAGGAGAGGTCGGTCTCCTCGCTTTCCAGCGTTGCGAGTCGACTCGGTTCGGGTACCTGAGAGGTTCCGGGGTGGTTGCTCCTTCGGTGTGACGGTGCACTGGCAGTGCACTTCACTCTCCCGAGGCGACTATTGCACTCGTCAGCGTAGTTCGCCGCACGGTGTCAGGGTTGGCGCAGGGGGTGGCACCAACCGTGGTGTCCGGGGCGCCCAGGGTCACTTCGACCATGGTGGGATGCAACGACCACGCCTAGTGTGACGTCCATGACATCATCACCACTCTCGGCCCGCGCCCTCACGGATGCGGTGAGTCCTTTCTTTGGCGACCTCGGCAGCAAGTACATGTTGGATCCCGCCACGGCGGAGATCGGAAAGGCCGCGGGTTACTCCGATGGTTTCTCGTTCTACATGGCAGGTCGTGGCGGCGTCCTTGGCGACGTGGACGCCGACGTGGTGTATTCGGCCTTCATGTTCTTCGACAAAGCCATCGTGCGAAAGATGTGGGAACGCGGCGTCGCCGTGGAAGGTGCACGCAAGGCAGGCACTCGCTACGCCGGGGCAGCCGACGCTTGGGGCAAGGCACATCTCGCGGGATTCGCCAATGCCAAGCGGTTCAATGAACTTGCTGAGAAGGTGATCACATCGGTGGATTCCGGCGGATTGTCGCTCTTTGCAGGACTTCGGTCCGAGCCGTTGCCGAGTGACCCCGTATCGCGAACCTATCGACTGGTGACGTATCTGCGTGAGTTGCGCGGATGTCTCCACATCAACGTCGTGGTTGCGGAGGGCATGTCCGGTATCGAGGCGGTGTTGGCGTCGGACAACGGTGGGTTCTTTGCCAAGATCCACGGCTATCAGGAGCCGTATCCGGACGTTTCGCATCTCGCAGATCGTCGTTCGCAGGCCGAAGAAATTACCGCTCAGCGCATGGCCGACGTCTACGACAAGGCGCTCACTGCCGCCGAACGCGGAGAGTTTGCGGCGTTGACCGACGAATTGAAGTCAGCCGTCGCCTGATCGATGTGCATCGCTGCGTCGACGAGTCGACGCAGCGCGATGCCTCGCTCAGACGCAGCGGTTGGTGATGGTGCCCACGCCGTCGATCGTGGACACGAGCACATCGCCCGGCGATAAGAATCTCGGCGGTTTGCGAGCTGCACC
>SXPV01000101.1 GCA_005793215.1 Actinomycetota bacterium
GGCACGGTGCTCAGCAACGATGTAACGACGAGAACCGTCACACCACACGACAGGGTGCGAATCGTTCGGCGCACTACTCCACTCCGTGTGTGGAATCATCGACCACTTCGTAGCGATGTCCGACCGAACTGAGAATTCCCTGAATGACTGCGGCTGCAGGGAGTCCCAGAATCGCACCCGTCGGACCAAGCACTGCTCCGCCGATGATCGCCGAGGCAAAGGCAACACCGGCGTGCAACTCCATGGTCTGTGCCGTGATTTTCGGGGCAATGAGGAAGTTCTCGATCTGCTGGTACACCACGATGAATCCCAGGACGAACAACCCTTTGATCGGTGCATCGATCACCGTGAGCAACAATGGCAAAGCACCCGCCACATAAATACCAATCACCGGCAAAAACTGGGAGATGACGCCCACCCACAACGCAAGAGCGATTGGGGCTGGTGTACCAATTGCTTCAAACGCCACGTAGTGGAGAAGTGACGACACGACGGCAAGAATCGCGCGCGATGACAAGTAGCCGCCCGTCTTTTCGACGGCAAGTTCCCACACATCCAGCACGACACGCTGGCGTTGTGGGCGCAACCAGCTACAGATGGTGCGACGAAGTCGTGGGCCGTCGGCTGCCAGGTAGAAGGTGAACAGCAGAATTGAAAACACTTGGAACAAGGTGCTGAATGCGGACACCCCCAATTGCACCGCACGATCGGCTTGGGAGTTCAGAAACTCGCGTACCGGACCGTTGGGGTCGTCAATCGATCGGATAATTTCGGTGGCATCGAGATTGGCGCCGAACGTATCGTTGGCGAAGTCAACGACATCGGTGACGTATTGGTCGCGGTTATCAGAGAGTTCGTTGGCTTGATCGGCAACAAGGGTGCCCATCACGGCGACGAACCCAATCGCCACCACCGCTACGGCGAGCAGGATCAGTGCGGTTGCGGTGCCTCGACGCATGCCCCGGCGTGCCAGTCGATTGGTTCCTGGCTCGATGGCCAGAGCCAAGAAGAGCGAAATCACCAGGAGGAGGAAGAAGCCGAACAAGCGATCCCACAGCTCCTGCACCAAGACGGTGCCAAGGAAACCCAACCACAGCAACACGATGGCGCGAGGAACCCACCGCGGCATCGAATTCTGGGTGGAGGGAGTTTCGGTCACAACTTCAGGGTACCGATGGGCATCGTGAGGCTTGGTGGATTCCGTGCTGGCACGATGAAGAGGTGAAGTTGGACCGCTCATCGATGAATGAAGCACTCGATACGGTGCGCGAGTCACTTGGAGAAGCGCTGCGTCATCGAGTCGCTGGTCCGAATGGTGAGCAGCGAATGATGCAGTTGATGAATCCGGGTGCTCCACGCTGGTTTGCCGAGGACCGACCGATTCGACGAGTTCATGCCGATGCCTCGATGTTCATCGGGGGCTTGCGCGCACTCTTGGTGCAGTCGTTGCATCCACTTGCAATGGCTGGAGTCGCACAACACTCCGACTACCGAAGTGACCCGTGGGGGCGCCTCCAGCGCACCGCCGACTTTCTCGCCACGACCTCGTTCGGTCCGGCCGATGAAGCCCAGCGAACCATCGAGGTCATCAATCGCGTTCACGAACGCGTGGTGGGTGTTGCGAGCGATGGCCGGCCTTATTCGGCGCGTGATCCACACTTGCTGCGCTGGGTACACATCGTGGAGATCGACAGTTTCCTCACTGCGCATCAACGCTTTGGGGAGTTCCCGCTGGATGCCATGGGATGCGATGAATACGTGAAAGACACGGCCCTCATCGCACGCAAACTGGGTGTGCCTGCGCCACCCGAGTCGAGCCGTGCGCTTCGAGATCAAATTTCCTCGTACCGTTCCGAGATTCGCGGCACGAGAGAGTCGCGCGACGCCATGCGCTATCTACTGTTTGAGCCGCCACTGCCGCCTGTTGCACGTGCTGCATACTCCTTGCTGGTGGCTGCGACCATCTCCACCCTGCCTCGTTGGTCACGTCCGCATCTGGGCTTGCCGTATCTTCCGGTAGCCGAGCGATTCGCGTTGCAGCCGCTCGGCGATGCAATCACTCGTGTCGTGCGCTGGGCGATGCCTCCACGCGTAACGTCATAGAAACACACTGCTCAACGGACGTGTTTAGTCAGATTCTCTTTGCGCGCTGTACGAACGTGTCATAAATTCCCTGTTGAGCGGTGTCGTCGGCGGAGGTGTCCTCCGGATGCCACTGCACACCCACGATGTGATGCTCCTCATGCTCAATGGCTTCGAGAAGTCCGTCCGGGGCATGTCCGACGGCACGAAATCCCGGCGCCAGTCGATCGATTCCCTGGTGATGAAAGGATGCTCCCTGCACCGAACGAGTTCCCGTGGCTCGTGCCAACCAACTGTCACCGGCAAGTGAGATTTCATGTACCACGAACTCTGCTCCTACGGGGAACTCACCCGGGGCATGCGCTACCAACGAGGATGCATTTGGCAAGTCCGCCAGGTGTTGCACGAGCGAGCCACCAAGTACCACGTTGGCCAGTTGCATCCCCCGGCATACAGCCAGGACGGGTAGGCCATTGGTCATGGCGCCATGGAGCAGCGCCGCTTCGAACTCATCTTGTTGCGGAGACACTCCATACACATGTGCCGATGCGGTCTGCCCGTATCGCGAAGGATCGACGTCGGGTCCACCCATCAGCACGAGTGCATCGAAGCGCTGCATGAGTTCGGCCGCACCGTCACCGTGAAACGTTTGGGGTGCAACCACCACGGGCTCTGCACCTGCTCGCAGCAACGAATGCAGGTAGCGCTTCCCAGCGAACGCCACTTCATCCCGCGAGACTTTGCTCGGCGCTCCCGTCCGTCCCGCAACTGCGATCAGAGGTGTCACGACTCTCACGCTATGCGGATGCGCAATTGCGGGGGGTCACCGCTGCGAACGGGAACTACGCAACCCGATGTTCTTGGTGAGTGCCGTCGCAAGGTTGCCTCGTCTGCCTACCGCTACATGTTCAAGCGAGAGCCACGTCGCCATACTTCGTACCTCATCGCCAATGCGACCTACAACCTTGTTCGCAGCGACGCCGGGCTCCACGTATGCGGCCTCGACTCGTAGCGTTCCTGCGGCGCGATCTGCCTTCATGTCGAGTCGGCCCACCAACGTGTCGCCACACAACACCGGAAGCACGTAGTAGCCGAACTTTCGCTTGGGCTTTGGTGTGTAGATCTCGATTCGATAGTGAAAATTGAACAGTCGCTCGTTGCGTTCGCGGTTCCACACCAAGGAATCGAACGGTGACAACAACGCACAGGCAGAAACCTTTGTGCCCACTCGCACGCCCTTAGGAAGATACGCGGTCTCCTGCCACCCCTCGACTTGCACTGCTCGCAGCGTGCCATCCTCCACCAAGGACTGCAATGCCGGCTTGGCCTCACGCGGCTTTTGACGGTGGTAGTCAGCAAGATCGGTGAATGTCGCAACACCCAGGTGCGATGCCGCTCGGCGCAGGAGTTCACGACGGGCATCCAACTCACGTGGGGTTGGAACATTCAGAATGCTGGCTGGAATCACATTCTCGGTGAGGTCGTACACACGCGCAAAGTCACTATCACGACCACGTGTGGTAACACGTCCTGCATAAAAGAGATACTCCAGGGCACGCTTGGCATCATCCCAATCCCACCACGTGCCTTTCTTGCCCACACGCATCGAAACTTCCGACGCCTTCAACGGACCGTCCTCACATATACGGCGATACAAACGTTCCGTCAACGACCTGTTGCGTGAGTAGAAATCACCGAGCCACGGATGTGGTCGTGCCATCTTCCATCGCATGAACGGATGGAGTTCCACTGGTGCCAACGATGCCTCATGCACCCAGTACTCGAACATCGTTCCGCGATTCACTGCCTTGGAGACCACCGCACGATCATGCGCGCCAAGACGTGCAAACAGTGGTAGTTCCTGGCTACGCACGAGGACATTCACGGAGTCGATCTGCAGTACACCGACGTCTGACAGCACCGAACGAAGCCGAACGCTGTCGCTACCTCGATACTGCTTGGCAAAACCCTGCGCGGTCAGCGCTACTTGTCTGGACTCCCCAATCGACAACTCACCATCTCTGGTGATCGCCATGGGCTACTCCGCGACGGTGATGGTTACCGAGTTGATGACCACATCGGTCTTTGGTCGGTCACCTGACCCTGTCGGAACATTTTGCATCGTTTCCACCACGTCGAGGCCCTTGATCACCTGACCAAACAGCGAATACTGCGGCGGAAGACGGCAACCGTCGGGTCCGCTGATGATGAAGAACTGTGAACCGTTGGTGTTCGGTCCGGCATTTGCCATGGCCAGTGAGCCGACTTTGTATTGATTCGGCTTGGGCAATTCGTCACCGAATCGGTAGCCCGGGCCTCCTCGGCCAGAACCCTCCGGGTCACCACCCTGACAGACGAAGTTCTTGATGATTCGATGAAAAATGACGCCGTCGTAGTAATGGTGCAGCGCAAGAAACACGAAGTTGTTCACCGTGAGGGGCGCCGCGACAGGGTCGAGCGCAATCACCATCTCACCGAGCGAGGTGCTCATCGTGGCGGTGTAGCGCTTGTTCTTATCGATTCCCATCGCAGGTGGTTCGGCAAATCGCTGCTGTTTTTGTGCGGATCCGTCGAGTGGTGGGAACTGTGTGGGCATGGCGAGCCACGCTAGCGGTGGCACCATCATCTACGATGAGCGGAGATGAGTGACATCGAGAGCGGCGGCGACCAAGGCGAACTCGTAGATCTCGACGAGGTGGAAGCACAACTCGCCGAGGTAGAGCTCATGCTTGAGCGTCTCGACGCACCCAACAATCGCTGAGGTGATCATTCACCACTCCGACTGACTGCAAGAACGCATACATGGTGGTGGGGCCAACGAAACTCCACCCGCGTCGCTTGAGTTCCTTGGATAGCCGCACCGACTCAGCGCTCTGCGTAGGAAGGTCGGCAGACGATGCCGATGCAACCGTCACGAAACCCCACACGAAAGTATCCAACGAATCGAACTCCGCGATTAGCTCCTGACAGCGTCGCGCATTGTTGATGGTTGATTTGATTTTTCCCTTGTGTCGCACGATTCCCGCATCACTCAACAGTCGTGCCACATCATCATTCGAAAACTGAGCAACGCGACCTATATCAAAGTTGGCAAAGGCGCGACGAAAGTTCTCGCGCTTGCGCAAGATGGTGAGCCAGCTCAGTCCCGACTGGAAGCCCTCCAGGCATATCTTTTCGAACAATCGCGTGTCGTCGTGGACGGGCCGACCCCATTCACGGTCGTGGTACTCGACGTACAACGGATCATCACCGCACCACCAGCAACGCAGCAGACCATCGGTGTGTGTACGAAGACCCTGCGTCACGCAAGGTGTGTCTAGCGGTCGCGAAGTTTGGCGAGGAGGCGAAGCACCTCGAGGTACAGCCACACGAGGGTGACGAGCAATCCGAGAGCCGCGAACCATTCCATTCGACGCGGCAAGCCCATCGATTCACCCCGCTCGATGAAGTCGAAGTCCAACGCAAGGTTGAATGCGGCCAAACCGGCCACAAAGAGGCTGAACAAGATGCCCACGCCACTGCTGCTGGAAAGGAACGACACATTCGCCCCGAACATGCTGAAGATGAACGACGCGAGGTAAAACACTGCGACACCGAGGGTTGCACCAATGACGATGCGACGGAACTTGTCGGTAACGCGCAGAATTCGTGTGCGATACAGGAACAGCATCACACCAAAGACGGCCAGGGTGGTGCCGACGGCCTGTAACACGATGCCCGAATAGGTGGCATCGAACATCTTGGACAGTGCGCCAACGAAGAGACCCTGACCGATGGCGTACACCGGGCCAAGAATGTGCGAGGTCATGGGCTTGAACATCGTGACGATCACGGAGATGAAGCCAACGATGGCGCCAACGAACGCCATCGGCGGAAAGCTCAATACGCCGGGCTGTGGTTCGGCGACGGCAATCCAACCAACGGCTGCCGACACCATCAGTAATGCAAACAACACCATGCTGGCACTTGCCGTCCCACTAACCGTCATGACACCGCCGTGGTACGTGCTGACCGGACCATCGGTCATCGGTGGCGCCCACGTGTCGGCTGGTTGACCGCTGGCTACGGCCCAGCCAGCGTCTCCGGCATGACGCTCCCGAAGTTTGTTGAACGTGGATTCATTGAGGACGGGGTTAGACATATCCCACATAGTAAGGAATGCCGACAAGAAAAACACGCCCAAATGTGCGACAACTCGGTCACGTCGTGACGACGCAAAGCACTTGCCGTGACGCTACAGGCGACTTCCCTGTTTGGCGGTCAATTTCCCAAAAACCAAGGTTGCAGATTTGGTGGCTGTCGGTATCGTTGAGCGCGCTCGCGCCCCCACCAGGGCGCGATTGTCATATTCGGTTCCAAGTACAACGTGGGGGCACGCAATGGCCAAAGATCGCATCGATCGAGACGAAGAAGATCTCGTACGTCTCTATCTCACCGATATCGGCCAATACGTACTCCTCACCAAAGACGACGAAGTCCGCCTCGCCAAGGAAATCGAAGAAGGCAAGGCTGCAGAAAAGCAACTCGAGAACTCCGCGCGCATGAGCGCCACTCGTAAACGCGAACTGCGCAAAGTGGTTCGGCTCGGCACACGCGCCGAGCGTCAATTCGTGCAATCCAACCTTCGCCTCGTGGTCTCGATTGCCAAGAAGTACCAGGCGTCGGGTCTTCCGCTGCTCGATCTCATCCAAGAAGGCAATTTGGGCCTCATGCATGCCGTCGAAAAGTTCGACTGGCGCAAAGGATTCAAGTTCTCCACCTACGCCACGTGGTGGATTCGTCAGGCCATCACCCGCGGCATCGCCAACACCGGACGCACCATTCGCCTCCCAGTCCACGCTGGCGACACGCTTGCTCGCTTGCAAAAAGCACGCTCGCGGCTCGAGCTCAAGTTTGGCCGCCCAGCAACGTTGGCCGAACTCGCTGCCGAAGTAGAAATGCCGGAAGACAAGGTCACCGAAGCCTTGCGTTTTGCGAACGAACCACTCTCGCTCAGCGAACCACTTCGCGAAGACGGCGATGCCGAACTTGGCGATGTCGTCGAAGACCGCTCGGTGGAATCACCATTCGAGGTTGCCGCCACCGCGATGCTTCCCGAGGAGATCAACCGGCTCTTGGCCCCACTCGACCCTCGCGAGCGCGAAATCCTCGCCTTGCGCTTCGGCCTCGATCGTGGCGAGCCACGCACCTTGGAAGAAGTCGGTGAAGCGTTCAATCTCACTCGCGAACGCATCCGCCAGATTGAGGCTCGCGCGATGAGCAAGTTGCGTCATCCGTCGAGCGACACCGGCGCTCGCGACCTCCTCTCGGTCTGACTTCGGTCGCACCGTGCTGTGCGCGGTTGGTGACTTGATCGAGGATGTGGTCGTGCAGTTGCGCGACCACATGCAACCCGATAGTGACACTCCTGCAACCATCGTTCGGCGACGCGGCGGAAGTGCTGCCAACGTCGCATACTTTGCCGCCAAACTCGAGGGCCGATCACGCTTCGTCGGCTGTGTCGGCGCCGATCCTCTCGGCGACTCGCTCATCACACAACTCACGCAACACGGAGTCGAGGTCCGAGGCGAGCGACGCGGTCGAACCGGGAGCATCGTTGTGCTCGCCACCACCGATGGTGTGCGTACCATGCTGACCGATCGCGGAAATGCGACGGATCTCTCGTCGATTGATTCCACGTGGCTGAACGACATCACCACGCTGCACCTTCCGTTGTACTCCTTTTCGCACGAACCAATCTCGTCCGTGGTTCATGCCCTCGTTCGTGAAGCACAAACTCGTGGCGTCCTGGTGTCCGTGGATTTGTCCTCGGTCACGCTCATTGCGCAACTTGGTGCTCCAGCAGTACAACGGTTGCTTGCCGACGTCGGCCCGGACATCTTGTTTTGCACGAACGCTGAGGCATTAGCGGCCGGCGTGAACCCCCAGCACCGTCACGGTGCGCACCTCGTGGTGGTGAAGGATGGCGCAAATCCGGTGGTGGCGTTTGGCGATGGAACTACCGAGACGCACTACCCCATTCACATCGTTGCCAATGTGGTGGACGGCACCGGTGCCGGCGACGCATTTGCCGCCGCTTTTCTCACGGCACATGCTCGCAAAACACCGCTGGCCGACTGCATCGCCAATGCCCAATCGGTGGCGGCTCGCGTGGTAACCCGCGCAGGTGCGACGCTGGAGGAGTCATGATCGCTCTCCACGTGTCCCCCGAAGTTGAAGATGCACTTCGCACGCAACGTCCGGTCGTGGCGCTCGAATCCACAATCTTTTCCAACCTCGGACTGCCCTCGCCCGCCAATGCCGAAGCACTTCAGCGTTGTATTGTTGCCATTCGATCCCACGGTGCAGTTCCAGCGATAACTGCAGTGCTCGATGGCATCGCACGAGTGGGAATCACCGAAAGCGAACACGAGCGCATCCTTGGTGCAGCACGAAAGGTTGCCGAACGCGACCTGGCAATAGCCATCGGCGAGCGCTGGACGTTTGGCGCCACCACTGTGTCGGCATCACTGGCACTTGCAGCCCGCACTGGCATCAAGGTGTTTGCAACCGGTGGTATCGGTGGTGTTCATCGAGGCGTCGAGATTCATGGCGACGTCAGTGCCGATCTCTACGCACTGGCACGTCACTCCGTTGTCACGGTGTCGGCGGGAGCGAAGTCATTTCTTGACCTCCCACGCACGGTGGAGCTGCTCGAAACACTCGGTGTGCCGGTGGTGGGGTATGCATGCAGCGAGTTTCCTGCGTTCACAGTGCAATCAAGTGGAATCGCACTCAAGCACCGAATTGATGATGTATCCGTACTCGCTCTGGTTGCACACCATCGATTGCAAATGGGTGGTGGCATGTTGGTGTGCACTCCATTGCCGACCGCCGACGCACTCGATGCCGACATGATGAACGCCGTCATAGAACGCGCACTTCATGCCGCAGCAAGCCGTGGAATCAGTGGACCCGATGTCACCCCCATGGTGCTTGCAGAGATTGCCACCGACACCAGTGGCGAGGCCGTACGCGCCAACTTGGCGCTGGCCGAAAACAATGCGCGATTGGCTGCAGCACTGGCAGTTGGCTTGACGAAAATTTCCTAATTTTCTTCCATTCTTCGCCCGTTTCGGCACACACCTTGTCGGGTGGTGATATCCACCCGGAGGGACGGGCGAAGTGTACGCATGCTGGTCGGTCAAGGGCGGAAGTGGCACGACCGTGTTTGCCGCCGCGCTCGCACTCTCCCTTGCCGAGCAACATGGTGAGGCGTCCATCATCGATCTCTGCGGTGATGTGCCTTCGGTGCTCGGCATGGCCGAACCGGCAGGCCGTGGCATTCGCGACTGGTTGTCAAGTCCAGATCGCGACGCGCAAGAGCTGTTCACGATGCGCGTATCAGCTACCTCTCGGCTGCACGTAATTCCTGCCGGCTCGGCAACTTCTTTTGATGAAAACTCATTGGCGGATCTGATGTCCACTGCACACAGCCACCCCGTGGTGATCGACTTCGGCCTGATACAACCACCCGTATCAGCACAAGGTGTGACGCATGCCGACTGGTTGGTGGTTCGACCGTGTTATCTCGCACTGCGACGTGCGGCGCGACTTCACTCCCGACCACGTGGCGTGGTGCTGCTGAAAGAATCAGGCCGTGCACTCACCGCACGTGACGTGCAGTCGGTGGTGGGTTCCCCTGTCGTTGCAGAAATAACGGTTGCCGATGGTGTCGCTCGAAGCGTCGACGCTGGTCTGCTGGCGACCCGCCTTCCCAAACAACTGGCCGAGGAACTCACGGTATTGCTATGAGCAACGTGGTGGCGCTTCCCAGCGACTGGTCCCGCACATCGGCGCTTGCACGCTGGTTTACCGATCCGCTCGTGCGCGAGATCATGGTGAACGCTGGTCGAGAGATCTGGATCGAACGTGAGGGTGGCGTGGAACACGTTGGTGTGCTCGCACACGGCGAACTCTCACGCATCATCGAGCGCATCTTGCTTCCGATTGGACGACGAGTTGATCAGGCATCACCAGTAGTGGATGCCCGACTCGCTGATGGTTCGCGGGTCTGCATCGTGATCCCGCCCGTTGCTGTGGATGGTCCCTGCTTGAGCATTCGCCGATTCCACGTTCGCGATCTTCCCTTGTCGGCTTTCGGTGGCGACGACGTTGTCTCTCTCTTGCGTGACATCGTTGCCCAACGCTGCAACGTGGTGGTGGCAGGTGCTGCATCCAGTGGAAAAACCACATTGCTCAATGCACTGTGCGGGTGTGTCACTCCTGGCGAACGACTCATCACCGTGGAGGACATCGCCGAGTTGCGGCTACAAACCGAACATGTCCTTCGATTCGAAGCGCGCCCGGCAACCTACGACGGGTCTCTGGAGGTAAGTCTTTCCACACTTTTGCGGAGTGCACTGCGAATGCGACCCGACAGATTCGTACTCGGTGAAGTTCGCGGGAACGAAGCACTCGACATGCTGACGGCAATGAACACTGGTCATCATGGATCACTCGCCACGTGCCACGCCAATTCTCCCGACGACGCGTTGCGCCGAATCGAGTCGATGGTGCTACAGGCGGCACCGCAGTGGCCACTCGCAGCAGTTCGTGAGCACTTGCAAGCTGCTGTGGATGTGATCATTCATGTTGAGCGCTCGCCGAACGGTCACCGTCGAGTTGCCACCATCACTGAAGTATCGATGCGCCCTGATGTGCTCGGCACCAAGACCATCTGGACTCAGGGCGCGGCTGTCGCACGTCTCTCACGCGGACGTTCGTAATGGCTGTGCGAGGGGGTCGTTCGTGATGTTCCTCCTCGTTGGGACTGGTGCGTGGACGATTACATCAGCGGTATTCGCCCGACATGTCGCTGAACCACTGCTGTTTCGCGTGGTCACGCGAAACCGGTTGGCTTCGCGGAACCGCCCGTCCCTTCGATTCCGTTGGCGATCATCCCGTACGTCCACTCATTCACCTGATGGCGAGCGATACGCCGATGTTCTTGACGCCATCGGTCGAGAACTTCGATTGGGTGCTTCGCTGCATTGCGCCGTTCTACGAGCGATCGAACGACACCAGTTGGAAGAATGGAATTGGCTTGCCGTCTCCTGCAGTGATGGTCGCTCGCTCCTCGACCTCACCAGACATGCACAGAACCACCATGAAAACTTCGCCCTCCGCTCCATCACCGTCGCCGCCGAAGGGGGCGATGCGGTGCACGCAGTCGAGACTGCGGCACGAGCCCTACGCACTGCTGCGGCCATCGCTGCTGAATCGCACGCCGCGGTTGCCCACACCAAAGCATCCATCACAGTGCTCACCTGGGTGCCCTTGGTGCTGGTTGTGTGGCTGCTTGTTCGTCATCCGACAGCAAGATCATTCCTGTTATCTGCACCAGGGTTGGGGTGTCTGTGTATCGGAAGTGTGTTGCAATGGGTAGGTCGTCGCTGGGTCCAACGCTTGTCGCATCAAGCGTGCAATGTGGACTCCGACATCCCCGACTTCATCGACGTAGTTTCCGTCCACCTGCGGGCTGGTAAACCTCCAGCACTTGCATTTCTTGCCGCTGCCGACAACACGCCGGGCGAGTTTGGTGAGACCTCTCGTCGAGTTGGCGAAGACGTGCGCACAGGTAGCCGATTCATGGATGCACTCACCACGCATCGACGCTCATTTGGGTTGGGCGCCCAAGCCCTCGTCGACGGGCTCATCGACACCGAACGAGATGGTCTGCCTCCACGACAACTCTTTGAACGGCTTGCCAGCGATGCACACACTCAACGGCGACGGGAAGCTGATGCTCGAATTCGAGCCCTCCCCGTTCGCTTGACGTTGCCACTCGTGGGGTGCATCCTGCCGGCCTACGTCATGCTCGCCGTGGTTCCACTCTTGGTGTCGCAATTTTCATCGGTGCACATGGACCTGCTGACATGACACAAGGAGGAAACATGTTTCGATCACACGTTCACCAACACACCCCCGACGCAGAGAGAGCCCATACCGATCCCGGCCAAGCCACTACCGAGTACGCACTCGTGCTCATTGGCGCTGCGGTGATTGCTCTGCTCGTGGTGGCGTGGGCTACCGATGGTGGCGGTGCAGGAAGAATCGGAGAACTCTTCGAGAATGTGCTCTCCAACGTGCTCAGTCGAGCCGAAACCATTGACGAGTAAGCACGTTGCTAAAACATTCCGTCCATTCGTGCAAACACTCAACGACCGACACCGGCCAGGCGACGGTGGAGCTAGCGCTCCTCTTACCTCTCTTCGTGCTGATGATTGTTGCGCTATTTGATGTAACAGCAATTGCGCGTGATCAACTCCAGGCCGACCTGATTGCGCGTGATGCCGCTCGTCAGGCCAGTCAGTCCACGAGCATTGACGAAGCACATGACGGTGTGGCCGCGACCGTCGCTCGTACTGGCAGATCAGATGTGCGCTGGAAGCTCACCGTGGACAACGACGTGCTGACGGTGCGAGTGAGTCTGGAACCCCGAACATCGTTGACGGCAAGTTCACTGCGCTGGCTGGGCAATGCGCAACGTATAGAAGGACAGGCCAGCTTTGCGACGGAATACGACATCGACGACCAGTAGCGTCGGCGCAATGACGACACGCAACACGGTGTGGGTGTTCGGCGATCAGCTCAATCGCAAGATTGGTGCTCTCGCAACGGCAACTCCGCAGACCCACCGCGTTCTGCTCATCACGGCTGCCGACAAGATTGCATCCCGACCATGGCATCCCGCGCGCATCGCCTTGTACACACGAGCCATCGAGGCGTTTGCGAGCGAGTTACGTGAGTCTGGCTTCACCGTTGATCATCGCCACGCGGCAACCATGCGTGAAGGTGTTGCAGCACATCGTGCGGAATATCGCCCCGAACGAATCGTGGTAACCGAGCCCAACTCCGTCACTGCTCGCCGCTTGGTATCCGAACTCGGGTGCGACATCGTGATGAGCAACCAGTTCTTGTGCCATCCGAACGACTTTGCAACGTGGGCAGGCACGCGGAAGAGCTTCAAGATGGAGGACTTCTACCGTTGGCAACGTAGACGACTCGGTTATCTCATGGACGGCGATCAGCCCACAGGTGGCGAGTGGAACTATGACGAGCTCAATCGTGAACGCCCTCCAAAGGATGGGCACGATCGATGGCCCATACCGGTGGATGTGTGGGCCACCACGCGATCCGAAGCACTCCAACGTCTCGAATTCTTCGTTACCCGCGTGCTCCCGATGTTCGGCCCGCACGAAGACGCAATGCTGGCCAACAACTGGCATCTTGCGCACTCGGTGCTCTCGCCATACCTGAATCTCGGATTGCTACTCCCCGGCGAGGTGTGTGATCGAGTGGAGGAAGAGTTCCGGGCAGGTCGCGTGCCGATCAACTCCGCTGAAGGCTTCATTCGTCAGGTCATTGGCTGGCGCGAGTACGTGTGGAACTTTTATTGGCGACACATGCCCGACTATGCAGAACTGAATCATCTGGATGCACGTGCTGATCTACCCCCGCTCTTTAGCGGTGGAGCCACACAGATGCGTTGCGTATCGGGAATTCTGGATGACGTACGCGAGCGGGGTTGGGTGCATCACATTCCCCGGCTCATGGTGCTGGGCAACTTGGCGTTGATTGCCGGAGTGCACCCTCAACAGTTCACGCGATGGATGTGGGACTCGTTCGTTGACGCAGCGGAGTGGGTGATGGTGCCGAACGTGATTGGCATGTCGTTGCATGCCGATGGAGGGATGATGGCGTCAAAGCCGTACGCCGCTGGTGGTGCCTACATCGACCGCATGAGCAACTACTGCAAAGACTGTGCATTCGACCGCACCAAACGAGTCGGGGATGACGCATGTCCGTTCACCACGTTGTATTGGGACTTCCTCCTACGCCATGCGGAGCGCTTCGTGAAGAATCCACGTATGGCCACCCAGGTTCGCGCGGCACAAAAACTCAAGGACGGTGACGCACTTCGCCAACGAGCCAGTGACGTACTGGCGATGTTGAAAGCCGGAACGTTGTAGCGCTACCTTCGTCGCGACAGGCGCTGCTGTTCGCGTTCGAGTTCGGCTTCTTCCTCCACCAGTCGACTCATGCTTTCCAATCGAGCACCATCCAACGTGCCCGAAGCGATCGCCGCTTTCACTGCGCACCCGGGCTCGTTGTCGTGTTTGCAGTCCCGAAACTTGCACTGCCCCGCGAGCGCAAAAATGTCGGCGAACGCTCGCTCAATGCCGTGTCCACTCGTCCAAAGGCCGACTGCCCGGACTCCCGGTGTGTCGATCAACCATCCCTCATCCGCGAGTGGAACGAGGTCGACGGCCGTTGTGGTGTGACGACCTCGCTTGTCGGTAAGGCGGATTCCTCCGGTTTCCTGCGAATCGCTCCCGGTAAGGGCATTCACCAATGTCGACTTTCCAACCCCGCTGGCACCCAAGACTGCGATGGTCGCACCACCACGCGTGTAC
>SXPV01000102.1 GCA_005793215.1 Actinomycetota bacterium
CTTGGGGTCGGCATACGCAACTGGATTGGCTATCAACTCGGTGTGACTCGTCAAAATGGTGTCGATGATGCGCAAGCCCGCAGCTCGTAACGCACGACCGGTCTCGGTGAGATCGACGACGCAGTCTGCGATGTCGGGAATCTTTGCTTCGCTGGCTCCGTACGACAACCGCACGTCTGCCTCGATGCCACGTTGAGCAAAGAATGACTTCGTCAATCGGGGATATTCACTCGTGACTCGAACACCCTTGGGAAGGTCCGCCACCGTCTGGAAGGCTGAATCCTGGGCAACCGCCACCACGATTCGTACTGGGTCGTTGGTGGCTTTGGAATAGTTGAGTTTGCCGAGCGACTGCACGGTGCTAGAGGTTTCTTCGATCCAATCGCGACCCGTGATTCCGACGTCAAACAAACCTTCGGCTACGTACGTGGGAATTTCTTGGGGACGCAGAATACGTACCTCATCCACTCGCGGGTCGGCGATGGATGCGCGATAATCCACCTGTGACGAGCGCTTGACCGTGAGGTCGGCGGCATCGAACAGCTCGAACGTGGCTTTTTCGAGCGAACCTTTGGGGAGTACCAGGCGCAACATGGAACGCTCAGGCTAACGACGCTCCGAGGCGTGCTCCGTTGGCCCAGTCGGCTGCGGCCATCGGAGTCCTGCCCTCGGGTTGCACCGTGATGAGGCGAACGACTCCGTCTGCACACTGCACCTCGACGCCATCGCGCGCAATTTTGAGCACCGTTCCCGGTGACTGCAACGTGGCGGGCAAAGCAGATGTCGCACTCGTGCTTGGGGTTTCCACGACTGGTGCCGCACGCACAACACGAATACGTTTGCCACCCAGGGTGAACCACGCAGTTTCCAACGTGGTCTTGGCAACCACTATCCGTGCCGGATCGGTGAATCGAATCTCCAGCTCGCTCGGTGACATCTTGGCCGCGTGCGTTACATCGCCCGATTGCGGCGCCCCCACACCGCAGCCTTGGGTAACTGCGTGCACCAATGGCTCCAATGAGGCCTCGACCAACTCGGAGCGCAGCGTGCTCAGCGTGTGATCGGCGCGAATCGGAACCGCAGCACGGCGGTACACCTCTCCGGTATCCAACCCCTCCTCCACTCGCATGATGCAGATACCAGTCTCCGTATCGCCTGCCAGCAATGCTCGCTCGACTGGGGCAGCACCGCGCCAACGTGGTAACAGCGAAAAATGAACGTTGATCATCGGCAAACGCTCGAGAATCGAGACCGGAATGATCCGACCGAATGCCACGACTACACCCAGATCGGCGCCCACCGCGAGGCAATCCTCCAACTGGTGACTCACGGGAATATTCAGCACTTGAGCGGCTTGTTTCACTGGACTGGGCGACACTTCCGATCCTCGGCCACGGCGTTTGTCGACTCGCGTGATCACTAGGACCACATTCACACCAGCAGTCACCAGCGCACGCAACGGCGGCACGGCCACCTCCGGCGTGCCGAGGTACACGACACGTCGCGCGGCGCCGGCGGGCAGTGCAGCGAGCGTGGTCACATCGAACGAATCTGCGTCAGACCAACTTCAAGTGGAATGGTTCGGCATCTTTGGGCTGATGCTCGCGGGCTCGATACAGGGTGACCGCTTTCTTGCGTTGGTCAGGTGTCATGCGATCGAACATCAACACCCCATTGAGATGGTCCACTTCGTGCTGGAACAGCCTCGCCAGGAGTTCATCTGCTTCGAACTCCACGGGATTTCCATCGAGGTCGATGCCTCGCACCAACACCGTTTTGGGTCGCAGCATCTCCACATACAAACCAGGGATGGACAAACAGCCCTCGTCATACACCCACTCACCACTCGACTCGGCGATCTGCGGATTGAGGATGACCTTGCGTTCATCGTCGATGTCGTAGACGAACACCTGTCGCTGCACCCCGATTTGTGTGGCGGCCAGCCCGATGCCGGGAGCCTTGTACATCACCTCGAACATCTCGTCGGTGAGACGCACCAGACGTTCGTCGATGTTAGTGACTGGCTCGGCGACTGCCTTGAGTACGGGGTCGCCAAAGGTGCGAATTTCGTACGTCACGCTGTGTAAGGCTACCGATAGGCATGTCGACGTCAGATCACTACTTCTCCGAACAGCCGACGTCGACTTCGGCTCCCACCACCCACGAGGTGAAAGTTCGCAACATACGGTTCACGCTCGCCGGCGATCGTGGTGTCTTCAATCATGGTGAATTGGATTGGGGAACACGAGTGCTCATCGAGAATGCCGATGTGCCATCGGGAGGCGTGTTGTTGGATCTCGGTTGTGGCGGCGGTGCAATTGCTGCTGCACTGGCCAGGCTTCGACCTGACGCCGAGATCTGGGCTGTTGACGTCAACGAGCGGGCGCGAGAAGTCACCCAACGAACGATGACCTTGAACACCATCGGCAATGTTCGCGTGGCGTCGCCGGATGAAGTACCGATCGATCTTCGGTTTGACGCCATATGGTCGAATCCGCCGATACGCATTGGCAAGAGCGAACTTCACATCTTGCTCGAGTCATGGCTGGCGCGTCTCACACCGTTGGGCTGCGCCGATCTGGTGGTGCACAAGAACCTTGGGTCCGACTCGTTGGCGAAGTGGCTGGCCACACGCGGATACGCCGTACAGCGACACACGAGCAAGCAGGGGTACCGCATCCTGCACGTGAAACGCATCGTCTAGCGTGAGCCCGCGTGAAGCGCCGTATTTGGATCGATACCGACACAGCCAGTGATGATGTCGTCGCCCTCATCATTGCGCTACGTCACCCCGATGTGGAGGTAGTGGGTCTCTCCATCGTGGCCGGCAACGTGCCGCTGGACATGGGCGTCCAAAATGCTCTGATCACCCTGGAGAAGTGTGGCAGCAATGCGCCGGTACACGCTGGCGCCGACCGGCCATTGTCGAGGCCGCTCGAATCAGCGCAGAACGTCCACGGCAGCGATGGCATGGGTGACATCGGACTGAAGCTCAGCGGACGTGTTCCCACCTCCAACGATGGCGTCGGTGCGATGATCGAGGCATTCCGACGTCAACCGGGCGAAATCGAGCTGGTAACGCTCGGGCCATTCACCAACATTGCCGTAGCTGTGCGCAGTGAGCCGCAATTCGCATCGTGGGTGAAACGCTGCGTCAGCATGGCCGGCACTGGGGTGCTTCCCGGCAACGTGACGGCACTGTCGGAGTTCAACGTGTGGGCCGACCCCGAAGCGGCCCATCTGGTGTTCAACTCCGGTCTCCACATCGAGATGGTCGGTTGGGACGTGAGCTGGCAGGACGCTGCCATCAGTGACACCCTTGCTGCAGACCTGCGCACGATCAGTCCACTGGCAGAGTTCGCAATCGACATTCAGGCCGGCGTGCGACAATTCTGCGAGACCGTCACCAAAATACCGGGGTTCGACTTCCCCGATCCGATCGCGATGTGCGTGGCGATCGAC
>SXPV01000103.1 GCA_005793215.1 Actinomycetota bacterium
AACGTGCGCTGGCCGAAGGTGATCGGCGTGAAGTTGACGGGATCGCTCTCCGGATGGTCGAGCCCCAAGGACGTGATCTTGGAAGTTGCCCGCGTGCTCACCGTGGAAGGCGGCACCGGAGCCATCGTGGAATATTTCGGCCCGGGTGCCGACACCATCTCTGCCACCGGCAAGGCCACCATCTGCAACATGGGTGCCGAAATTGGTGCCACGTGCAGCGTGTTCGGTTACGACTCGCACATGGCGCAGTATTTGCGCGCCACGGGGCGAGCCGACATTGCCGCAGCAGCCGATGCCGTGCGCGAGCACCTGCGACCCGACGACGGTGCGCTCTATGACCGCTTGGTGGAAATTGATTTGTCGACCCTGGCGCCCTTGGTGAACGGCCCGCACTCGCCCGATCGCGCGCACCGCGCTGGTGCACCGTTGGGTGAGGCGGCACGCGAGAACAAGTGGCCACTCGAAATTTCGGCGGCACTCATTGGTTCGTGCACGAATTCGTCGTACGAAGACTTGACACGTGTGGCATCGATCGCCCGACAGGCGGCTGCGGCCGGATTGAAGGCGAAAACCGAGCTGTTGATTACGCCGGGGTCAGAGCAAATTCGCGCCACGATCGAGCGCGATGGCATCTTGGCCGACTTGGAGGCCA
The DNA here is from genome assembly GCA_005793215.1 of Actinomycetota bacterium. Lineage (GTDB taxonomy): Bacteria > Actinomycetota > Acidimicrobiia > Acidimicrobiales > Ilumatobacteraceae > F1-60-MAGs027. Next base: position 653 of record SXPV01000103.1, read on the forward strand.
TCGGCGCCACGGTGCTGGCCAATGCGTGCGGCCCGTGCATCGGCCAGTGGGATCGCCCCGCGTCGATCACCGACCAGCCGAACACCATCGTGAACTCGTTTAACCGCAACTTCCCCAAGCGCAACGACGGCTCGGCGAACACGCTGTCATTCGTCACCAGCCCCGACACGGTGCTGGCACTCGCCTTGGCCGGGCGGTTGGACTTCAACCCCGCCACCGACGCGTTGACCGCACCCGATGGCACGCAGGTGCGACTACAAGCACCCGTGGGCGAAGTATTGCCCGAGAAGGGCTACGACGCCGGTGTGAACACGTTTACTGCCCCGCCAGCCGATGGCTCGGGTGTAGCGGTGAGCGTGTCGCCCACCAGCGACCGACTGCAATTGCTCGAGCCGTTCCCCGCGTGGGATGGCAACGACTATGTGGAACTGCCCATCTTGATGAAAGCCAAGGGCAAGTGCACCACCGACCATATTTCGGCCGCCGGCAAATGGCTGAAGTATCGCGGCCACCTGGAGAACATCTCGGGCAACTTGTTCATCGGCGTGGTGAATGCGTTCGACGATGCCGTGGGTGTGGGGTTGGACATCACCGACGGCCAGCGACGCTCGTACCCCGAGGTTGCCAAGCGATACAGCGCAGCCGGCGTTCGCTGGTGTGCAATCGGCGACCAGAACTACGGCGAAGGATCATCGCGCGAACACGCAGCCATGGAACCGCGCTACCGCGGTGGCGTGGTGATCTTCGCGCGCTCGTTCGCCCGCATCCACGAAACCAACCTGAAGAAACAAGGCCTGGTGCCGTTGACGTTCGCCGATGGTGCCGTGTACGACATGATCGGCGAAGGCGACCGCATCAGCGTGCTCGGCTTGCCACCCGTGCCCGACAAACCGGTGAAGTGTGTGCTGCACAAGGCCGACGGTTCCACGGTTGCCTTCGAGGCCACGCACACGTTCAGCCCCGAACACGTGGAGTGGTTTCGCGCCGGCAGCGCGCTGAACATCGTGCGCAAGAAGGTTGGCGGCGGCCGCTAGGCCCGTTGCCCGCCCGTAGCGGCCGTTAGAACCGCTCGCTGGCGAGTGGTTACGCCTGCGTCAAGTGCTCGAGGAGTGCCGCGGCAATTTCGCGCGGACGTTCGGGCAACAGAGCGTGACCAGCACCCTCGATTTCCACCAAACGGGCATGCGGCGCGAACTCCGCTACGTATCGACGGCCGTTGTCGGGTGGCGCGATGACATCCGAAAGTCCCTGCACTACGAGCACACGATCAACGCTGGCTCCCCACCAGTCGCTACGAGGAGTCGACCGAACGGCGAATCGTTGATACTTGGAGACGCCCGGCATCCAGCCGTCGCGCCACACCGATGCGTCGTTTCCGGGTGCAAAGAACACTCGCTTCACTTCGCTCAGGTGCACGTCTGGCGGTAGCGACATGTCGAAACATCGCGCCAACCCGTCCCATACATCCGCTGGAGGCTCCACCAAGCCGCCCGCAGCCAGTAGCGCTAGGGATGCGACGCGTTGCGGTGCATCCGCAGCAATCGTGCGTGCCAGACGATTACCAAACGCGTGTCCAACGAGATGAAACGAATCGATACCCAGCGCATCGAGTTGCGCAAGTGAGTCGGCGGCAAGGTCGTGCAACGTTGGCGACCCCGGCCACTGCGGGCGAGGGTCGAGCAACACCAGGCGAAAGCCGGCATGTTCGAGCGTTGGCGCGATGGTAAGAAAGTCGGATGCGGGTCGGCCAAGCGACGGGATCATCACCACCGGGTGACGCTGGGATGCAGTCGCAGACGTCGGTTGCGACGTGCGCGATGCAGTCAGCGCCATGGCGGCAGGTTACTCGTGTCTCGGTGGCCGCAGAGCGCGACCACCGAGACGACGTTACGAGTTAACGCTTCAGGTCGAAGCGGTCGAGTTCCATCACTTTGACCCACGCCGATGCGAAGTCGCGCACGAACTTGGTGCGTGCATCGCTGGAGGCGTACACCTCGGCGATGGCTCGCAACTGTGAGTTGGAGCCGAACACGAGGTCGGCGCGAGTTGCCGTGAAGCGGTCCTTGCCGGTCTTGCGATCACGGCCAACGAACGTTTCCTCCGACTTGTCGATTGGCGACCACTCGGTGCGCATGTCGAGCAAGTTGGCGAACCACTCGTTGCTCAACACACCACGCTTGGACGTGAACATGCCGTGCTTCGTGCCGCCGTAGTTGGCGCCCAAGGTACGCATGCCACCGATCAACACCGTCATTTCCGGTGCACTCAGGTTGAGCAGCGAAGCCTTTTCCAGCAACAACTGTTCCGTGGTTGCCACGTGGCCAGGGCGCACGTAGTTGCGGAACGCGTCGAAGGTGGGCTCGAGCACCGCAAAGGACTCGGCGTCAGTCTGTTCGGACGTTGCATCGGTGCGACCACCGCGGAACGGAACCTCGATCTTCACACCGGCATCTGCTGCAGCCTTTTCTACTGCGGCACAACCGGCGAGCACGATGAGGTCAGCCATCGACACTTGCGCACCTTTTTTGTTGCTGGCGTTGAACGCGTCGCGAACCTTATCCAGTGCCTTCAGCACCTTCTGCAGTTCGGCTGGCTCGTTGACTTCCCAGTTGATTTGCGGAGCCAAGCGAACGCGAGCACCGTTGGCGCCACCACGCTTGTCGGTGCCACGGAATGTGGAGGCCGACGCCCAGGCGGTCTTCACCAACTGGGTCACGCTCAGGCCCGACTTCAACACCCGACGCTTCAAGTTCTTCACGTCGGCTGCAGTCAGGCGCTTGCCGGTTGCCTTTGGCACTGGATCCTGCCAAATGAGCTCTTCCTTTGGCACCAACTTGCCGATGTAGCGAACCTTTGGCCCCATGTCGCGGTGCGTGAGTTTGAACCATGCACGTGCGAATGCGTCGGTGAACGCGTCGTGATCTTCACGGAACCGCTTGGAGACCCTCGCGTACGCAGGGTCGAACTTCATCGCCAAGTCGGCGGTGGTCATGATCGGCTGGTGACGACGTGTTGGGTCGTGTGCATCGGGCACCACTTTGAGCGCACCGTTCTTGGGCACCCACTGGTGTGCGCCG
>SXPV01000016.1 GCA_005793215.1 Actinomycetota bacterium
GCCAGTGTTTTTGCCAACTCCGTTTTACCGACACCAGTTGGTCCGAGGAAGATGAACGATCCACTCGGTCGCTTCGGGTCTTTCAAGCCGGCGCGGGTTCGACGAATGCTTTGGCTCACCGCTTTGATGGCATCTTCTTGTCCGATGATGCGCTTGTGCAACTCGGCTTCCATGTTGAGCAACTTGGCAGTTTCTTCCTCGGTGAGTTTGTACACCGGGATACCGGTCCACACGCTCAATACCTCGGCGATTGCTTCTTCGTTCACTTCGTCGTACAGGTTGATGCCCTGGGCCTTCACATCGGCTTCCTTTTGGGCACGCTCATCGAGCAGTGTGCGCTCCTGGTCGCGCAAACGACCGGCTTCTTCGAAGCGCTGATCTTCGACCGCCTTCTTCTTTGCGGTCTGTACTTCCTTGATTTTGTTCTCGATTTCCTTCAAGTCTGGCGGAGTCTTCATCCGCTTGATGCGCAGACGGCTGCCTGCTTCGTCGATGAGGTCGATTGCCTTGTCCGGCAGGTGACGATCGGAGATGTAACGGTCGGCCATGTTGGCTGCAGCGACAAGTGCCTGATCGGTGATGGTGACACGGTGGTGGCTTTCGTACTTGTCGCGAATGCCCTTCAATATTTCGATGGTGTGGGCAACCGATGGTTCATCGACCTTCACCGGTTGGAAGCGTCGTTCGAGCGCGGCGTCCTTCTCGAAGTGTTTGCGGTACTCGTCAAGCGTGGTTGCGCCGATTGTCTGAAGTTCACCGCGTGCCAACATTGGCTTCAAGATTGACGCTGCATCAATTGCGCCTTCGGCTGCACCGGCGCCAACCAACGTATGAATCTCGTCGATGAACAAGATGATGTCACCGCGCGTACGAATCTCTTTCAAGACCTTCTTCAAACGTTCTTCGAAGTCGCCGCGATAACGACTTCCAGCGACGAGGGCGCCAAGGTCGAGTGTGTACAACTGCTTGTTGGTGAGGGTTTCGGGAACGTCGTTGCTGACGATGCGCTGAGCAAGACCCTCGACGATGGCGGTCTTACCGACACCTGGTTCGCCGATCAGTACAGGATTGTTCTTGGTACGGCGCGAAAGAATCTGCATGACGCGTTCCATTTCGCGCTGACGACCGATGACAGGGTCGAGCTTCTTGTCGCGCGCAAGTTGGGTGAGGTTGCGACCGAATTGGTCGAGGATCTGGCTACCACCCTTTTCGGTGGGAGTGTCCTTTGCCCCGACGGGTTCGCCTTTGCCTTCACCAGTTGATCCCTCGTAGCCACTCAGCAGTTGTATGACCTGCTGGCGAACGCGCGAGAGATCGGCGCCGAGTTTGACGAGAACCTGGGCTGCAACGCCTTCACCTTCACGAATGAGACCCAAGAGGATGTGTTCGGTGCCGATGTAGTTGTGGCCCAACTGCAGCGCTTCGCGCAGCGAAAGCTCGAGCACCTTCTTGGCTCGCGGCGTGAAGGGAATGTGACCCGATGGTGATGATCCGCCTTGTCCGATGATCTCCTCCACCTGGGCGCGTACCGCTTCCAGGGAGATATTGAGTGCTTCCAAGGCTTTGGCGGCGACACCTTCACCCTCATGAATGAGACCGAGCAGGATGTGCTCGGTGCCAATATAGGAATGGTTGAGCAGTCGCGCTTCTTCCTGCGCCAACACGACCACTCTGCGGGCCCTGTCGGTGAAACGTTCGAACACTGCTGCTACCGCCTTACTGGGGAATCGTGACCCCGGGTCGTATGGAAAAGTGTACCCCCGCAACCACTCGCTACGAGATGACGAGCCAGCCGGGAGTCGTGAAAAGTAACGCACGTAACGGTACGGATTGTGACCTCTGTCCCCGCCATGCCGCGGGGCGATGCGACGCTGAGTACACGGGTTGTTCGCAGTCCACGAATAGCCTGACGTGGTGAATTTGGTGTCGCCATTGCTCGAGTTGCCGCTGATGATCGGCGACCGTGAACGAGTCGAATCGGCGCTACGGAACTCGGTGCAAACTGCGGATGCATACCTCACTGAGATTGCGTCACACCTCATCGTGGCTGGCGGCAAACGTTTGCGCCCGGTACTGGCCGTCGCAGCCGCACAGGTAGGAACTGATGCTCCCGTTGCCGACCAAGTCATCCAAGGAGCTATTGCCTGCGAATTGGTGCATCTCGGCTCGTTGTATCACGACGATGTCATGGACGAAAGCACCACGCGTCGCGGTGTGGAAACGGTGAATGCCAAGTGGGGCAACTTACAGGCCATCGTTGCGGGAGATTTCTTGCTGGCACGCGCGTCCGAGATTGCTGCGTCACTTGGCAACGAAGTATCGGGGTTGTTGGCACGCACGATTGGTCGATTGTGCGAGGGCCAGGTGGAAGAGTTGCGACACACGTACGATCGCGGGCGTACCGTCCCCTCGTACCTGGTGAGTATTCAAGGAAAAACCGCGTCGCTGTTTGCGACGTCGGCTCGAATAGGTTCACTGATGGCGGGCCACTCGCGCCAGATCACCGACACCATTACGAACGTGGCAGATGCCTACGGCATGGTGTTCCAAATCGTCGACGACGTCTTGGACATCGTCGCCACCGACGAACAGTTGGGCAAGCCAGCGGGCCACGACCTGGAAGAAGGTGTATACACCTTGCCGGTGCTGCTCACCTTGGCTGCTGACACCGCGGAGTCGCGTGAGTTGTACGACCTCCTCGGGTCGCCGCTCACCGCCAAGGAGCGCACCAAGGCCCTCAAGATCGTTCGTAACGGTGGAGGTCTCTCTGCTGCTTTGGACACTGCTCGTAGTTATGCGGCAATCGCCCAGGCTGGCTGTGCAACCTTGCCTGCGAGCGCTGCAACCGACGCATTGCGTCGTGCTCCAGGCGCGTTGCTCGACTCGCTCGCCTAAGCCAAGAGCTGCTCGGCTGCGGCCAAACCGGAGAGCACCGCGCCTTCAACTCGCGGTCCGGCAAATGCGTCACCAGCCAGCACGATGCCACCGTGCGACCAGCAGGGTTCATGCCATGTGGTTCGCGGTGTTGCCATTCGCCACCGTTTCGGTTGGTGTTCGAGGATTTTTGCGTCGCCAATCCATGTTGCAGCAAGTGACATCACGGTGGCGTGCGTCGAATCCTGATCGGTCCACCAATTGGCGTCACTGAACGATGCATTGCAGTGCAGGGTGAGTGCACGAGTTGCACTGATACCTTTTTGTTGGTTGTCGGCGATGAACGAAAACGTTGTGTCACCATCCTGAACGCCCCCGGGCGCGGGCACATTGGTGCTTCCGCTCACCACCACCAATGCAGCGATGGTTTTGTCGTACTCAATGGTGCGAATACCGTCGGGGATTCCCAAATCGGTATTGGCGAGAAGTGACATTGACTGCGGAATCGGACACGTGACGACTACTGCGTCGGTGTCGAAGACGGTCCCATCGTCCAAGTTCACCTTCCAGCGAGTGACATTGCGTTCGATACTGAACACCATGCGTGAACAACGCACGTCCAAACCAGTCGCCAAGTGCTTGGTGATGGTAGTCATGCCGTTTGATCCGCAGTAACGCGGATGACCATCGATATTGCCGAATCCCCGGCACCATTCGCGAGCAACACCTGCGCGAAACCACTCGTCGGCAATGTTGGCGAATTCTGCCGAGCGCACGGTGAAGAACTGTGCACCGTGGTCGAGTACGGCGTCACCGATTCGACGAGTGGCACAGCGACCACCACTCGAGCGACCCTTGTCTAACACCGTCACTTCGTGACCACCGGCTGCGATGTGCCGTGCCGCAGTGAGGCCGCTGAGCCCTGCACCCACCACGATGACGCGCATCGTAGGTCAACCAGTCCTGAGGACGGACCTGCTGGATTGTCGGGTTCGTTCGATGTGTTCCGTTCGATCGATGAAGTCGACAACGATCCGGTTGAACGTTGACGCATGCTCCACCATCAGCCCGTGTGCGGCGCCGGAAATCACCACGAGTTCGGCATGTGGAATTCGCTCCACTATTTCTTCGCTGTCAGCACGTGGGGTGAGAATGTCTTGGTTGCCCACCACCACAAGAGTGGGAACCAAGATTTGGGAAAGTTCGGCAACCATGGAGTCGTCGGTATCGAGAATTGCTGCCACTTGTTTGGAAAATCCTGTGGAAGGTCGGAACGTGGCAAAGGGCCCGAGCCATCCAATTGCTGGCGCAAGCCGTCGGAACGACCGAGGCCCGACCATCCAGCGCATGGATTCGTTTGCCCATTGTCGAACACCCCGCACGTTTGCAGTGTCCGCCCAGTGCTGGAGGAGCTCGGTTCGCCAGGGGAGATTTCGACATGCCGTACAAGCGAGTGTGAGCGAACGAACGCGCTCGGGATACTTGACTGCAACAATCTGTGAGATTGCACCACCCATCGATGCGCCAACGATGTGCGCGGTGCGAATCCCGTAGTGGTCGAGCACTGCAATGGCGTCGTCCGCCATGTCCTCCAGAGTGAACTCGGATTCGGGTACGGAACTTCGCCCCGCGCCGCGATTGTCGAAGGCAATCGTGCGGAACTTGGTCGCCATGGCGAAGCGTTGTAATGCCCAGCCGTTCTTGTTCATGCCAAGACCTTGAATCAAGAGCACCGGTGGTGCATCGTCCTTGCCGGTCACCTGGGTGTGGATGGTCACTCCATCGGGACGCTTGAGGTAGGGCATCAGGCAACCTGTTCGGTGGGTTGGCGTGGTCCGACACGAACGATTGATGGCCAGGAGTACAGTCGCTCGATCACCTCGCCGGTGGAATGTGTCGGCTGATAACCGATGTCTCGAACATTGCTCACCGCAGTTCTGCCGTGTCGCAACAACTCAACGACATGGTCGGGAAGTGGTGCACCCGCCAATGTGGTCAGCGAGGCAGTAACTCGCCATGTGTGTGGCACCACTGGGGCAACAATGCGGCGTCCTTGCCGGGCAACATCCGCGATGGTGACGGGTTCGTGTGCGGCAACGTTCACTGCGCCGTGCGCGCCATGCGTTGCTGCGTTGACCACTGCGCGAGCGGCATCGTCGTCAGCAACCACTTGAAACGATGCTTTCGAGAACGGATCGATTGGAATCACGGGTAGGCGTAGAAGTCGCCCGAGTGGGCTTGGCACATGGGCACCGATGACGGGTGCGAATCGCAGCATCGTGACCGTTGCAGTGCGTGGTGCGGCATCGCGCACCATGGTTTCGAGTTCGGTCAACATGTGACCGTACGTGGAGGTCGGGATCAGTGGTGCCGACTCGTCGGCTGGATTCCGCAGTGGAGCACCGTAGACCTCAAGTCCAGAACGGACTACCAACCGTGACAGCCCGTCAAGCTGTTCGAGCGCATTACAGAGCGCCCGTGCGTAATTGCCGGTTGCTACGCGAGCGTCATTGGTGCCGAGTCGGGCATGGGGCTCCCACACTCCGAGGTGAATGACAACGTCTGGTCGGTACGCAACCACGTGTCGAACGAAACCGATCGGGTCGTCATGCTCCACTCGCACGAAGGTGGTTCGCCGTAGTCGGCGACGTGGCGGGTGTACGTCGATTCCAAGAACGTCGGAGAATCGGGCGTCGTGTTCGAGTAGGGCAGTTGCAAGCGAGCCAAGTTCGCTACCGACGCCAATCACCAGCAAACGCTGTTGCGACATATGGTTCAGAGTAGCGAGTGATGAACTTCTCGGTGAACGTTATGCGTTGCGGAGCTCGTGTGCACGAAAGATGAGCGATCGTGATGCTGGCTCGAGCGCGCGATTGGTGAGTCGCTCAATCAACGTGACGGCCTCGGTGGGCTCTTCCACCACGCCCAGCCAGCGAAGGTAGGCACCCATAATGCTGATGAGTTGATCGCCGACTTCTTCGGCATGCACAATCACACGCGTGCCGGCAGCCAGGAGGCCGTTCAGTTCGTTGAAGAAAGTGCGACACCAATGGTCGATGTCGTCACTGGTGAGGAGGGGCAGATGTCGACACGGCATTCCCAGCTCGTCGTACGTATGCAAATTATGGGGAGCGCTGCTGATGTTGACGATGCAGTGGAAATCGTTCTCACGCAGCCATATGACCTCCTCTTGGCGACGAACCTTGCGGTGGCTCGCACCGTATCCGCCAGGTCGTTCACAAATAGCGAGTTGATTCTTGACGATCCAGATGAGATCGCGGGGCTGGATTCCTAGCGCCCACTTACCACGGAGTTTCTGAGACATCGGGTGACGATGTTACCTCATGTGGATGAGGTGAATTTCCAGCCGTTGGTGACTTCGCCGAACCGAACGTCCCTGACCAATATCGCAGGCAACCGCTTCGCCGCGTGCGACGGTGAGCACACGCTCCACTGTCGCAAAATCGGGTGGTTTCGGATTGCTCAGCCACTGACGAATTGCTCGTCGAGCAATGGCGCGCGGCGCCGTGCTGATGGCTCTTGCATCAGTGGGGTCGATCACTGCTGCCAGTTCCTCCAATACGTCGTCATCCTCGCGAAGTACTGCGGCTTGACGAGTCAGCACTTCCACGATGTCACGCTTCGAGATGTCAACGAGGAGCGGTACGAGTTCCTCGCGCACGCGCACGCGTTGAAACCGATGATCATCGTTCATGGTGTCGTGTAGTGGTGTGACGCCGAGTTCCGCGCACAATGCGTGGGTTTCGCTGCGGCGGATACCCAGGAGTGGACGATCATCATGTCGCATTCCGGCAAGACCCGCGGTGCCAGAACCCCGCAACAGGTTGATGAGCACGGTCTCTGCCTGGTCGTCGGCGGTATGGCCGGTGAGCACGTCGTCAGGAAGTGCCGCATACCGTGCGTCACGAGCACGCGCCTCCAAATTGGGGCCTTGTTCTACTGCAATGGACCGCAACACACATTCGACATTGAGTTGCGCGCAAATCGACTCCACAAATGCAAACTCATGTGTGGATTCGGCACGCAACCCGTGATCGATGTGCCAGACCGTCACTGGCTGCTCGGTACGTGCCGCCAAAAAGAGCAATGCGAGTGAGTCCGCTCCGCCCGATACGGCACAGTGCAAGGTATTGCGGTGAGGAAATCGTGCGCAAGACAACAGTCCACTGGCCAATGGCGATGAGAAGAGCGCGTCAATGAGGGCGCTCATGGCGCTTCAATCCTTAGTTCGATTGTTGCTGAGCACGTCGTTGCGCTCGAGTTGGATGCTTCTTTGCTTCCACGGCGCGCAGATATCCGGCCACCAACGACACGACCGCACCGATGCCGGCCAGCAAGAGACCCGCACCAAGCCACCAGTGCCATGGAACCGCCGCGAACATCAGTCCGAAGTCTACTTCGGTAGCGTGACGCCATGCGAAAAATAACTGCAACGTGTCTCGCTCTGGTAAGTGCATTGGTGCTTGGAGCGTGCGGTGAAACCGTCAACATCGGGGAAAACGGTGTTGCCCAAGGCATCACCGTGCAGGCAACCGGTACGGCCGATGTGGTTCCAGACGCGGTTCGCCTTTCGCTCAGCGTGAGTGTGTTGGCGGAGTCCAATGACGTGGCGCTGTCAGGGGCAGCAAACACCTCGGAAAACGTGCGATCAGCACTGACCGATCTCGGAATTGACGCTGCCGATGTTGCTACGCAAACGGTGACGGTGAATCCGGAGTACAGCTACACCGAGTCCGAGGGTCAAAAGATTGTCGGCTATCGAGCCTCGCAAGTTTTTGATGTGTTGATTCGTGATGCCGCAATGGCCGGCGCCGTGATCGATGCCGTGGTAGCCGCTGGTGGCGCCAATGTGTCGATCAATTACACATCTCCCGTAGTGGACGATGCGACTGTTGGTGCGGTAGCCGCTCGTGAGGATGCAGTGGCAAAGGCTCGCGCAAAAGCCGAGGAATACGCGAAACTCCTTGATGTTGACCTTGGCGACGTGGTGTATCTCACCGAAGTGTCGGCACCAACCAACGTTGTGGTCGGTGCGAAGGCTGATGCGATGGCAGAAAGCTCAGGAACCGTGATTGATCTCGGCACCCAAGAAGTGAGTGTGACGGTAGAAGTTCGCTGGGAAATCCGTTAGCTGAGGTCAGTCAACGAGATCACGAATTCGTAGCCATTCCCGAATGACCCTGCTGATGTTATGGCGAGTTGCAGCCATGGTTCGGTCCCACTCCTCATCAGAGACATCATCAAACTTGTCCCCAAATTCACCTTCAAAGGTTGATCTCTCTAAACGGGTGATGAATTCTTCGAAATCGCTAGTACGCCATTCCTTTTCACTCCGCTGCACTAGTTCCAAAACTCTGCGAAGGCTGGACGAATCTTCTATGGAGTAGTAGCCCGGTGCTTCTCTAAAGTGAGACTCTCCAAGGCTAATTACTGGAGTTCCATTAAGGGCAGCGTTTGCAGTTATTGATGAATGAGATACGCAAGCTACTGCGCGTGCTCGCCGGACAATGTCCTCGTTATTGGTGGCATGATGAATCAGTTGCACGCCACGTATCGCTGCAATCTGTGAGAAAAACCCTGGCTCGCGCTTCAATAGACGTCGAAACTGGTGTGGATGTTCCTTAACAATAAGTGTCCAGTTGTGAGGAAGAGCATCCGCCAGAAAAGCTACAGCTTCACGCATCCGGTAAAAGCTCTTCGCTTTGATTGATGAGGACGTCTCAGGTTGAAAGTGGAGGGGAAAATAGACATAGTTACCTTCAAGATTTGGTTGGACTACATGCCGCCGTTCTTCCCTTTGAGCCTCTCTAGTGTGTCGCATAAGGTTCCGTGTTCGCGAGAATGTTCTGATACTGCGTTGCGGTGATTTAAAGAATCGAGTGAACTTTGTGCCAAGAATTCGAAACGAGGTCCCGAGATTGAGTTTGTTTTTAGAGATATTTCGGTCAAAGAGCCATGATGTAACTACAGAAGTTTTGTAACTGCCGACCTTGCTCTCAGAGCGAAGCCCTGCATCGGGCGACCCCTTGATTGAAGACAATGACCGCCGAATAAATCGCGGATCCTCGTTCTCAATCTCATTTCCAATCCGATTCTTCAACTTGTACCCAAGATCGAGTTTGCCAAGGCCCACCTCATCTTCTTGAATAAACAACACTCGTGGGAATTGACCAGTGATATTGAAGACAAGTGTGGGGATTCCTTTGGCACGTGCTAGTTGAAGTGCAACGAAGTCGTAGCCCTCCTGTCCGAGGTTCTCATGTACTACTGCGTCAATTTGGTGGTGCTCAAGGATGTAATTCCAAAATCGACAGTGGCGATCAAACAGATCCTTCCGACTGTCATAGGAATCGAAATAGGTCGGAACTCCGCGAATTGGAGCCGGATAATTCGACGCTGGACGAACGGCGGCTAGACCAAGCAGATTGAGAATTTTGCCTTCGTATGGCGCCATCAGACTGCTTAGCTCAGGGGTCATTGCCAGACTCGCAGTGTCTACAGACTCGTAACGTCCGAGAAAAGCGTCATATTGAGTAGTAACTACGAGGTCAAATGCTGATTTCTCAAACTGAGGTTGCTTTTCAACTCCGGCAATCCAAATCCCTGGAACTAACTGTCGTAACTCTTCCAACACTCCACGTCCAGCTGCAGTCGATCCAAGTTCGAGGGCAAGAATTCGTGGTGGATTCATCATTTGCTTCGACAAATCCTACTTGTATTAATCGACAGAGCCCGAGGCGGGAATCGAACCCGCGACCTACGCATTACGAGGACTATCTAATAGAACGTCGCCGAACAAGTACGACTGCAGACGGTTGTGAAGTAAGGACTAACCCCAGCGCAAATCATGCAGGGACTCCGGCGAACGGCGGCGGATGTTCCCAAATTGTTCCCACGCCCCACCCTTAAACGACGTGTGATTCGAAGCGGGTAGGAACTCGTCTACTCCGAGGAACGAAGGTCGAGAGATAGACCTACTCTCAAGTCCAGCGGGCTGTGTCCGTGGGGACAGATCAACTTGGCTCATTGAGCGACACCGACCATCCTCTGTTCTACGGAATAGTTAGATCTCTGTATCGGAGATGTTGTCGTACCGCCGAGGTATCTTTAGCCTGACACCTTAGTTAGTTGGTTTTGTCAACCCGATAAGGAGTAGCGATTGTGTCTGACTACATGCCGACCCCCCACAACCCCGGTTACGAATACGGATCAAGAGTTATTACTTCGCGCCTGCTTCCAAATGAACGGCTACTTAGCTCAATAGAAGGAATGTACGTGGTTCGCCCAAACCGTTGGGAGTGGGGTTGCATAGCGGTATCGGACATGCGTCTGCACTTCTGTGGGCGCAAGCGCCTGAAAACAATTACTAGGACTTTCCAGCTCTCCGATATCCAGTCGCCCGTGCTCACGCACGACAATGCCTTGGTTGCTCAGGGGGGGACCTATGGAGAAGGTTCGAACCTTAGTTTTCAAACCCGCTTCCTAAACCACCAGTTTCTACTAGTCAAGCGAGAACAGAAACAGAATGAACGTTTCGTTGAAACCTTTTTTGCTGCTCATCAGTCTCAACTCGCTCGCGTGAAATCTGACAGTAAACAACCAGCCGACCCCACTCCAATGGTCTACTCGGAAGCCGCCAACCGTGAATCGAAAAGAAACAAGATTCTTTTCTCGATTGCTGCAGCAATTCTGCTGATCGCTGGGGTCTCCATCGTCAATTCCAGAGTCCAACAGTCCCGAATCGATGATGCAATCCGCAACGCGTCAAGCGAAGCAAAACTGTTATCGGACGGATTCTGTGAGTTCGTCGACTCCCAGCTTGCGACTACTCCTGCCCGATCCCAATCGGCTTACGACTCTGTCTCCGAGAGATATAACAAGGCAGACGCTGAGATCCGAAGCATTATCAACGACAAGTACGACATCCCCACTGGGGAATCACCCTATTTTTTACTGGAAAGACCCCTGAGTGACTGCAGAAATGCGGCGTACGAGCGAATCGCTCCCACAACGACAGCCCCACCACGAGAAAGATCCGACGCCGAACTCGCGGCTGAAGGAAAGACCTGCGCACAGCAGTGGCGCAGTGCGGCCCGCGAGACCGCGAGCGGTGGCTCACAAGACGTGCAGCTACGAGGCACTCTGTACGCATGCGATACATTCGAAGATTGGGTCATTGAAGCATTCAATAATGGTGAATACAGCGACTACCTCATTGATGTCGCATGTGCAAGTGAGCCGAACGCACCACGGAGTGTTTGCAGCTGATTTGCGTCTCGCCGTGGCGGGCCAAGATGCAAAGGGACGTCGAAGGCATTAGCTTCTGCAACAAGATGTTCCCAATTTGTTCCTAAAGCTGATCTCTCAATCAATCTCATCCTGTTAAACCATTGAATTTACTGGAGCCCGAGGCGGGAATCGAACCCGCGACCTACGCATTA
>SXPV01000104.1 GCA_005793215.1 Actinomycetota bacterium
AGCGCTATTCCTATTTCTTCATCTTTTCGTCGGTGGTGCTGTTTGCAGTTGGTGCCTGGCTTGCGTACTGGACGTTGGATCGAGCCTTGGAGTTCCTCATTGGTTGGTCGGGAGCTGACGTGACCCAGAACTACCAGATCAACAAATACGTCAACCTCGTGGTGCTGATGATGTTGTCGTTCGGTGTTGGCTTTCTTTCGCCGGTACTGCTGGTGTTCCTGCAGTTGGTAGAGGTGGTTACTCCACGCACCCTCATCACCCAGTGGAGGTATGCAATCGTGATCATCTTCGTGGTTGCAGCAGTCATTACTCCGAGCGGCGATCCCGTGACGTTGATGGCTCTGGGCATACCGCTCACGGTGTTGTACCTCATTGCGGTGGGGATCGGCGCGGTGTTGCTATGGCGTCGTCGCAAGACGGCAATCGAGTGACGAGTACGGCCCGCCAGCAACGACTGGCTCGCTACGAGTTCGCACCCGATCACTTCCAGGTGCAGGCGTTCGATGCGCTGGATGCGGGAGAGTCCGTACTGGTCGCTGCGCCGACCGGGTCGGGCAAGACGGTGATCGCCGAGTACGGACTGGCTATGGCACTCGACGATGGCAAACGCGGTTTTTACACGGCGCCTATCAAGGCACTGTCCAACCAGAAATACCACGACTTGTGCGCGTTCCACGGCAACGAACGGGTGGGGCTGCTCACCGGTGACAACGCGATCAATGTCGACGCGCCGCTCCTGGTGATGACCACAGAAGTGCTGCGGAACATGATTTATGCCCGATCCGCCGCACTCGACACATTGGGAGTGGTGGTACTCGACGAGGTGCACTTCCTGCAGGACGAATACCGCGGCCCAGTGTGGGAGGAGGTGATCATCCACCTGGATCCAGAGGTTCGATTGGTGGCCTTGTCCGCGACGGTCTCCAACGCCGAGGAGATAGCCGACTGGTTGTCGACGGTGCGCGGACCAACTCGAGTCGTCATCGAAGGGCGTCGCCCCGTGGAGCTTCGCAATATGTACGCCTACGGTGACAAAGCGAACGATGAGATCGTCGTGGTGGACACGCTTGTCGACGGTTTGCCGAATCCAAAGGTGTTGCGTGCGGAGTCCGGGGAAACGGCGGGGCGGCGCTACGGCGGCAACGCACCACGTGGACGACGCGGGCCCGGTGGGTCACGGCAACGTAGCCGAATGTTTCCGCCCTCACGCATCGACATGGTGGATGTGCTTCGGGAGCAAGACCTATTGCCGGCGATCTATTTCATCTTCAGTCGAAACCAGTGTGACGAGTCGGTCAAAACCTGCTTCAAGGCAGGGCTGCGGCTGACCACCGAAGCCGAACGCGCCGAGATTCGAGACATCGTCGACTCACGAACCGCCGGTTTGAGTGACGACGACCTTGCGGCTCTCGGGTTCACCACCTTCAGCGCCCAAGTGGAGTCGGGAATTGCTGCTCATCACGCCGGCATGGTGCCGACGTTCAAGGAGATCGTTGAAGCGCTCTTCGTGCGAGGGCTTGTGAAGGTGGTGTTCGCCACCGAAACGCTCGCGGTGGGAATCAACATGCCGGCGCGTGCCGTGGTGATCGACAAGATGTCCAAATTCACGGGCGAGCACCACGAGTTGCTGAAGGCGTCGTCGTACACGCAACTCACGGGCCGAGCGGGGAGACGAGGAATAGACACGCTCGGACACGCCATCGTGGTGTGGAATCCATTCGTCACCTTCGAGCAGGTTGCGGCAGTAGCAGCAAGCCGGACGTTCCGATTGAGTTCGGCATTCCGAACCACCTACAACATGGCCGTCAACTTGGTGCGCACGCATTCGCCGGAAGAGACCCATCACCTGCTGAACCTGTCGTTGGCCCAGTACCAGGCGAACAAGGGTGTTGTGGAGGTGCAAGCGCGGATCGCCAAGCGACAGCGGGAGCGTGATCGTCTGCGTCAGCAATCGCGCAGCGAGTTCGGAGATATCGACGAGTACCGCCGGATGTTCGTGCGTGATCCTGGCGAGCGCGATCGCACGGAGATCGAGATGAGCCTGATGGCGCTTCGTTCCGGCGACGTTGCATGGTTCGATGACAATCTCGGTCTGGTGCTCAGCACCTCGGTGCGTGCCAAAGGCGTCAAGATCAAGGTGCTGTTCGCCAACCGCTCCCTCAGGGCACTGACGGCGGACGAACTGGTTCGATCCGTGCGAACCGCAACCCGTCTTCCGATCGATGGAACGGCAGTGACCGGGCACAAGGGGCAGATCGTCGATCAAAGTGATCCACGGGTACTTCGAGAACTGGCTCACCGTCTCGTGCGGCTGAAGATCGACAAGCCCAAGACTGCGCCTGCAGCGGCACGAGATACGCACCCGTGTGCAAAGGATCCGGACCTGAAATTCAAGATCAACGCCGCCAAGAGCGCCGATCGAATCGACCGTGACCTCCAACAATTGGTGTCACGTGCCGACAAGGAGTCGGAAGTGGTGAGCCGTCGTTTCGACGATGTCGTCGCACTGCTCGAACGATGGGGATACCTGAAGGACTGGGCCCTCACCGATCGCGGAACGCTTCTTTCGCGGGTCTTCCATGAGAGCGACCTCCTGGTCGCAGAGGCCATAGCGACGAAGTTGCTCGACGGGCTCGACGCAACATCACTTGCTGCGGCGTGTTCGGTGTTCGTCTACGAACATCGAAGCCCCGAAGCCGCACCCGATCCGTCGTTCCCGTCCAGCCAGTTGCGGTCGCGTTATCGCCAAATCGAAGTGTTGAGCAAACGCCTGCAACGTGACGAAGCCGCCTCCGGCATCACGCCGCATCGTTCGCCCGATGCGGGTTATGTCGCGACGGTGGCGTTGTGGGCTGGTGGCGCGGAATTGGCGGATGTGCTCGATGACGACACCACGCCTGGCGACTTCGTTCGAACCATGAAGCAACTGATCGATCTCCTGCGACAGGTGGCGCAGCATTCACCCAACGACTTGACGCGGTCGGCTGCATCCAGCGCAATCGAGCGTGTACTGCGCGGTGTGGTGTTGAGCGCGAGCACCATGCCACTCGGTGGGGACGTATGACCATCGAGAAGGGCGCCCCGTGGGGAGTCGTTTCTCCGACACCCCACGATGTAGTCACGGCCGATTCCGATGAGGCCGCGGCACGAGCGGTGGCACGGGGCGCAAAGTTCGTATTCCTCGGTACGGGAGACCTGTTACGCGCACTGGGTTCGCACGACACCGCCAAAAACTCGACACCACGAATCGGAGAACCGTGCCTGCAACTTCCGTGCGACATTCTGGAAGTGTCGTTGAATCATGACAGTGAGGTGATCACCGCCGTGTCCAGCGTGGTGGTGGGTACTCGCCTGCGACCGCGGTGGTGGGTGAGTGCAGGCGGTTTTCTTGGTGCGCTCAACATCGCGCCACGCGCACACCCCAACGATGGGCTCGCAGATGCACTGGAGTTTTCGTCAACCCCATCCTTTCGACAGCTACTGGCAATACGGCGTCGTATGCGCCTTGGCGATCACTTGCCCCATCCGCTCCTCACCATGCATCGGGCCCAACAGGTGCAATGGCATAACACGGCCGATCCACGGGGGGATACGAATCGTCATTCCGCGCCGGTGTCGATCGACGGGAAGTCGTACGGTCGGGTGCGCTCCGTGCGCGTCACGGTATGGCCCGACGCGTGGACTCTCTGCGTTTCGCAGCGCTTTCTCGCGACGTAGCGCGATGCCTGCCCATTGCGCGATGGGTAGCCTTGCCGCATGGCTCTGGACCTCAAACAAATTGCCGAACTGAAAGCCCACGTCGTGGCCGACATCGACCGTCGAGCTGCGGACCTCATTTCTGCAAGTCACAACATCCACGCGCATCCCGAACTGAATTTCGAGGAACACTTCGCCCACGAACTACTCACCTCGATGATCGAAAAGAGTGATCTTCCGGTCACCCGCAAGGCCTACGGGTTGGACACGGCATTCGAAACCAAGATCGGCTCACAGGGACTCGACGTCGCGGTGTTGTGTGAATACGACGCCCTTCCAGGAATTGGGCATGCGTGTGGCCACAACGTCATTGCCGCCGCCGGACTCGGGGCGGGCTTGGCACTTGCACAAGTAGCCGACCATGCCGGTGGGCGCCTCACGTTGATGGGCACCCCGGCTGAGGAGGGTGGCGGTGGCAAGGTGGAGATGGCGCGCGCGGGTGCATTCAATGGCCTAGCGGCAGCCATGATGGTGCACCCCGCAGACCGTGACCTGGCGCGGATGAATGCCATCGCCATACAACAACTCATCGTTCGCTACTACGGACAGGCAGCCCACGCAGCCGTGTCGCCGCACCTGGGACGCAACGCGTTGGATGCTGCGGTACTGGGCTACATGAATGTTGCGGCACTGCGCCAGCACATCCGTCCCACCGAGCGAATCCATGGCATCTTCACCAAGGCAGGGGAGAAGGCCAACATCGTTCCGCGCGAGGCAGAGACCAGTTGGTACGTGCGCTCCGACACCATCGACACCCTGCAGCCGCTCAAGCAGCGTGTGGCTGCATGCGTGGAGTCTTCCGCAGTGGCCACGGACTGTCGCGCCGAACTTCATTGGGAGATCAACGCTTATGCCGACATCGTCGACAACATCCCCCTGCTCGATTCGTATGCCGAGAACTCCACGTCGCTTGGTCGTCCACTCACCTCTGCATTCATGCCTGGAACCGGCGGCGGTTCGACGGACATGGGCAATGTGAGTTACTTGACACCGACCATTCACCCAATGTTGCAGGTATCGCCACGCGGCGTGTCGCTGCACTCTCCACAGTTTGCCGAGTACACCGCATCCGCACAGGCCGACAAGGCGGTTCTGGACGGTGCAAAGATCATGGCCATGACGGTGATCGACCTCTGGACGAAGCCTGATTTGCAGCAAAAGGTGCGGTCCGCCTTCGGCGACGGTGTGGTGCCTGCAGGGGTGCTCTAAATCCACGACCCGTTTTCGTAGTATCGACTCTCGTGTCGGTCTACGTTCCAGAGCAGTTCACGCCGGACGAGTCCGCGGTCTTGCGTCGCTATTTCACCAATCTCGACCTCCCGGTGTTCGCGTTGGTGAACCTGCCCGAAACGGTGAAGGGTGCCTTGTTCGCTCGCTACAGCCGCACGGCAAAGAGTTTGCGACGTCTCTTCCTCGACGAATTCGTGAATGATCTCGACTTGAAGGGTGACGAAACCGTCGACGCCACCATCGGAGTGGCACGAGCCGAAGAGCTCTACGAGCGCATCTTCGTGGAATACGGCGATGACTCGGTGGCACAGCTCGGCGGTGTTCACCTGGCGTGCGAACAGGCGTCGAATCTGCTCACCAAGATTCTCGAGTGGGGACGACTCATGTCGTACTTGGAGCAAAGTACGCGGTACATCTCCTACGATGCGCGACTTGGTGGTAGATACCGCTACTACCGGGATCCCGATGTGTTGAGCGGACCTTTCGGAACCCGATACGTGGGCGACATGGACCGCATGTTCGACACCTACAGCGAATTGGTGGAGATGGTCACCACCCACGTGCGCGCAACCGTGCCGCGTGGTGCGAACGACTCGGATTTCATCTACCGACAGGCCACGCGTGCCAAGGCTCTCGACGCCGTACGCGGAATACTCCCCGCTGCGTCACTCTCCAACGTCGGCATTTACGGCACAGGACAGGGTTACGAGGCACTCCTGCTGCGTATGCGCGCAAATCCACTGCCCGAGGCACGTGCGTATGCCGACATGATGCTGACCGAACTGCGCAAGGTGATTCCCACGTTCCTTCGTCGTGTCGACATGCCCGATCGCGGTGGCGCATGGAGCAAGTACCTGTCCGATAACGCCAGCAATACCGCCGACTTGGTGGACGAGTATTTCGGAATCGTGGAGCCCAAGGAATCACCCGAGGTGACCCTCGTGGATTTCGATCCTGACGGAGAGGACAAACTGCTGGCGGCAATTTGTTACTCATCGTCCCACTTGCCCGAAACCCAGTTGCTGGAACGAGTTCGCTCCCTCAGCCATGTGCAGCGTGTAGCCCTCATCAGTGCGTACGTAGGTGAGCGCAGCAACCGTCGGCACAAACCGGGTCGCGCATTTGAACGCTTGTCGTATCGGTTCGACGTTCTTGGCGACTACGGCGCATTCCGGGACTTGCAGCGTCATCGTCTCCTCACGATCGAGTGGCAACGCCTCACCCCGCATTTGGGGTACGCACGCCCGGAACTCGTGGATGAGGCAGGCGGGGCAGAGGTGTTCGATACCGCCATGGAACGTTCGCAGGCGCTGTATGAGCTCCTGCGACCCGACTATCCGGAGCAGGCCGCTTATGCCGTCGCCATGGCCCATCGCATGCGGTACGTGATGCAGTTCAACGCCCGTGAAGCCATGCACATGCTGGAACTGCGGTCAGCCCCTCAGGGTCATCCCGCATACCGACGGGTGGTCCTCGAGATGCACCGCCAAATCGCCACCCAGGCCGGCCATCGGGCGGTTGCCGAGGCAATGACGCACATGACCACCGAGGCACCGCTCCTGGAACGGCTCGAATCCGAGCGCCGGATTGAGCAGCGACGGGGTTCACAGCGCCCCTCACCCTGAATTCGCCCGATTGTGGTGGAAATCGGCTAAGGTTCGCGCGCGATAATGAGTAACGACGACAACACCCCCGACGACGACATCGACCTTGAAGGCGGTGAGGTCGACCTTGCCGCCCTGGAGGTCGATCCGGACGAACTTCCCGAAGGTGAAGAGATCGATCCCGATGCAGTATCGAGTGACGAAGCCGACTCATCGCTCGACATCGAAGCCCCTGCCACCGACGCCACGGACGAAGTGGTGGTCACCGACGAGGAGCGTTTGAATCTCGATGATGACGACGAGGCAGAGAAGCCCAAGCGCAAGCGTTCTGAGGAAATCGACGAGAACGAAATGTCGGGCGCCGACGACGAGGAAGCAGATCTTGCAACCATCCTGGCCGAGAAGCTGCGCAGTAGCGACGAACTCTCGCCGGACGATGAAGTTGCCGTGGTGGATCTTGAAGACCCCACCGATGGCACACCGCTCTTGCAGCCGCGTCGTCCCGATGAGGACCACTGCCAACAGTGTTTCCTCCTGGTACGCAAGTCGGCCCCGAAGTGTCCTGTGGACCACGACCTGTGTCCAAAATTCCCGGTCGTATAGCGACGATTGATGCTTGGGTCGAACCAATGACACAGGAGTCCACCAACGAGCGTTTGGCGTCCGCGAAGGCAATTGCAGAGGCGCTCATCGGCGTGCCCATTGTGCTGAGTCAACAGTTGATGCAGAACATCGGTGACATCAAAGTAAGCAACGATGTGACCCTCGAGCAACGCGTCGCCCAGCTGCGCAATCTCGGTGAGATGACGGTTCGTTTCGGAACCCGGGAGATTGGCAAGCGCTTCGGAGGCGTTCGAAAGTGACTCCGGTGGTTCGCCCGGCAACGAGTGCCGATGCCGAGCCATGTGAACGATTGGAAAGCCAAGCCCGAGCCAGCAACGCCGGCGGGCGAGGGGCAAGTGCGTTCTTTGCGGAGAATCCCACGGGCTTCCTGGTGTCCGACGAGCGAGGTCTCACCTTGGTGGCAGAAGTGGATTCCGTTGTTGTCGGATTCCTTACGCTCCACGTGACGGTTGTTGAAGCAGAGATGATTGCACGAGTCGTGCGTGTGTTCGTGACACCTCTCGCGCGTCGCGTTGGCGTCGGCGATTCGTTGATACGTGCGGCACGAACCGCTGCTCGTGACCGAGGGTGTGGGCGAATCGATGCGCTGTCACTTCCCGGTGATCGAGAAACGAAGAATTTGTACGAACGCAACGGGCTTACTGCGCGACTGATCGTGGCGACAGCCCCGCTGTAGATCCTGCAATCCTGGTGTCGCCCGAAATCCTCGGGTGATCGAATCGGTTTAGCGGCCTTGCCAGTTCGGCGGACGCTTCTCGATGAAGGCCGTGAGACCTTCCTTGGTGTCTTCGCTCTGCAAGACCCGACCGAAGCCGTCGTTGGTCATCTTGATGAGGGTCTCGTCATCGTTCGTATGGGCGGCAAGAACGACCTTGCGGCTCTCCCAGACCGCAATCGGCGCGCAGGCGCAGACCTGTGCAGCCAAGGCGAGAGCAGCTTCCTCCGCCTTGTTGGGTTCGCACAAGCGATTGACCAAGCCGAGTTCGTACGCACGCTGAGCAGAGATCGGTTCACCGGTGAGGATGACCTCCATCGCCACGTTGCGACCGAGGATTCGGGGGAGACGGAACAGGCCACCGGCACCGGCGATGAGATTGCGCTTTGCTTCCGCCAATCCGAATGCCGATCGAGTGCTGGCCACCACCATGTCGGCTGCCAGAACGATCTCACAACCGCCTGCGGTGGCAAGACCGTCCACTGCGACGATGACCGGCTTCTTGCGTTCGCGATACACGAAGCCACCGAAGCCTCCTCGCTTGGTATTGAGGTCGGCCGCCTTGCCCGAGTTGATCGCCTTGAGATCCGCTCCTGCACAGAACACCGGGCGCTCTTGGCCCGTGGTGTTGGCCTTCAAGACGCCAATCCAGACGTTCTCGTCGGCTTCCATCTTGTCGATCGCGGATTCGAGACCGGCGGCAACATCGCCGTTCACCGCATTGCGGGCATCGGGACGATTCAGCGTGATGAGGGCAACTTTTCCGGATACTTCGTAGGTGACGATCTGCGCATCTGACATGCGCGAGAGCCTAGTTGTCGGTAGAAACGACGGTGTCAGCCGGGGCGGGCTCAGCAGGAGATTCCGCTGTGGCGGGCCGGGCAGGAGATTCCGCTGTGGCGGGCCGGGCAGGTTTCGCGGCTTTGCCACCGGCACCCTTGGTTTTCTTGTCGCGCCATTCGTTGCGCAACGGCCGGGGCATCTGGGCCTTGGGGTCGGCAACAATGCCAAAGAGCGCTGCGATACGCGGAATCGCCGGGGACAAACGCTGGACGGTGGCGGTCAGTTCAGGTGTTACTCGTGTCGGTACAGCGCTTGGCACCACTTCGTTGTGGATCGGGGCGAAGGCCAAGGCTTCCAGCACGATGACCCAACGCTCGGGACTGCTGTCTGGTGACAGCTGCTCCAAGGTGAGCGCGATCAACCGTGCGCGGACGTCCTCTGCGGGTCGCGAACCAGCCTTCGGTGGCTGGCCGGAGATCTTGAGCGCGGCAACGATGCGACCTACGTCAACCGCAGCACGAAGGTCGTCCGACCAATTCTGCATCTCGGTTGCCTGGCGACGTTCAAGGGCGCTCCGCAACGCATCGCGCTTGGCGTTGAGGTTGGGATCCTTCATCAGCGTTGGGTCATTCGACTTGGCGACCACGGCACGAAGGTCGCGCAAATCGACCGTGTCGAGGATCTTTTCGATGGCATCAACGCTGTCTTGCCACTCGGCAACACGCAAACGTGGGAGGAGTTCGACGACCAGGTTCACCAAGGCATCAGCGTTGATCTTCGGCTTGCCAGCCTTGACGAGTTGATCGTTCTGTTTGTTCACCGCGCGACGCACCGCACCGATACCGCCTTCAAGTGCCTGCTCGGCCAGCACGCGCTCTTCGGGCTTCAGCGCTTCGAGCACGGCTTGACGATGCACATTGAGCGGACGCAAACGAGTGGCACGAGGACGCTTCGGTAACTCCGGCGGGGGAGGCGTAAATTCACGACGCGGAGTGCGGGGGGTGGCTTTCGTTCCGGCTTCGGGGCGGGGTCCGCGACCAGGACCGCGTTTGTCGCCACGTGGACCTTTACCGTCCTTGCTGCGCCCATCGCGCTTCGTGCGTCGATTGGTGGACACCTCGGTCACTGGAGTGAAGGCTGCCCCCGAACCGGTGATGGCAAGGAGCGTGACGTTGCGTTCGCGCTGTTTGATCGGCGAAAGACCCAAGATGACCGGTCCGTCCATGTCCATTTCGATGTCCGCGCGCAAGACGTCGCCAATCTTGGCACCGCTGGGCAACACCTCGGCTGGTCCGGAACCCTTCGGCGCACGAGCGCCAGCCTGACGCCACGTGAACGAGCCGTCGGGGCGCGTACTGGTGACCTCGATATCCATCCGCCGCGTCATGAGCAACCCACGCTAGTAGAACTATTTCGTGCCCATCTACGCGCTCGGCTCCCAAGAGCCCACCATCGACTCCACGGCATTCGTTCACCCCGACGCCGTCATCATCGGCTCAGTCATCATCGGACCCCAGTCGAGTGTCTGGCCCACGGCGGTCTTGCGCGGTGATGATGGCGAGATCCGTATTGGTGCCCGCACCAGCATTCAGGACGGAACGGTGGTACACACCACGTTGGAGTGGCCAACCACCGTGGGCAACGATGCGCTGATTGGCCATCTGGCGCATCTCGAAGCCTGCATCATCGAAGACGGTGC
>SXPV01000105.1 GCA_005793215.1 Actinomycetota bacterium
ACGACGCTGCACCGCCACGCCTGGCGCGAACAACGCCGCGGCATCCGGGCCCAGGTCACTGTCAGCGCGAACCAAGTCCACCAAGGGCGTGCCATTACTCAACGAGCGCGACACCAACTCCCCCACCTTGGCGTGCGCCTGACGGAACGGCATTCCGCGCGCAACCAGCCACTCCGCAACGTCGGTGGCCACTGCGGCCGGAGCATCGGCTGCGCGTTGCATGGCATCGACATGGAACGTTGCCGCCGGAACCATGTCCGCGATGGCCTCCAGACCACGGTTCACCTGATCAAGCGAGTCGAACAACGGTTCTTTGTCTTCCTGAAGATCGCGGTTGTACGCCAAGGGCAGACCCTTCAACGTGGCCAACAGTCCGGTGAGATTGCCGATCACTCGACCCGCTTTTCCGCGTGCGAGTTCGGCGATGTCGGCATTCTTTTTCTGCGGCAACATCGAGGATCCCGTTGCGTGCTTGTCGCTGAGGGTGGCGAAACCAAACTCCTCGGTGGTCCACAGCACCCACTCCTCACCCATTCGCGACAGGTGCAGTCCGATCATGGTGAGCGCAAAGATGGCTTCCGCGACGAAGTCACGGTCACTCACTGCGTCGAGTGAGTTTGCGAATACCCGACCGAATCCAAGACGCCGCTGAGCATCCCGCGCGTCGGTGGGAAGCGAAGTGCCGGCAAGTGCCCCGGCACCGAGAGGTGATACGTCGAGTCGCGCGATGGCATCCAACAAACGATCGACATCGCGGGTGAAGGCCCATGCATGGGCTCGCAGGTGATGCGACAGCAACACAGGTTGCGCCCGCTGCAGGTGCGTGTAGCCCGGCAGGTACGTGGCTCCTACTTCGTCAGCGCGACGATCGAGCACATCGATCAGCGAAAGAACGCGTCGGGCGGTGGCCGCAAGCTCGCGCTTGGCAAACAGCCGTAGCGCGGTGGCAACCTGGTCGTTTCTGCTGCGACCCGTGTGGAGTTTCGCCCCAGCGGGCCCGGCAATTTCGGTAACCCGACGCTCGATTGCGGTATGGATGTCTTCGTCGCTTTCCACAAGTTGGAACGTCCCGCCAGCGAACTCGGCTTCCACCTGGCGCAGGGCTGCCACGATGGCATCGCTATCGGTCTGAGGCAGCACGCCAGATGCACCGAGCATTTGCGTATGGGCAACGGAGCCCGCAAGATCGTCGCGCCACAGGCGAACGTCGAAACCGATGCTGGCGGTGTACGCCATGAGCGAATCCGACGGTGCTTCGCTGAAACGTCCGTGCCACAAGTGCTTGTCGTTCATCGTGGTGCCTTCGACAAGCCAGCGAGTACTCGGAGATCGGTCGCGAGTCGCTTGGCGCCGTACTTGGCGTCGGCAACGCACAACAGAGTGTCGTCGCCGGCAACTGTGCCGATGATGCCCTTGATCCGCGATCGATCGAGGGCTGACGCCACCACGTGCGCACAGCCTGGTGGCGTGCGAACCACCACCATGGGGTCGCTGAACTCCACTTCGGCCACCCACTCCGACAAAACGCGACGCAGCTGATCCTGTGGGGCGATGCGGTCGGGGGCGAAGTCGGGAATCGCGTACGCAGTTTCACCCTTGCGTACTCGCACTTTTACCGCACCAAGATCCTCAAGATCACGCGACACCGTTGCCTGAGTGGCCTCGATACCTTCTTCCTCGAGCAGCTCCAGCAACATCGGCTGGTTGGTAACGGATCTTTCGGCGATGATGCGGGCGATGGTCTGCTGGCGTTGTACTTTGCTGGTCACTTGGTGTCCCCTTTCGTGATGTCATTTTCTTCGCACAAGAACGCCAGCACGCCCCGGGCTGCGTGCATCCGGTTGTGCGCTTGGCGCACCACACGACTGGCGGGTCCGTCGATGACGTCGGCGGCTACCTCCACCCCACGGTGGGCCGGTAAGCAGTGCATGAAAATCGCGTCGCGATCCGTGGCTGCCATCACGTTCTCATCCACTTGGAACGCTGCGAAGTCGCGGAGTCGACGTTCGGTTTCGGCCTCCTGTCCCATGCTCACGAACACGTCGGTGTGGACCGCATTGGCCCCATCCGCTGCATCGGTAGCTGACGCCACCTGCACCACGCTGGCGGCTCCGAGCGCTTCGATTCGTTTCAACTCGATATCGCTGGCGCCGTACCCTTTCGGGCATCCGAATCGAATGTGTGCACCCTCAAGTGCGCAGGCTTCGGCAAGTGAACGCGCGACGTTGTTGTAGTCGCCAATCCACGCGACGGTTTTTCCCTTGAGCGACCCGAACTCCTCACGCATGGTGAGCACGTCGGCAACACTCTGCAGCGGGTGTGATTTGTCGCTCAACATGTTGATGATTGGAACATCGTTGAGCGACGCCATTCGTTCCAACACCGTGTGGTCGAACACGCGGGCTGCGATCATGGCGTGGTAGCCGGCCAGGATTCGCGTGATGTCTTCCACCGACTCGCGGACATCGAATCCCACTTCCTCGCCACGCGTGAAGATGGGGTGTCCACCCAGTTGCACCACCGCCATCTCCATCGACTGACGAGTGCGATTGGATGGCTTTTCGAAGATGAGCGCCACGCCGTAGTCCGCAAGTGGCCAGCCAAGGGTTTCTTGTCGCTGCGTCGCCAGCTCCATGACGCGCGCCAATTCCTTGCGACTGAGATCCACGGTGTCGAGAAAGTGCCTCATACGAGTACTCCCGCCAGCGTTTCCATTGCTTCTGCAATTTCATCGTGCGTCACGGTGATGGGCGGCGCCAGCCGCAACGCCGTGGCGGTAACCGCATTGGTCACCAATCCGCGCTCAAGCAGTGCGAGTTGCTTGGCTTTGGCGTCGACGCCTTCACCCAGCTCCACTCCCAGCAACAATCCGCGACCACGCACCGCTTTGACCGCGGGCATTCGCTGCAAATGCGAGGTAATCAATTCGCCCTTTTCGCGCGCAAGACGAGGTGCATCGATTCGCCGCATGATGTCGATAACCGCACACACTGCCGAGGTGGCCAAGGCGGTGCCGCTGTACGTGCTGCCGTGGTCGCCAGGCGCGAATACCTTCGCAATGTCGCGTGGTGCCCACAATGCACCAACGGGCATGCCGTTGCCCATCGCCTTGGCCAACATCACCACGTCGGGTCGGACACCGGCGTGCTGGAAAGCAAACCAGTCACCCGTCCGCGCAAAACCAGTTTGTACTTCGTCGATCATCATCAACGCACCACGTTCGGTGCACAGCGCACGAACCTGCTGCAACCATTGGTCGGTGGCCGGAATCACTCCACCTTCTCCTTGGACGCACTCCACCAGCACGGCGGCAACGGTGCCATCTACGGCTGCGTCAAGAGCTGCGATGTCACCGAACGGAACGTGCACGAACCCTTCGGGCATCGGCTGGAAGGGCTCGTGCTTGGTCGGCTGACCCGTTGCTGCGAGCGCAGCCAGCGTTCGGCCATGAAAGCTGCCGAGCATGCTCACCACTTTGTGTCGACCACGTCCCCCGAACTTGCGCGCCAATTTGATGCCTGCTTCGTTGGCTTCGGCACCGGAGTTGCAGAAGAACACTTGACCGCCGCCACCCAACAATTCATCCACCATCACTGCAGCGCGAGTCGCGACGGGGTTGGCAAAGAAGTTGCTCACATGCAACAACGTGTGGGCCTGTTCGGCGATGGCATCGGCCACTTCGGGATGCGAATGCCCGAGCGAGGTGACGGAGATTCCCGAGAGAAAGTCCAGGTAGCGCTTACCGTTCACGTCCCACAGTTGCGTGCCTTCACCGCGAACGAACATCACCTGAGGTGCGCCGAATACCGGCATGAAAGGACAGTGATCGCTTGCCGAGACGCCGATGGTGTCGGTCAACGCAGGTGACGTTGCGAATGCATGTGTTGGCGTCACTATTTTCTCCCAACCGAATCGGAAACGAACATGGTGCCAACTCCGGCATCGGTGAGCAGTTCGAGCAGCGTCACGTGAGCCACGCGACCATCCAAGATGTGCGCTGCGCCAACGCCACCTTCGACCGCGTGGAGGCAGCTCTCCACCTTGGGAATCATCCCACCGGAAATCACTCCAGAGGCCTGCAACTCGGCGGCTTCGCGGGGCGT
>SXPV01000106.1 GCA_005793215.1 Actinomycetota bacterium
GTGGACCGCTGATGGGGTCGAACACGGGTGCGTCATGCAAGTGCTTCTCATCGTCGTCTTCGGCGGGGGAGTATCCACGGCCTTTTTGCGTGAGCACGTGCACCACGATGGGGCCCTCTTCGGATCGAGTTGCTGCGGCGCCCAACGCATGCTCCAGTTCGGCAAAGTTGTGGCCGTCGACGGGACCCACGTAGCGAACACCCAATGCTTCGAAGAATGCAGTGGGTTGGAGGTACTCGCGAATGCCGGCTTTGATTGCTTCGAGCCCGCGTTCGGCTTGTGGGCCGACAACCGGAAGATCGTGTAGCCACTTTTCCAAACGTCGCTGGCGTCGCACATACACCGGATTGAGCCGCACATTGGTGAGTGCGCGTGCCATGCGACGCGTGAAGCGACCGCGCGACCCCGGCATCTCATTGGATTCTTCCAATGGATGAGGTTGGTGGGTGAGGTTCGACACCGTTGGCGCATACGACCTGCCGTTGTCGTTCAGCACGATGATGACCCGACTCTTGGAGTGCCCGAGGTTGTTGAGTGCCTCATACGCCATGCCGCCGGTGAGCGATCCGTCGCCGATGACAGCCACCACATGTCGACGATCGCCGAGTTGACCCTTGTCGCGCGCCACCGCCATGCCGTGTGCATACGACAACACGGTGGATGCATGGCTGTTTTCGATGAAGTCGTGCACGCTCTCCTCGCGGCTCGGGTAGCCCGAGAGACCTCCCGCTTGGCGCAGCTGTGAAAATCCACCTCGACGACCCGTCACCAATTTGTGCACGTACGACTGATGTCCGGTGTCCCACAGGATGGCGTCACGGGGTGATTCAAAGACGCGATGAAGCGCCAGGGTGAGTTCCACTGCGCCGAGGTTGGAACCCAAGTGCCCACCGGTTTCAGCAACGGCAGCAACGATGAAGTCACGAATCTCGCCCGAGAGTTCCTCGAGTTGGGAGATGTTCAGCCCGCGCAAATCGCTCGGTTGGCGAATATCAGCAAGCGCCATAGCAACCTAGAACGCTAGCCCTGACGGGGCTCGTGATGCCCAGCCGCTGCAGCGTGCCGAGCGAGGAGGCGATGCTCATTCCAGCGGTGAATTCGGGCACCGATCCAATATCCCGCGGCGAAGACCGCGATACCACCGACGCCATCGATCCAGAAGTGGTTACCGGTAATCACGATGCATGCCAGCGTGACCAGTGGATAGATGGGCAATGCAATTCGCACCCAGCGTCGTTTCGCAAGTGGGAACATGGCCAGTACACACCACGTTGCCCAACCAATGTGTAGTGACGGCATTGCCGCGTACTGATTCGAGAGCGTCTTGCCCGGGCCGCGGTCGAATGCCCATGGACCACCGAATTCCTTGATGGTGTCGCTGTACCCGAAGTTCTCCGCGCCGTTGTAATTGCGCAACTCATGTTCGATGCATGCAGCACCATAACTGACCGGCGGACATGCGGCATCGAGGAGACGCGGAGGCATGAGTGGGAAGAATGCAAATCCGACGATCGCGAGTGCGGTCATTGCCGCAAGACAGTTTCGCCAGAGTGCAAATTTGTCCGGACGAAGAATGAACAGCGCGACGAAGACGGCGAGTGTCACGAAGAAATGGGCGGTGCCGTAGTACACATTGAAGAACTTCACTACATTGGTGTGCGGCAGGAACCAGTCCTGGATCGTTTCTTCGTGATACAAGCCGAGCGCACGCTCTATTCGGATGACTCGCATTGCATTGACGAACGCTTCGACGGGAATCTGGCTCCCGGACACGAGGGCCGATCCGAACACGTTGCGCACCAGCGTGTAAACGCCGTAGAACGCCGTGACGATGAGTGCTTCCTTCCACCAGATGGTGCGATGCACTCGTGGTGATGGCTCCAGTTCTTTCGTGCCATCCATCACACAAAGACGCTAGTGACGGCCAGTTTTCCTGCGTCGCTAGGCTCTCGGCATGTCAAACAACGAGGCGCTATTGGTCGAACCAGAAGTGTTGTCGCGGGTGTTGTCGCGAGGAAAATCCACCGGAGCCGAGTTTTCCGAGGTGTTCGTGGAAGACAAGCGCAGCACGTCAGCCGGACTCGACGACGGAAAAGTCGAACAAGTGTCGAGTGGTCGCGATCGTGGTGCCGGCATTCGTGTGGTGAAGGGTGATACCACGGGTTTTGCGCATACAAGCGACCTCAGCGAGAAGGGATTGTTGGCCGCGGCAGAAGCCGCAGCTGCCGCCGCATCACGTGGTGGCGGTGGCGTCAACTCCGTATCGCTCAACGCGGTGGTACGACATCCGGTGAACACCATCGAGAAGTGGCCGGACGAGATTGCCAAGCGCGACAAGGTGGCCATCTTGCAACGAGTCGACTCCGCAGCCCGGGCAGTTCACAAGGCAATCGTGCAGGTCTCGGCTGGTTACGGCGACTCGCGCAAGCGCATACTCATCGCCAACAGCGACGGCGTACTGGCCGCGGACGAGCAGGTTCGCACCTTGTTGCGTGTCAGCGTGGTGGCGAGTGGCGACGGTGGCATGCAAACCGGTTTCCAGTCACTCGGCCACACCATCGGCTTTGAAGTGTTCGATCAGAACGACATCGAGGAACTTGCACGCTCAGCCGCACAGCAGGCGGTTACCAAGTTGAGTGCGCGTCCGGCACCATCGGGATCGCTCCCGGTGGTGATCAAGCACGGTTCGGGTGGGGTGCTGTTCCACGAGGCGTGCGGACACGGTTTGGAAGCCGACATCATCAGCAAAGGTGCGAGCGTATACAAGGACAAGCGTGGCGAATTGGTGGCATCACCGTTGGTGACACTCATCGACGATGGCACCATGACGGCGGAGTGGGGCGCGATTGGCATCGACGACGAAGGTCACCCGTCGCAGCGCAACGTGCTGATTCAAGATGGTGTGCTCACCGACTACATGTGGGACTATCTCCGTGCACGCAAAGAAGGTCGTCGCCAGAGCGGTAACGGTCGCCGGCAGAGCTATCAGCATCTTCCGATGGTGCGCATGACCAATACGTTCGTGCTCAATGGCCCGCATGATCCGGATGCCATCGTGCGCGACACCAAGAACGGCGTGTACGTGGCCAAGTTGGGTGGCGGACAGGTGGACACCGCCAGCGGTGACTTCGTGTTCGGCATGACCGAGGCGTATCTGATCGAAAACGGTGAGATCACCGAACCATTGCGTGACGGCAACCTCATCGGCAACGGCCCGCAAGTATTACGTGACATCGACTTGCTCGGCAACGACTTTGCCATGGGCAACCCGGGCACGTGCGGAAAAGATGGCCAAGGTGTTCCCGTGGGTGATGGACAGCCAACCCTGCGAGTAAAGAGCCTCACCATCGGTGGCACCGCGGCATGATCGTAGCCCGAGCAGGGAAGTGAGCAACCAATGAAAGTCGAAGTTCCCGAACTGCAGGCGATCGCCGACCGCATCGTTGCGCAAGCAAAGCCAGGTGAACAGGTCGAGGCGTACGTAGGCCGTGGCGGTGAAACGTCGGTTCGCGTCTACGAAGGCGAGATGGAACACTTCGTTTCGGCACAGAGTGATGGCGTTGGAATTCGAGTAATCAAGGACGGTCGCACCGGCACGGCCTATGCCGGCACCTTGGACGAAAGCGCCATCGCGGAGGTACTTGCGGAAGCGCGTGACAACGTACAGTTCGGCACCCGTGACGAGTTCGCCGGATTGGCAATGCCCGATGGAGTAGAACCAGTTCCGCAGAAGTTCTGGGATGACGAACTCGCCAACTTTCCCACGGAATCCAAGGTGGATTTGACGAAGGATTTGGAGCGCCGAGCATTGGCTGCCGACTCGCGCGTGCGCAGTGAATCAGCCAACTACGACGATGGTTGGGGCGAAACCGCATTCGCCACCACCACGGGAATTCGCACCAGCGGAAGAGCGAATTCGTGTTATGTCTCGGTCGTGACCTTGGCCGATGACGGCGACGAAACCCAGACGGGATTTGGATTCTCCGTTGGAGATTCGCCGAAGGACTTCGACTTGGACAAAGCGGCTCGAGATGCCGCCGATCGCGCAACCCGATTACTTGGTGCCACGAAGCCATCCACCAAGCGCACCACGATCGTGCTCGACCCGTACGTGACATCGCAATTCGTCAGTGTGCTGTCGAGCGCATTCAACGGTGAGAACGTCTCGAAGGGTCGCAGCATCTTTGCCGATCGTTTGGGCGAGCAGGTCGCCGTACCGTTCTTCACCCTGGTGGACGATCCCACCAACAAACTTGCCTATACCGCAACCGACATCGACGGCGAAGGACTTGCCGCCCGACGCAACGTGCTGATCAAGGATGGCGTGTTGCAGATGTTCGTGCACTCCTCCTACAGCGCACGCCGAATGAAGACCGTAAGTACGGGCAACGCCACGCGCGGCGGGTTTGCCGGTTCACCGGGAGTCGGATGTTTGGCAATGCAGGTAACGCCTGGTGCGAAGTCGCAAGCCGAGTTGATTGCATCGATCAGTGATGGTGTTCTCATTCAGGAAGTTTCCGGATTGCACAGCGGCGTGAACCCCATCTCGGGTGACTTCTCCACGGGTGCCTCGGGAATGACCATCGTGAACGGGGCAGTAGGAGCACCTATCCGGGAGTTCACCATCGGATCCACGTTGCAGCGCATGCTGCAGGACATCGTGGCGATTGGCAACGACGTCGATTGGTTGCCGATGCGCGCTGCCGGATTGTCGCTCGTCATCGCCGACGTGACCATCAGCGGCTCGTAACCTCCATCCTCAGTAGCGTCGTCATCACCATGTCGTGGTGGCACGCGCTCATCCTCGGTGTGGTGCAGGGGTTGACGGAGTTCTTCCCCATCTCCTCCAGTGGTCACCTGGAGTTGGTGCCATGGCTGTTCAATTGGAGTGATCTCGACAGCGAGTCAGTAAGCACCGCATTCGATGCTGCGCTGCACCTCGGCACGCTGTTGGCAGTGGTCGTTGCAGTGCGCAGTGACTTGGCCAAGCTGATGGTTGCCGGAGTTCGCTACCCCGTCGCGTCGGCAGAGGAGCGAGTCGCAACACCGCACGGTCGCCTGGCGTGGTTGTATCTGCTCACGGCAGTGCCCGCCGCGGTCGTTGGTGCGCTGTTCGACGATGTGATTGCCGAGCAACTCGGCGGACCGGTTGCCGTTGCCGTATCGCTGATTGGTTTCGGCGCGGTGTTGTGGTGGGCAGACCGCCGCACCGGTGAGCGCACGCCCGAACACCTCACGGTGCGAGATGCGTGGCTGATCGGTGCCGCACAAGTGCTGGCGTTGAATCCGGGTACGTCGCGCTCCGGTATCACCATTTCTGCCATGCGGGCACTTGGTTACGGTCGCGCCGCAGCGGTGCGGATGTCGTTCGTTATCGGCGTACCGATCATTGCGGGGGCTGGTGTGTGGAAAGTGGTGGGCTTGATCATTGATGGCGTTCCCGATGGGTTGGCCTCGGCAATGGTGATTGGCGTAGGCGCCGCAGCAGTCACTGGCTGGTTGGCAATCACCGCATTGCAACGGTTGGCTGCACGAAGCAATTTCAACATCTTCGTGTGGTATCGCGTGGCGTTGGGAGTGGCGGTATTGGGCATCGTTGCCAGCGGCATTCGCTAACGGGTCGACACCACGGGGGCGGGTGAGCGCGCCGCGGCCACCGGCTGTTAGCGCGCCGTGGTAATCGCCAATACGTAACACACCACGCTGAGGGCAACACCCGAAGCCAACACTGCGCGACGCAGCGA
>SXPV01000107.1 GCA_005793215.1 Actinomycetota bacterium
ATCCGTACTTTCTACCGCAGTAGCAACCACGCACACGGGCGCGGGTTCGTGCGCTCGCGCGACGCGAAGCGCTCCCACCTACTGTTGTTGTGTGACCACCGAGGCTCTCATTAAAGCGCGCAGCAACTTTGCTGATCGCAATCCAGAAAGTCGCAAGCACTACGACGAGGCCCGCCGATTCCTACCGGGTGGTCACACTCGCACCGTGCTCACCCACGCTCCATTCCCACTCACGTTTGCTTCCGGCAATGGATCACGGCTGCGCGATGTCGATGGGCACGACTACATCGACATGCTGGGTGATTACACCGCCGGACTGCTCGGACACAGCGAGCATCGAGTCATCGATGCGGTTGCCGCCGCATTAAAAACCAATACGAGTGTGGGTGGCATCCACCCCGCAGAAGCGCGACTTGCTCGGTTGATGTGCGAACGATTCGGGCTCGATCGGGTGCGCTTTACCAATTCGGGCTCGGAAGCAAACCTGATGGCCATCACCACGGCGTTGCAAGCGACGGGACGAGACAAGATTCTGGTGTTTCACGGTGGCTACCACGGAGGGTTGCTGTACTTCGCCAGTGGTGCAGCGTCGTGGAATGCGCCGTACCACTTCGTGATGGCTCCGTACAACGACACCGCACGATCGTTGGCCGTGATCGACGAACATACTGCATCATTGGCTGCGGTGGTCATGGAGCCGATGCTCGGCTCGGGCGGATGTGTGCCGGCCCACAAGGACTTCGCGCAACAAGTGTTCGCTCGTGCGCGCTCGGTTGGCGCAGTGACTATTGCCGACGAAGTGATGACCTCGCGTCACGGAGCCAAGGGCATGTTTGCGTTGCTTGGTGTGCAACCCGACATCAGTACGTACGGAAAGTACATCGGGGGCGGATTCTCCTTCGGGGCATTCGGCGGCCGAGCCGAGCTGCTAGACCAATTCGACACCAGCCCGGAGTCCAATCGAACGAAGGTCGTCGCGCATGCGGGAACGTTCAACAACAATATGTCGTCGATGACCGCCGGCTGTGTGGTGTTGAGCGACATCTTCACGAGCAACGTGGCCGTTGCACATACCGAACGTGGACACGAGTTCCGACAGGCGGTTGCGACCGTCATGGCTCGCTCGGGATTGCCGGTGTGCGTCAGCGGCTTCGGCTCGATGATGTCGTTGCATGCCCTGCCTGCTCCGCCGCACAACGCCGACGATGTCGCTCGACGCGATGTCGATTTGCAGGAGTTGATGTTCCTCGGGTTGCTTGAACGTGGCGTCTACAGCGCGGCACGCGGGATGATGAACCTCAGCCTCACGCTCGGCGACGATCAGCTCGCAACCGTGTTGGATGCACTCACCGACACGTTGCACGCGATTCGCAACGGCTGAGCCGCGACTACTGCACCGCGAGGCTGGCGCGAAACTCCGCATCGGCGATCAATTCCTTCACGTGAGCTGAAGGCTCGCTCAGCCGCTCCAGTGTGACGCCATGGATTTCGCCCGTGAATCGGTAGATGTGGGGATAGTCGCCCACCGCTGCCCCACTGTCGAGACCGACATCGAACGTTTCACCACTGATGGAGAAGATCACCGGCACGGAGCGCTCGATCCGCACATGGCCCACGGGACTCCCATCGATGCTCATCACGGAGTCGCCTCCGGCCCCAAAACCGCCGTCGTAGGCATGGTCGATCACCACGGTGTGGCGACCCGGCGACAATTCGCGCGACGAGACTGCCACCGAATGCTCGTGCCCGAACCAGTTGTAGTGGTAACGAGGCTTGCCGTCGCTACCCACGTACAGCGACCACCCGGCCATGTTGCCGCCTTGCGCCACGATGACACCTTCGCAACCCGACGCGGGAACGTTGACTTCTGCGGTGATGCGGAATGAGCAGTTCTTCAGATTCACCACCGAACGTTCGGGCATCCGGAAGTGCACATTGGTATACGTCATCTTGGTGAGGTTGCCGAGCGCATCAGGTACAGCAAACGTTGGTCCGAACCCTTGGATGGGCTCCTTCAACGGATACACGTTGTTGCGACGTGCCTCAGCATCGAAGAGTTGCTGCAATTCCTCCAACTTTTCGGGATGCGCCGCCGCAAGATCGTTGCCTTGCGAAAAATCATTGCGGATGTCGTACAGCTCCCACTTTTCTTGCGGGCCGTCGAACGGAACGGAGTCGAATCGCTTCCAAGGCACGCGACCGTGGTAACACGACGCGATCCAACCTTCGTGGTAGATCGCACGGTTGCCGAACATCTCGAAGTATTGGGTGTGGTGGTTCTCGGGGGCGGCTGCCGACGTCATGGTTGGCAGCATCGAGACACCGTCGATCGGCATTTGTGCAAGCCCGTTCACCGAGGCCGGCGCCTGAATACCGGCGGCATCCAGCACAGTGGGAAAGATGTCGGTGACGTGATGGAAGTTGCTCCGTAGTGCACCCTTGTCGACGATGCGCTTCGGCCACTGCACGGCCATGGCGTTGCGAGTTCCACCGAAGTGCGATGCCACCTGCTTCATCCACTGGAACGGAGCATCGAGCGCCCACGCCCAGGCAAGGTTGTAGTGGTTCTCGCAACGAGCCGTGCCGAAGTCGTCCATGTGTGCAAGCAGCCATTCGGGTTCTTCCGGTAATCCGTTTTGAAACGACGGCGCACTCCACGCACCGTTCACGGTGCCCTCGGCAGATGCCCCATTGTCGCCCGTGATGTAGATGAACAACGTGTTGTCGGTGACCCCCATCTCGTCGAGTGATGCCAAAAGTCGACCGACTTGTTCATCGGTGTGTGCCATGAATCCTGCGAACACCTCCATGAGCCGCGCCGCCACCGGCTTGTACTTGTCGGGATACTCGTCCCACGAGGGAACTTCGGAGGGTCGCGGCGTCAACGTGGTACCCGCAGGAATGACGCCCAACTCCAACTGGCGCCGGTACACGCGTTCGCGTAGCGCATCCCACCCGTCGTCGAACTGACCCTTGAAACGCTCGATGTACGACGGCCACACATGGTGCGGGCAATGCATCGCACCGGTAGCGAGATACGCAAAGAACGGTCGGTGCGGGTTCGATGCGCGCTGCAGTCGAATCCAATCGATTGCACGGTCGGTGATGTCCTCGGTCATGTGGTAGTCGTCGCGACCCTCGTACGGCATCACCGGCGTGGTTTGGTCGAACATCGGTGGCTCGTACTGGCTCGCCTCCGCGCTCAAGATCCCATAGAACCGCTCGAATCCCAAACCAGTCGGCCATCGATCGAACGGCCCGGAGAGCGTCTGCTCGTGCGCAGGCGTCAGGTGCCACTTGCCGAATGCGCCGGTGGAGTATCCGTATTGGCGAACAATCTCAACGAACGTGGCGGCTTCCTTGGGGATG
>SXPV01000108.1 GCA_005793215.1 Actinomycetota bacterium
TCGAGCACTCCGGAAGGTGACGCGGTATCGCACGCACCCCACTCGATGCTGTTGGTACTGGTGGTGTTGGGGGCGGTCTCGTCGCCTTCTTCTTGCGCATCACTGTTGGTGGTCGCAACGCTCGACCTGTCGGTTGCGACAGTGGGATCGGTGCTGGCCTCGTACACCAGGCGCTCACCACAGCTCGATGTCACGACTATTGCGGTGACCACAAGTGCCAGCCGCCGCATCTTTACCATGAGACCGTCAGCCTAGATTTGCGGGAGCACACCTCACAACGCCACCTCACTCATGACCGACTTCGCCGACGACACCGAATACACCGCCGATGTGTCGATCAACCACGTCGCCGACTCGGCTCAGAGCGTGTCCGAGCTGATCGATGCAATCAACGCCGTCCTCACGCGAGAATTCCGCGAGGTATGGGTGTACGGCGAGGTGGGCAAGGTGAGCCAGCCAAGCAGCGGGCATGTGTACTTCGACTTGGTGGAGGACAACGACGGCGAGAAACACGTGATTTCCGTCAAGCTGTGGCGTGGAGTACGACAGCGCTTGATGCCCAAAATGAAGCAGCACGACATGGATGTGGTGTCGGGCATCAAAGTGCGAATACGTGGCACCCCCGACGTGTACGGATCTACGGGACAGTTCGGGTTCAAGATGTCGGATATCGACCCTCGCTTTACGCTCGGCGATCTTGCCGCCCAGCGTGACGAGATCATTGCAAGGCTGAAAAACGAGGGTCTCTACGATCGCAACCGTCGCACGACGCTGCCACTCGTGCCAATCTCCATCGGAGTGGTCACCAGCAAGGGCTCGGCAGCCCACGCCGACTTCATGAAGACACTCGAAGAATCCGGAATCGGCTTCACCATTACCTTGTGTGATGTTCGAGTGCAGGGAGATGGTGCAGCCGAGCAGGTTGCGGCTGCGATCACGCTGCTGGATGGACAATTGAATGTGGAGTTGGTGGCTGTCATTCGCGGTGGTGGTTCGCGCACCGACCTGGCAACCTTTGACAATGAAGCAGTAGCGCGAGCCATTTCCGTTTGCTCGAAACCGGTGTTTACCGGGATTGGTCACGACATCGACAAGAGCATTGCCGACGAAGTGGCGTACTCCTGGAATAAGACGCCAACGGCCTGTGCAGTAGCCATCGTAGAGAAGGTGAACGACTTCGTGCGTCAGGTCGATACCGCTGCACAGCGCATTGCCACCGTGGTGTTGGCTGCACTGGCCAATAGTGAGCGTCGCGTCGCCAATGCAGTAGGGCGACTTCGAACGCTGCGTACCACCGCACTTGAGGCCGCCACATCGCGCATCAAACTGCTGGCTTCCGAGATTGCCGGGTTTGATCCCGTTGTGCTCATGCGTCGTGGCTGGAGCATTACGTACAGCTCCGAGGGCAAGGTAATCAAGTCGGTGAAGCACGCCAAGCTCGGCGACGATGTCACCACGCGTGTTGCCGATGGCGCCATCGTGAGTACCGTCGTTGTCACAACACCATCAGGCACAAACGAATAGACACCAAGGAGCAACCAGAGAGATGCCACGAAAAAAGGACGAAGCAAACATCGGATATGAGGATGCCGTCACCGAACTGGAGGAGATCCTCGAAGCGCTATCCGATGAGGACATCAACGTTGACGAACTTGCCGAACGAGTCAAACGCGCCACCGAACTCGTGAAAGTGTGTCGCGATCGCATCGCTGCTGCACGCCTGGAAGTAAAGGAGATTCAGCTTCCCGAAGCGTCACGCTGATGCACACGCTGCGTCAATGACTTCTCTATTGATGCTGGCGTAGCCTCGTCTCGTGACTTCGGCACCAGCGTCGCTGCGCGATATCGCCACTCATGTGGACGACCGGCTGCGTGCACTACTCACCGAGGAAGCGGCCCGTTGGGTGGGTTTCGACGCCGATCTCGCCACCCCCTTTGCCGAACTCACGCGCATGGTGGTGGGTGGTGGAAAGCGTTTGCGTCCCGTATTTACCTTTTGGGGTTTTGTTGGCGCTGGAGGTGCTGCAACTGACGCACGAGTCATCGATGCGGGTGCGGCGTTCGAGTTGTTGCACGCCTTCGCACTCTTTCATGACGACATCATGGATGGCTCCGTCACACGCCGCGGTGCCGCTACCACACACGAGAGCATGCAAGCAGAGCATCGGGCACGCAGTTGGTCGGGCGATGCACGCAGGTTTGGTGATGGCGCTGCGATTCTCATCGGTGATCTGTCGTTCGTGTATGCCGACATGTTGTTGTCGCATCTTGGCCCGCGTGGATGGCAGATGTGGAATGAGCTCCGAGTGGAGCTGAACATCGGGCAATACCTCGACATGCTTGGTTCGGCCCAAAACGAACGGCGTCCTGAGAAGGCCGCCCGCATTTGTCGCTACAAGAGCGGCAAGTACACCATCGAGCGACCATTGCATCTCGGTGCGTTACTTGCCGATGAATCGACCTCGTTGATTGCTCCCTACTCGGCGTATGGCTTACCGCTTGGCGATGCGTTCCAGTTGCGTGACGATGTGCTCGGGGTGTTCGGCGAATCGTCCGTAACCGGCAAGCCAGTGGGTGATGATCTACGCGAGGCAAAGCCCACGCCTTTGATGGCTTTGGCGTTGTCTCGTGCAACTTCCTCCCAGCGCGATGTGTTGTTGCGCGTAGGAACCAGCGTGCTTTCCGACACAGATGTGGCACAGGTGCAGCAGACCATCGTCGAGTGTGGTGCACTGTCAGAGATGGAAACCATGATCGAGCAGCTCACCACCCAAGCCATTACTGCAATCAGCTCAGCACCAATTGATGCTGCAGTTCGCGCCGAACTGGTGGAACTTGCCCACTTTGTCAGTGATCGTCGCGTATGAGCGTTCTGTTATGACGAACAAACCCATGCACGTAGTGGTGATAGGAGCGGGACTCGGCGGGCTGTCAAGTGCCGCGTATCTGTCGCGAAGCGGACACAACGTGACCCTGCTGGAGCGTGACGACATTCCGGGTGGACGAGCAGGAGTAATTGCCTCACATGGTTTCCGTTTGGACAACGGGCCCACCGTGCTGACCATGCCAGGGCTGTTGGAAGATGCATTTGTTGCTGCGGGAACCGACATGGCCGATTATGTGAAGATCAAGAAGGTAGATCCGATGTATCGCGCCGTGTATGAAGACGGCAGTGAACTACTCGTGCGCCATGGCCGTGAGGCAATGGCCGAAGAGATTGCAAGATTCTCCAACAAGGTGGAAGCGGCGTCGTTCATCAAGTTCTGTGCATGGTTGGAGGATCTCTACAAGGCAGAGATGTCCTCGTTCATCGACACGAACTTTGACTCCGTCTTGGATTTGGCTCGCCCGTGGCGCGATGGGCTGCGCCTGGTGCAGATGGGGGCTTTTCGCAAGTTGGACAAGAAGGTTGGCGGATTCTTCAAGGACGATCGCCTGCAACGCATCTTCAGCTTTCAATCGATGTACGCAGGGTTAGCGCCATACGAGGCTTTGTCGCTGTACGCGGTCATTACCTATATGGACTCCGTCGAAGGCGTGTACTTTCCCGAAGGTGGCATGCACGCCATGGCTAGCGGCCTGGCTCGCGCTGTGGAGACCGCGGGCGTCACTATCCGTTATGGCTCCACCGTGTCACGCATTTTGCGCTCGACGGGTTCGCGTGGTTATGTCACGGGTGTAGAGCTTGAAGGAGGTGAGCGCATCGCGTGTGACGCCGTGGTGTGCAACCCCGATCTTCCGGTTGCGTACCGAACACTCCTCGGTGGTGTTGACGCGCCACGAGTTGCTCGTAACGGGAAATACAGCCCGAGTTGTCTGCTCTGGGTGGCAGGCGTGAAGGGTCTGCCGGCTTCCAACGCAGCGCATCACAATATTCACTTCGGTGCCGATTGGAATGGCTCGTTCAAGGCACTCATCGAAGACGGAGTGCGGATGCCCGATCCGTCCATCTTGGTGACGCTCCACTCCATCGATACGCCTGGCTTGGCGCCAGCAGGCCATACGGCGTTGTACGTGTTGGAGCCAACACCGAACCTGGACGGAAAGATCGACTGGTCACGTGAACGAGACCGCATCGTCGGAGACGTACGCGAGCGCGTCAGCAAACTTGGTTACCCCACCGAGGTGGTGGTGGAGCGCATCTACGATCCGCTTGATTGGGAACGACTGGGCATGGAGCGCGGTACACCATTTGCGTTGGCGCACACGTTCTTCCAAACCGGTCCGTTTCGTCCCAACAACAAAGACAAACGTGTGCCAGGACTCTTTTTCGTCGGCTCATCCACCGTGCCGGGTGTCGGAGTTCCGATGGTGTTGGTGTCGGGGAAACTTGCCGCTCGTCGCATCGCCGATTACGCCCTCGAGCGCACCGGTAGGTAAGCGGTGCCGACATCACCAACTCCAACCACGCACTCCTTGCCAACAGGCCCAGTCACCATGGCACAGAGCTATGCCCTCTGCAAAGACTTCAACAAACGCCACGGCACCACGTACTACTGGTCAACCAAAGTGCTCCCCGCCGACAAGCGTCCACATGTGCATGCCTTGTACGGGTTTTGCCGGTACGCAGATGACATCGTGGACGACCTTGGCCCCGTGCCGGTTGCACAACGCGAAGCCGCACTCGTCAGTTTTGGCGAACGATTCTTTCGCGATCTGGCTGCAGGTGCTTCTACAGATCCCGTTCTCATGGCGGTGGTCGACACTGTGCGAAAGTTTCCCATCGATCCAGAGTGCTTCCGCCGCTTCTTGCGGAGCATGACCATGGATCTCACCGTCGAAAAGTACGAAACGTGGGACGACTTGTTGCAATACATGGACGGTTCTGCCGCAGTGATCGGCGAGATGATGCTGCCGATCCTGGAGCCGCACGACGATGCAGCCTTCGACCATGCTCGCGACCTGGGTAATGCATTTCAACTCACCAACTTTTTGCGCGATGTGAACGAGGACTTGGACCGCGGCCGCGTGTACATCCCCCAGGAAGACGTGCGTCGTTACGGGGTTGATTTGTCCAAACGGAAGTGCACACCAGAGTTTGTGGAGCTCATGAAGTTTCAAATTGCGCGGTGTCGAACTTTGTACGTGTCTGCGGATGACGGCATCGCAATGTTGCCGAACCGATCCGCTCGGTGCATTCGTGCTGCTCGGGTGTTGTACTCCCGAATTCTCGATCGGATCGAGCAGCAGCACTATGACGTGTTTGCCAAACGCGCGTCAGTCTCCACCTTGCAAAAAGCCATCATGGTGGCACGATTGGTGTTGCCGTTTGGCTCATAGGAGCGGTGTTGGTGTGACCGTGGCGTTGGTGTGACCGTGGTGCTGGAGTGACTGTCGTGTTGGCGCACTCATGATGACGGGGCTACGCCGGCAGCCGGCTGCGACGGTGTCGTTGGTACTCACGGTTGCGGCGATGATTGCGACCCCGCTGTTTCCGCGTGGTGGTAGCGAGCGTCAGGTGTTGGCCAATGTGGTGGTGTTGGGGTTGTTGTGCGTCAGTGTGTTCAGTGCATGGGCACTTTG
Source organism: Actinomycetota bacterium (assembly GCA_005793215.1). Taxonomy (GTDB): domain Bacteria; phylum Actinomycetota; class Acidimicrobiia; order Acidimicrobiales; family Ilumatobacteraceae; genus F1-60-MAGs027. The sequence continues at coordinate 5,524 of SXPV01000108.1, forward strand.
TGGAATTCGAGCAGTGGTTGCCGCAATATCGATCATGGTGTTGACCTTCGGTGTGGAGCTCCTGGGAAGCAACACGGGATTTCCCTTTGGTGAGTACGACTACACCACGGCGCTGTCACCACGAGTCGGCGGCGTGCCATTGCTCGTGTCGTGTGCCTGGGCAGCAATCACCCTGATTGTGCACGGGATGTTTCGTCTCGCCTCGCAGGTCACGTGGCGACGCGTGTTGTGGATGGCTGCGTCCATCACTGCGTGGGACGTGTTCTTGGATCCACAAATGGTCGGAGAGGGGTATTGGGAGTGGGACACGTCATCGCTGGCATTTCGCGGCATTCCGTTGGTGAATTATGCGGGATGGACCGCTACGGCAATCGTGACCTCGGCCATGGCGGTAGTGCTGTGTGACCGTGCATTGACTGCATCGCGAGTCACGGAGTACGTCAGCATTCCACTGATCACTTATGCAACGCTCACGGTGATGTACACCATCGGTTTTGTGTTCTTCTTTGACGACATCGTGGTGGCGGTCGTTGGCGCCATTGCGATGGGAGGTTGTCTCTGGCGTGGTGTGGTGCACCGTTCTCGGCCCACTGGTGTCGTGCCGTGACCGTCACTTGCGACGTAGCCGTCGTCGGCGGTGGAGTGGGTGGAATCATGACTGCCATTCGTCTGGCTGTTGCCGGTCGACAGGTCGTGGTGTTCGAGCGCAACGATGAACTGGGTGGAAAACTCACGTCGCGGAGTCGTGACGGCTTCACCTTCGATACGGGTCCATCGTTGCTTACGTTGCCGACGTTGATTGACGACGTCTTTCGACTTGCAGGCACGAGTCTTGAGAACGAAGTCACCCTGCAACGGTTGGATCCGTCGTTCCGTTACTTCTGGCCCGACGCCTCCACCGTGACGTTTCGGGATCAGCCGATTGCAACTGCCGAGGCACTGGAGTCCTGGAGTCCTGGCTCGGGGTCGGAGTATCTGGCGTTGCTCGCTCGTGCACGCACCATCTGGCACGTGAGCAACCGCACGTTCTTTGCTGGTGACATGTCTTCGCCATTTTCACTCCTGCGGCGCATGCAGTCGCCCCGCGACTTTCTACGGATCGACGCCTTTCGTACATTGCAATCACGCGGTGAGAAGACATTCGGAGACACGCGACTACGACAGTGGCTCGGAAGATACGCAACGTACAGCGGGTCAGACCCCGCTCGTGCCCCAGCAACGCTCGCCTGCATTGCCGCAGTTGAGGCCGACTTTGGATCATGGTACGTGCGTGGTGGGCTTGGTGCTCTACGCGATGCCATGGTGCGGGTTGCGCAACGAGCCGGTGTGGAGCTTCGGTTGGGTACGGAGGTCACCAAGATTGATGCAACCCCACGACGAGTGACCGGATTGCGACTTGCAGACGAGGAGGTGGTGGCACCAGTGGTTGTCGTCAATGCCGATGCCGAACACATGTACCGAGACTTGCTACCTCACTGGAGACGCTTGGGAGCAGTGGAGCGCACTGAGCGCTCGACGAGTGGTATTGCCGTGTTGGTCGGAGTGGAGGGACGCACGCCAATGATCGGTCATCACAACGTGTGGTTCTCGCGTGACTATCGTCGCGAGTTTGCCGATATTCGTGCAGGTCGCGTACCAACCGAACCCACCATCTACGGGTGCGTATCCAGCGTGACCGATGCATCACAAGCACCTGCCAACTGTGAGAATTGGTTTCTTCTCATCAATACTCCTGCAGATTCCACAATCGATGCGCGTCAACATGGACCTTGGTTGCTCGAGCGGTTGGCGGCGATCGGCCCTGATCTGCGTCGCCGTGCTCGATTCGCAGAAGTTATCGGACCACACGACATTGCGATGCGTTATCGCTCGCCGGGTGGTGCAATCTATGGCACGTCGTCCAACGGACGTAACGCAGCGTTTCGTCGCCCAGCGATGCGTGGACCACGAAAGGGGTTGTATCTCGTCGGTGGCGCGACACATCCGGGTGGTGGCTTGCCACTCGTCACGATGAGCGCACGAATGGTGTCTGACCTGATTCTGCGCGGATATCGAGAGCGATAGCCTGAAATACATGTCAGTCACCGTTCGTATTCCCACCACATTGCGTCCAGTCTCTGGCGGCATCAGCACGGTGTCGGTGAACGGTTCCACAGTTCGCGATGTACTGCAGGGGTTGGAAAAGGTCCATCCGGGATTCGCCGCCAAGTTGCTGGACGATCAAGGGAATCTCCATAAGTTCGTGAATGTGTTTGTTGCCGATGATGACGTGCGCTACCTGAAAGGTCTTGACACCGAGGTGTCGGGTGGGCAAACCGTTTCCATTGTGCCGGCTGTCGCCGGTGGTCGCTAAGGGTTTCACCCGCTTGAAATTTGTCGTCGCGGTTCCGGCGCGACTGGAGTCCACGCGTTTGCCGAGAAAAGTGCTGGCCGACATTGGTGGTCAGCCGATGCTGCGCCGAGTGCTCGACGAGGCGAGCAAGGCACCATCACTTGCCGAAGTGGTGTTGTGCACCGACTCCGTCGAAGTAGCCGATCATGGTCGCAGCTGGGGGTACCGCGTGCTCATGACGTCGCTGGACTGCTCCTCCGGGTCGGAACGAATCGCATCTGTCATTGACCAATTACAAGGGGATGTCGTTATCAACGTCCAGGGAGATCAACCGTTTGTTGACCCCAACATCGTGGAGTCCATGTGTGCAGTGTTTCGGGATCGAACTCCGACACCTGCCGTGGTGACACCCGTGTATCCATTGCCCACAGAGAAATTGGCGAACCCTGATGTAGTCAAAGTGGTCGTGGGTAGTCGCAGCCAGGCGCTGTACTTCAGTAGAGCGCAGGTGCCGCATGTGAGGGGTTCGCAACCCGGTGAGTGGCGCGACCACGGTGTGCATTGGGGGCATGTTGGTATGTACGGCTATCGTGCCGATGTATTGCGTGAATGGTCGCATCTTGCACCGTCACCACTCGAGAATGCCGAGAAATTAGAGCAACTTCGCCTCATAGAAAATGGAATTACCATTGATACCTACGAGATCGTCGCCAATGCCCAGAACACGCTCTCGGTCGACAGCCCGGCCGATCTTGAGCGTGCGCGAAGTTTGGTGAACTGATGACCGCTCAATCATCGCTTTCGTCGGTAATGTTGGCCGAAGCCGAGGCGATCATTGCGGCCGCTCATCGCATCCACCCAGAGGAGTCGGCCTCTGCGGTCAACGTTCTGGTGAACTGCACCGGAAAGGTGATTCTCACGGGTGTCGGAAAGTCGGGCCTTGTTGCCCAGAAGATTGCTGCGAGCTTCACATCGGTGGGGCTGATGTCGGTGTATCTGAATCCTCTGGATGCATTACACGGCGACATCGGGGTAGTGGCCAGTGGTGATGTCATCATCATGATCAGCAATAGTGGTGAAACCAACGAGTTGTTGGCAATTGTTCCCTACGTAAAGAAGCGAGCAGCAGCATTGTTGGGAATTCTCGGAAAGCCAGTGTCGTCAATTGCAGTTCACTGCGATGCAGTGCTCGATGCGTCAGTTGCACATGAGGCAGCACCAATAGATCAGGTTCCGACATCGAGTACTGCCGTCGCCATGGCAATCGGCGACGCACTTACCGTGGCGTGGATGACTGCCAAAGGCGTGTCAGTGGCCGATTTTGCGATGAATCATCCCGCAGGCGCCATTGGTCGCCGTCTCACCCTAATGGTCCGTGATCTCATGATTCCACGCGAAAAATTGATGATGGTGGCAGACTCAGCCACCTTGCCCGATGTGGTGGACGCACTCACCACCCAAGCCATTGGTGCGGTGTTGGTGAAACATCCCACGAGTGAAGGCTCTTTGGGCGGCATTATCACGGACGGCGACCTGCGTCGTGCCCTCAAGCGGACACCTGCTGACAAGTGGGGCGCAATCACCGCACGCGAATTGATGACGGCACACCCCATCTTCGTGTCATCGGGAGTTCCTGCGATTGAGGCACTCACACTGATGGAACGCAATGCAAAGAAGGCAATCACCGTGTTGCCCGTGATTGACGACGAGAATGTCGTTGGTATGTTACGGATGCACGACCTCGTTCAAGCTGGTTTATCGTGACGCCTCTTGCCACCACCCCCGACGTACACCAGATGGTTGTTCAGTTAGGCAAAGGCGTGGCCTGTGGTGATGGGCAACCACTCGTTCTGATTGCTGGACCATGTGTGATCGAGTCGATTGCCGTTGCTGAACACGTTGCGGGAACGATGAAGGAAATCTGCGGACAACTCGGTATCTCGTACGTCTTCAAAGCCAGTTACGACAAGGCCAATCGAACGTCGTTGTCGGGATTTCGAGGACCAGGACGCGACGAAGGGTTGTCGATGTTGGGAAATATCGGCACGAAATTTGGTCTTCCTGTGCTCACCGACATTCATGAGAGTGCTGATGCAGAGGTGGTTGCCAAGCACGTTGACGTGTTGCAAATTCCAGCGTTCTTGTGTCGACAAACCGACTTGTTGTTGGCAGCTGCTGCCACCGGCAAAGCAGTCAATGTAAAGAAGGGCCAGTTCTTGGCCCCCTGGGATATGAAGAATGTGGTGGAGAAACTTCGTAGCGGTGGAGCACGTAATGTGCTCGTCACGGAACGCGGCACATCCTTCGGTTACAACACCTTGGTCGTCGACTATCGGGGTCTGCCGCAACTTCGTGCGAGTTCTGCACCGGTTATTTTCGACGTCACACACTCGGTACAACAGCCCGGTGGACAAGGCACATCATCCGGTGGACAACGGGAGTACGCGGGTGCACTAGCTCGCGCAGCGGTTGCAGTGGGGGTGGATGGGCTCTTCATGGAAACACACCCCGACCCCGACAAGGCACCCAGCGATGGCCCCAACATGATTCCGTTGCACCGCATGAAGCCATTGTTGGAGCAGTTGTTGCTGATTCGCCAAGCCGTTGCAGTTGCTGGCCCACAGCCCACCACGTACTGAAACATGATTCGCGTCTTCATCGGATACGACGAAAACGAATCGGTTGCGTACCACGTATTGTCTCACTCCATCTTGCGGCATGCATCGCAGCCAGTGTCAATCACTCCCTTGGTGAAGGAACATATGAAGAGTTTCTACGTACGCGAACGCTCTTCGATCGAATCAACCGACTTTTCGTTCACACGATTCTTGGTGCCGTACCTCAGCGGCTACTCGGGATGGTCGATCTTCATGGACTGCGACATGCTGATGACCACGGATGTTGCAGAATTGTGGGCATTGCGCGATGAGCAATACGCGGTTATGTGCGTGAAGCACGACTACGTGGCTCGTGACGACGTGAAATTTCTTGGAGCAACGCAAACTAAGTACGAAAAGAAGAACTGGTCGAGTGTGATGATGTTCAACAATGCATTGTGTACTTCTCTTACGCCAGAGGTGGTGGCGAAAGAGTCAGGACTGTTTCTCCATCAATACAAGTGGCTGGCAAGTGACGACCAGATTGGTGCGTTGCCAACGACCTGGAACTATCTCGTTGGTGAAATGACGATGTCCACTACACCTAGATTGATTCACTACACCCTCGGTGGCCCGTACTTTGACTCGTACCGTGAGTGTGAGTACGCGAACTTGTGGTTTGCTGAACATACCTTGATGTCGCACGCCGCGAAAGGCTGACGTGCCTACGGACGACTGCCAAAAGGTGACGCGCCTCGAGACGTTGCGATGAGCACCATCCTGTTTGCCCTGGCAGGACAGGCTGATGCCGACAACATCAGCCCCGCAATCTGGTCGGTGGCGCGTGACGGATCGTCGGTGTTGGTGTATGTCGCTGATGCGGCAGTGCACCGTGAACTGTCAACTACATGGTGGCTGCGGGAGTGCCCAAATGTGAAACTGACGTCGGTCGCGCCGTGGGGAACTCATGGTCGATTGCGAGAACGTCTTGGACGACTTCGATGGAATCGTTGGTGGCTTAAGCGGACACTTCTACAGAACAATGTGCGACTAGTAGTCATGGAGTGGAAGGAGGGGATTGCCCATCAACACACTTCTTGGGTGCAGTTGCTGGTGAGATGGTGGTCGGCCGATGTCTTTATGCAGCTGCAGTTTGCCGCTCGCTCAATGAACATTCCTACCGTGTCGATACCACACGGGCATTCCACCAAGACCACCATCATTCGCAGTGAGCATGTTCAATCAGAAATGGAGAAGCACTCCGGAAAATTGCCGTTTGCGGATCGCGACTCGCACACAGCGTATGTGTTTGCTTCGGAATATCACCGGAGGGTAATCGTGAACAATTCCACCATGAGCGGTGCCAATACGCAGGTGTGGGGTAGCGCTCGTTTCAACGATGTGTGGGTGAGACGGTTGTACGACGCTGCTCCGACCGCGGAACTGCCGCCGATGGTGGATGGCCAGTTTCGGCGAGTACTGCTCTTTGTACCGAAGTGGAACAACCTGGTGAACAAAGTCGAAACCCTGAAGTTGATAGGCGCACTTGGAAATCAATCCCAATTGCAACTCGTAGTTCGTGGACATCTACGCGCCAAGGATGCGGCATTAAGCCAGGCTGAATTGTCGGCGCTTGGACGAAGCAATGTGGTGATGGTGATAGACGGTGTATCTTCGCCAAGCCTCATTCGTGCATGCGATGTGTTGGTTGATGTGGATTCCAGCATTGCGTTCGATGCGGTGCTATTGGAGAAACCCTACGTACGCCCGCGTTATCTGCAGGACGCTTCGGTCCGTACCATCTGGGATGAACTCGGCGGATCCCACCAAACCGACTCGCTTGAGGCAACGGTCGCATTGTTGACTCAGCCCGTGTTACAGCCAGCCCATCGCGATGCCACTTTTGACGACGTGGTATTTGGCGGCTCTGGGGAAGCCGTACTTGCTCGATACCGAGATGAATTGCGAGCTCTCGCGAATCGTTGACGTTTATAGTCGCGTTTGAATAACGCGTCCAACAACCTCGGTTGCTGGAAGCTCTCGAACGACCAGTGAGCGCTTCAACCAACGGTCGGTTCCGTCGTAGCGAGGCGTAAATGGAGTGCGACCATGTATCGCCCGATCATTGTCAATGACGAGCAGGTCTCCGTGTTGCAATACCACCTGCTGTGTGCATGCCTTTACGGCACGGTGAAGCTCGGCAAGTGCGTCAGACGCGCGAGACGTTGTGCCGGACATCAGGAGTTCGTCGTACACCAATCTCCAGCGCCCTGATGTCTTCGTGATTGGGGTGACTGTGACGGTGGCATCAGGTTCGCCATTCGACATGAAACTGGGATCCACCGTGGTGACGAACTCGTTGGATTGCAGCACTGTTAGAGACTCATCAGACAATTGCATAACGATGTCGTTGATGTCGCTGTACGTTGTTGCGGCGTGTGGGTCGCCACGCAGACACATCAACACCACATACCGAGGTTTGTGGGTGTGAAACGCCGTCTCGGTGTGCGACCCCAACGTCACCTTGGACGAAGTTGATACCTGATGATGCTCGCTGGCACGAACGGGAAAGATGTCTTGAATGAGTGCACCGCCTTGTTCGCGGTCGTAGCCCACGGCACGTCCGATGTCGTCGGCGAAGCGAAGCAAGGCACGAGAAGCGCCGGGGCAGGCGTCAACTTCGAAGTTCGCAGCGAGCGGAGTCGCCGGCACGTGACCGCTGAAGTAGCGAGCAATCAACGTGACGGGGGAATCTCCCGTGCGGTCCTGTCGCACATTGGTATTTGGATTGATCGGTGCAATCGCGGTCATCTCTTGAGTTTGGTCTGGCTTCTGCTGGGTAAACCGCAGAAATCTTCTCTACAATGGCCTGATGGCTTCGGAAACCGCAGTATTAGACAAGATTGACCACGACATTCTCGATATTCTCAAACAAGACGCCCGAATCCCATGGCAGATGCTGGGTGATCGCGTAGGACTGTCGGCAAATGCGGCAGCCGATCGCGTGCGTCGATTGATGCGACGTGGCGTGATTTCTCGCTTCACCACCGTGGTGAACCAGCAAAGGCTCGGCCGCTCGCTCAGTGCCATCGTCGATGCACGTATCGCCACCACTGCCAA
>SXPV01000017.1 GCA_005793215.1 Actinomycetota bacterium
ATTCGCTGCGGCAGTCCCACCAGCAACGGGTAGATCTTCGCGCGCTTCGGCAAGCACACGTTTGCGCTGTTGCGCTCGATGGCATCACACACCGCTTGGGCAACTCGCTCGCGTGGAATCTCCGGCAACAACTGCAAACGTCGCAACCGAGCAAACATCCGTTCTGCGGCACGCACGTTTTTGACGTTTGCCAACATGTCGGTGGGAATCGGTCCGATCTCCACCAAACTGAGCCCGATTGGTGAGCCTTTTAGCTCGTGACGCAACACGCGGTGGAACCCCGAGAGACCGGCTTTGGATGAGCAGTACAGGGTCATGCCGGCAAACCCACCGGCTGCTGCGAGCGAGGAGATGTTTACTACATGTCCGCGCCCACGCGAACGCATGAGCGGCACGGCTTGTCGCATCAGCTCGATGGGCACCACCTGGTTGAGCGTGATGACACGTTGCACGTCGGTCGCGGAGGCTTGAGCAAACAACTTGGTGTCGTCGATGCCTGCGTTGTTCACCACCACGTCGATGGGGCCATGAATCGATTCCAATCGACCTACGAGGTCGGCTCGCTCGGACTCCACCGACAAGTCGCAGGGGAACGCCACACCATTGATCTGTTGCATGGCAGACCCAAGAGCGCCAGCACTACGAGCAACACCAATAATGTTGGCCCCTCGTGCAGCAGCCTCTCGTGCAATGGCTTCGCCGATGCCTCGTGACGCTCCGGTAACGAGGACTCGTGCGCCGTTCAGTTTCATGTCCAGACAGTAGCCCAGTCCGCCTCGCGCGATGTCTACCGCTACCAGTCCGCCTACTGTTGGTGCGTGGCCAAGCCGGTGATCACACGCGTGAGCGATGTCCCGCAGCAGGAGTGGAACAGCAGTACTCGCGGCAGTGTGCGCTGGTGGGAACTGATCGGCGGTGACACCATGCCCACCAAGGAAATGGTGATGGGGATCGCCGAAGTTCCGGTTGGTGCGGGCCGTCCCGTGCGTGGTCACACTCACGAACCTGCCGAGGTGTATTACATCGTCTCCGGGCGCGGTGAAGTCATGGTTGACGGCGAGACGTATCAACTCTCGTCAGGAGACGCAGTGTGGATTCCGCCGAACGCCGAACACGTTGCATACAACATCGGTGATGAACCCTTGCGATTGATCTATGTTTTCGCGAAGGACAAATTCACCGACATTACGTATTGCTTTCCCGCAGAAAAGTAACGTAACGACAGCGCCGGGCTTGCGCATTTGCGCACTAGCCCATGGCCAAGCCTCGGTAGCCTGAGGAGTCTCGGATGCCCCCGCACCCGATGAACCTAAGGAACCCCCACTCGTGAGTCGCATTCTCGTCGTCGGCGCCGGCGGAGTAGGGGCAAGCATGGCCTCCATCGCCGAGTCCCGCACGTTCTTTGACGCCTTCGTGTTGGCCGATATCAGCGAACAGCGTTGCATCGACGCGCTGAAGAACCTTGACAACCCCGACCGCTTCTCCACCGCCAAAGTGGATGCCAACAACAAGGCCGAGATCGTGGCGTTGGCCAAGGCCCACAAGATCGACATCATTGTGAATGCATGCGATCCCCGTCTGAATGATCCCATCTTTGAGGCATCATTCGAGGCTGGCTGCACTTACGTGGACATGGCCATGAACCTGTCCAAACCGCACCCGACCAACCCGTACAACGAAGTTGGCGAACCACTTGGTGCTGCCCAGCTTGCCGCTGACGCGCAGTGGCGTGACCGTGGCCTCCTGGCGCTCGTCGGCATGGGAGTGGAGCCTGGGCTGTCGAACGTGTTCGCTCGGTACGCGGCGGATCATCTCTTTGACACCATCGACGAAATCGGCGTCCGCGACGGTTCCAACCTGTCGATCGATGGTTTCGACTTTGCGCCAACGTTCTCCATCTGGACCACCATCGAAGAGTGTTTGAACCCGCCGATCGTGTGGGAGAAGACGCGTGGCTTGTTCACCACCGAGATTTTCAGCGAGCCCGAAGTGTTCCACTTCCCAGCCGGCATCGGCGCGTATGAGTGCGTGAACGTGGAGCACGAGGAAGTGTTGCTCATACCACGCGAAATCGAGTGCAACCGCGTGACGTTCAAGTACTCACTCGGTGCCGAGTTCATCGACTGGTTGAAGACGTTCGCGTACCTCGGCCTCGACAGCACCGAAAAGATTCGAGTTGGTGATGCCTCGGTGGCACCCCGCGACGTGTTGGCTGCCGTGTTGCCGAACCCCGCAAAACTGGGCCACCTCATGCATGGGCGAACTTGTGCCGGCACGTGGGTGAAGGGCACTTCGTACGGCGAGCCCCGTGAGGTGTACCTGTATCACGTGGCCGACAACGAAACCACCATGCGCGAATACGGATCACAGGCCGTGTTGTGGCAGACGGCGATTTGTCCGGTGGTGGCCCTGGAGTTGCTGGCATCGGGAACCTGGAAAGGTGTGGGAGTACGCGGCGCAGACGCATTCGATGCGGTTCCGTTCCTCAACCTGCTTGGCGACTACAACACGCACCACGGCATGGTGGAAATGGGGCCACGCTTGTGGCCGAGCCCCAAGCCGACGGGGCAGCGCGGATGGGATCGTCCGTTGCGTCGCGCCATCGTTCCTGGCGCGTAGTTACTTGCCGGCGAGTGCCGCAACCACGGGTGCGAACGCTTCTACATCGTCGCCACCCACGATCACGTACGACAAACCAAATTTTTCTCGACGTGCGATCAACGTTTCGATCAACTCGTTGGGAGGTCCGATGAGCGCGAATGGCGAGTCGTGAATCAACGCGGCATCCACGCCCATTCCTTTGGCGAGCTTTTCGCGGGCAGCTCTACCGTCGTCGGTGACATTCACCAGGAACGTACGGATGTTCAATTCGATGTCGCCGAACCGCGCGCCGGCCTTTTCGCGCACGATGGCAATCTTGTCGGCGACTGCCTGCGACGACATGTCGGCAATCACCTCGGGACCCACCGCGCCCGGAGCCAATGACGGGTTGATACCCACGATGTCGGCTTCGCGTGCGGCAATGCCGAGCATGCGCTTGCCACCAGCACCAATCAGGATTGGTGGACATGGGCGTTGTAGTGGCTTGGGGAGACCGTTGTATTCGGTGATCTTGTAGTGAGTGCCGGTGAAGGAGAATGCTCCCTCCGCCATGCAACCACGAATCACCTTGAGGCCCTCGACGAAACGATCGATGCGCACGCCCGGCGTGTCGTATTGCATACCCGCTTGGTCGTAGTCGGTGCGCATCCAGCCTGCACCGATACCTATGTCGATGCGTCCGTCGGACAGCACGTCCATCGTTGCCAACTCCTTGGCGAGCACTACGGGATGCTTGTAGTCGTTGTCGAACACCAGCGCGCACACGCGAAGGCTCTTGGTTACCTGCGCTGCAACCGTCATTGCCGGAACGGGTGCGAGTTGATCGGTGAAGTGGTCGGGCATGGTGAGCACCGCGTACCCAAGGTCTTCGGTGCGTCGCGCGAGGTCGACCCACGCCTTGCCGGATGGTGCGGTGGATGCTTGAACGCCGAAGCGGAAAGGACGATGTTTGGTCACCCGCAGGACCTTAGCAAGTAGCGTGAAGGACACGTGCGTCTAGCAATGTGGTCGTTGCGACTCGTCGTCGCCGTGCTGTTGTCAGCCCTGCTGGTGTCGGCCTTGGTCATCGGCATGGCGCCGCGGGTCTGGGGCATGCTGAATGCCCACGACGAGACGGCCATCTCGCTCTACAAGGTGGGTGGCTTCACGGGTTTGGCCGAGCGCAGCGTGGTGTTCGACGCACAGGGTCGCCAGATCGGGGTGTTCCAAGCGGAGAACAGCCAGCAGACCCTCATCTCGGAGATTCCGGAACATGTCATCGACGCGCTGTTGTCGATCGAGGATCGCACATTCCGTCAGCACAAAGGGGTGGACCTTCGCGCAGTCGGGCGACAAGTGATTGCCAACGTCAACGAAGGGTCTTCGGGCGGTGCGTCCACCATTACCCAACAGGTGGTGAAGAACGAGTTACTCGCAACGTTGCCACGCGACGGGCGATACAAGTTGCTGCAAATGCGTTACGCCATCCTGCTCGAACGCGAACTCACCAAGGATCAAATCTTGGAGCGTTGGTTCAACACCAACTTCTACGGGTACAACGCCTACGGCATCAAGGCCGCCGCCGAGGTGTACTTCGGCAAGAATGTCGCCGATCTCAGCATCGAGGAGGGTACGTTCTTGGTTGGTTTGGTTCGTGCTCCGTCGGCATACGACCCGATCAACAATCGATCGTTGTCGCTCTCGCGTTTCGTCACGGCGCTGCGACGGGTACGTGATGAAGGGTTCATCACTCTCACCGACGATGAAATCGTTCGCCGTGCCGCAGACGTGTTGCCCACCGGTGTCCGCAGTAGGCCCGACGAACCGGTGCAGCGAACGCACTTCACCGAGCTGGTGAAGGACTACCTCCTGAACCAAACCACCATCCTCGGAGGCACGTATCAGGAGCGCTACGCCAAACTATTCCGCGGTGGTCTGCGCATCTACACGACCGTGGATCGCGAAGTGCAAGCGTCGGCCGACCAAGCTGTCACTTTGCTGCCAGACAACAGCGTGAACGCCCAAGCCGCACTGGTCACCGTGGACAACGCCACGGGAGCGATTCGCGCGATGGTGGGTGGCAAACCGTTCAAGGCGGGGGAGAACGAAGTGAACCTCGCGATGCGACGCCGCCAAACCGGTTCGAGCGTGAAGATGTTCATCCTTGCGGCTGCGCTCGAGGCAGGGGTCGAAGCAGACGACTTCATCGACGGCACATTGCCGTGCACTCTGCCCAACCCGGAGAACATCGACGAACCGTTTGTGGTGACGAATGGTGTGAGCGAACCGGTTGGATCGCTCCGTCGAATGACCTGGCTTTCCATCAACTGTGCATACGCGAAGCTGTCGCAGATGGTGGGCCTCAACCGTGTGGTGGATCGCATCTACCAAATGTCATCCAGTGAATGGTTGACACCCGAGAAGTACCCGGTGTATCCGTACGCGTCACTCGCAACGGGCGCCAACGAACTCAGCGTGGTGGACATGGCCGCTGGTGCACAAACCATTGCCAACCTGGGTGTGCATCACGAGCCATATTTCTTGGAGAGGATCCTCGAGCGAGACAACGACACCTTGGTGTGGGAACGACAAGCAAACGTCGAGGGCACCGAGGCGCTCACCACGGCCTCTGCCGCAAAGACCGTCGACATCATGAAGGGCGTGCTTCGGGGTGGCACCGCCCGACGTACCGCACTTGCCGACGATCGCCCGGCAGCTGGAAAAACCGGCACGCAAGCGCGAAACACCAACGCGTGGTTCGTGGGCTTTACACCGCAGTATTCCACCGTGGTGTGGGTAGGTGACCCGCGCGGCTACACGCAGATGGCGGGAGTACCTGAGTTTCGCAGTCAGATCGTGGGGCAGTGGGGCTTTTCACGCAACACGGTGACAGGTGCGACCTATCCCGCACACATTTGGAAACAACACATGGATGCGATTCATGCGGGACTCGAGATCGTGGATTGGGGTACCAAGAAGGACGAACAGTGGAAGGCGTTGCTGACTCCGCAACG
>SXPV01000109.1 GCA_005793215.1 Actinomycetota bacterium
GATGATCAGTTCGCGCTGACCGCGACCAATCGGGGTCATCGCGTCGATGGCCTTGATGCCCGTCTGCAAAGGTTCGTGCACGGGTTTGCGACCCATGATTCCTGGCGCCTGCACTTCGACGCGGCGCATTTGTGCGCCAACGACGTCACCCTTGCCGTCGATCGGAACACCGAGCGCGTTGACGACGCGACCAAGCATGGCGTCTCCAACCGGCACGGACAAGATTCGGCCCGTGGCCTTCACCGTCTGCTGTTCTTCGATGTTGTCAGCGTTGCCGAGCACCACCACTCCGATGGAGTCTTCATCGAGATTCAAGGCCAATCCCACGCTGCCATCCTCGAACTCGAGCAACTCGTTCACGGCACAGTCGGGTAGACCGCTGACACGAGCAATACCGTCACCAATCTCTGCAACGCGACCAACGGTCCGTGCTTCCACCGATGGCGTGTAACCATCGAGACCTTTGCTGATGGCTGCCGCAATGTCTGAGGCGGAGAGTGTGAGTTCGGACATGTGAATTTCCTTTCGAATTGCGCTTAGAAACGTGACTTGACTTGATCGAGGCGAGTGCGAACAGAATCGTCGATGACTTCGTCGCCAACGGTGGCAACGATTCCACCGATGACGTTCGGATCCACCACCACTTTGAGGTTCAACTTCTTGCCGGTGGCCTTGGAGAGGGCTTCGGCAATTCGTGTCTTCTGGGCGTCGTTCAACGCGACCGCACTACGAACTTCGGCAACCTCGAGTTGCTTCTCGCTCGAAGCGCGCTTCACGAGTGCGTCGGCAACTTGTGGCAACAACGACACATGGCCCGTGCCCACCAGCAGCGACGCCAATTGCACGGTGACGTTGTTGGCCTTACCGCCCAGCAGTTGCTCGACGATCTTCTGACGACGATCGGTGGGCAATGTGCTGTCGCTCAGCGACGAACGCAGGGCTTCATTGGACTCGTACGCGCGTGCGAGTCGGAACATCTCGTCCTCCACCACGGCAACCGAATCGTTGGCTATGGCGATGTCGAACATCGCATTGACGTAGGCGTTTACTTGCTGGCTGCTCATCGTGATGCACCCACCTTGGCAATGAAACTGTCGACCAGTTCCTGCTGTGTGCGATCGTCGAGCGTGGCACGTACGGCATCACTGGTTGCGGCTGCCGATAGTCGAGCTATTTCGGCACGCAGCTCGTCACCGATTCGCGACCGCGCTGCGGTGATTTCCGCCGTTGCTCGGGCTTCCATGTCGGCAACCTCGGCGGCGATTCGCGCACGACCTTCGGCCAGTACCGCGGCAGCCTGCGTGTCGGCTTCGGCAAGCATGCGGGCACGCTCGCCAGCAATGTCGCCCAGTGCCTTGCGAATGTTCACGGCGTCGCTTTCGGCGTCTCTACGCGCTGCAGCCGAATCGTCAAGTTCTTTTTGAATCTTGGCGGTACGTGTCTCGAGCGCCTTCTTTGCTGCTGGCCAACCAAACTTGTACAGCGCAGAAAAGATGACGATCGAGGCAATGCTGCCGTAGATGATTTCGCCGATTTCCGGGAACAGCCAGTGATGAGACTGCGAGGGATCCTCGGCGGCAAGAACAATGGATATGAAGTTCACGAACGACCTCCGCTCATGGTGCTGTCCACCGCACGCTGTACCACCGATGCGTCGGGCAATTTGCCGAGCACCAGTTGCGTTGCACGAGTGGTGACGCTGCCCACCGCCGCCGCAACCTCGCCACGTGCAGCTGCTCGTGCAGCCTCGATGGCTTGGTCGGCCTGCGCGCGTTGAGCGGCAATCCGTGCATTCACCTCGGCGACCTTTGCTTGACGCTCGGCGTCGAGTGTCTGTCGCGCCTTGTCGATACGGGCGGCTGCCTCGGCACGGACTTCGGCGAGTGAGGCTTCATACGAAGCAACATCACCCTGTGCAGAAGCCCGCGTAGCCTGCGCAGTTTCGTGTCCAGCGCGAATCTCGCCGTAGCGGGCTTCCATGCCCTTCCTCACTTTCGGCACGAGGAAAACCCTCATGACGAAGAGGAACACCAGGAAGGTCCCGGCACCCCAGAACAATTCCTTGTTTTCTGGAGCAATGGGGTTTGGCCCCAAGTCTTCAGCCGCAAGGAGAATGGTGGAAATGAGCATGTTTCGTGCCGACTTCGATCAGGCGAACTTGAGCAGAATGAAGGCCACGAAGCCGATCAGCGCGAGCGCTTCGGTAAACGCGACTCCAAGGAACATGGTGGTGCGCACCATTCCTGCAGCTTCTGGCTGACGGGCCATCGACTCGATGGCTTTTCCGAAGATGATGCCGATGCCGATGCCTGGTCCAATCGCGGCGAGGCCGTAGGCGTAACCAGCCGACGCGGCTGCAGCAGTGTTCTTGGCGGCTGCTGGATCGGCGACCGCGTCACCTGCCTCGGCCGCGATGCGGGCAATTGTTGCTAATGCTTCCATTGCTGTTTTCTCCTTATTGTTTGGTTGGTATTCGTGTGATTGGTATTAATGCTCCGCGTGCGACGCCATGTTGATGTACACGGCAGTCAACGTAGTGAAAATGTAGGCCTGCAGGAACGCCACGAGCACTTCGAAGCCCGTGAGGAAGAGCAATACCGCGAACGGCAGGACTCCCACCGGAATCAGGATGCGATCACGCGCCTGGAACAAGGCCTCCGACAAGAGCGCAAAGATCACGAGCAGCAAGTGACCCGCCAGCATGTTGGCGAAAAGTCGAACGGCCAACGAGAACGGTCGCACGATGAACGTGGAGATGATTTCGATGGGCGTTACCAGGATGTAGAGCGCCTTGGGCACACCCGGGGGAAACAACACCGACTTGAAGTAGCCGAGTGGACCCTGATGTTTGATGCCCGTCACGTTGTACACCACCCACACCATCAGCGCCATGAACGCCGGAATTCCCATGCGTGCAGTTGCCGGCATCTGAATGAATGGAATGACGCCCGGCACGTTGCTGAGGTAGATGAAAATGAAGATGGAGAGCAGGAACGGCGTCCATGCCAATCCTGATGGTCCCATCGTCTGCATGATGATTTGTTTCTCGATGAACTCGATGATTACTTCCGCCAAGTTGCGGGCACCTTTTGGTGCCACCTTAGGGTCCTTGCGAGCGGCAGCCAGGAAGATACCCATTCCAATCAGGGCCGCTGCGATACCGATGAGCACCACCTTGTTGATGGTGGGCGCCACATCCTGCCAACGCAACAGCATGTTGATCGGCGGGAATTCAAAGGCGAGTACGGACATCACATTCATGCGTTGGCCTTTTCTGTCGAGATGACGTTGTCGTCATCGTGAGAGATGGATGGAGTTGAAACCGAGTCGTATCCAGCCATGGTCGGCTTCAAACCCGGGAAGGCGAGCGTTGCCGACACATAGCGCATCTCCCAGAACAGCAAACCCAAGTGGGAGATCACCAGCGTGAGTCCGAGCGCCATGAGATCCACCCAGGGTTCGGTTCGCACCAACATGACGGCAAGAGCGACGATGCCGAGCCGAACGATGTAGCCGAAGAGTGTTGCAGCCATCATCAAGGCGTACGAGATGCGGGCGGTTGTTGCAACGAGCCCGGCGGCAATCATGAAGTTGCACAACACCAATCCGAGACCGTATGCACTCGACCATGCACCAGCACTTCCCCACACCAACCAGGACACCGTGACGAGTGCGGGAGCGACGATGATGCCCCGCTTCACGATGTCGCGCGTGATCTGCGCTTCGGGTGACGGACCCAGGTCACGCATCGCTAGCACGGATGGATTCACGTTGTTGTTCATCGTGAATGCACCGCCTCGCGACGTTTGGCCTCAAGATCGGTCATTTGAGCGTTGTAGACGTAATACAACTTGGCGAATTGCGCGACTACGGCCAGTACCACGAAGGCAATCATGAACCACGGCGTGGAAGTGAGCTGACGATCAATGAACCATCCCAGAAAGAAGAACACCAATACGGTGCCGGCGATCTCGGCACCTTTGGTAATGGAATCTGGATGTTGAGTTGCCAACGAGGACACCTTTGTCTGTTTCGAGGCTTGTGAACCGCTTAACAAACTAGGCGCGAGGGCCCTCGTCCACCAAATCCTCTTCGTGAACTTGTGCCTCATCGAGCCGATCGCCTACTTCGTTTTCGCGACGCAAGCGAGGGTGCAGAACGGTGAACAGACTCAACGCGGCACCTGCCAGCACCAAGAGCACGAGAGCCGAGCCGGTGCTGTACAACGCAGAGAACAACACCACGGCGGAGAACAATGCCGCCCAGCCCCACAAAATCACGACCGCACGACGTGGACCGTGTCCCAACTGAATGAGTCGATGATGCAGGTGACCCATGTCCGCTTCGGCAAAACTGCGTCCACTCGCCGTGCGACGAATGACCGCAAAGATCACGTCGACAATCGGTACGGCCAGCACCAGGAGCGAGATGAAGATCGGCGCCAAGAAGAAGTAAGTCTGCCCGTTGGCTGACTGCGTGTCGGGATCGGCTCGCCCACCCACCACGCTCGTGGCTACCGCCATGAGCAGCCCGAGCAACAGCGCACCGCTGTCTCCCATGAAGATGCGCGCCGGATTGAAGTTGAACGGCAGGAAACCCACACATACCCCAACGGCAATCATCGCCACCAACGGTCCAATGTTCGGTTGCGGCAACAAGTTACCGGCGGTGAGGTCGCGGGAGTAAATGAAGAACGATCCCGCACCGATGGCGACGATTCCCGCCGCCAGACCATCCAAGCCGTCGATGAGGTTCACTGCCTGGGTCATTCCCAACAACCACAGAACGGTGAAGAGTGGCACCCAATCGTCGGACAAGACGAACACATCCAGGAAAGGAACTCGGAACTGGAACATCGTGACGCCGAACCACACGAGCGAGATGGCCGCCACCACGAGTCCGGTCACCTTTGCGGGCGGTGAGATGTCGCGAATGTCGTCCAACAAGCCGAGGGCAAACGTGATGCTGCACGCCACTACTACTCCGATGATCTCCGTACTGTCTTCGAAGAGCGAGTCGAAGTCGCCCATCAAACTTGCGCCGACGATGCCCGCCAGAATGCCGATGAACATCCCGATGCCACCCACATCCGGCGTAGGTACGGGATGCATCCGGCGTTCGTCGGGCGTTGCCAACCACTGTTGCCGATGCGCCAACCGCACCACGAATGGCATCGAGACTGCAGTTGCAGACGCCGCAATCAAGCCGACGATGAGATACGACGCGACGCTAATCACGCTTGGTGCTCACAGCCCTAACAATAGGCGGGAAATGCGGCGCAGAGCGCGGCCACCTTGGCACGCACGTCTGCAACGACTGCGGGATCGTTACGACCCTTCAAGGTGGTGACGATGTAGTCGGCGATCGTTGCCATCTCCGACTCCTTCATGCCTTGCGTGGTAACCGAGGGTGTGCCGATACGTACACCCGAGGTGACGAATGGACTCCGCGGATCATTCGGCACGGTGTTTTTATTCAGCGTGATGCCTGCCAGGTCGAGTACGGCTTGCGCTTCTTTGCCCGTGAGCTCGGAGTCGAACGGACGAAGATCCACCACCATCATGTGCGTATCAGTACCACCCGACACCAATCGGAACCCGCGCGTTGCGAGTGCCTCGGCCAATGCCGCTGCATTCTTCACGATCTGGTGGGCGTACTCGCGAAAACTCGGCTGCATGGCTTCGAAGAATGCGACGGCTTTCGCCGCAACTGCATGCTCCAACGGACCACCCTGTTGACCCGGGAACACTGCCTTATCAATGGCTTGTGCGTGTTGTTTGGTGGAAAGAATGCATCCGCCACGAGGACCACGGAGTGTCTTGTGGGTGGTGAACGTGACGACGTCGGCAAACGGCACCGGATTGGGGTGCGCTCCTCCGGCGACGAGACCCGCCAGATGTGCGATATCGAACATCATGTATGCGCCCACCTCGTCGGCGATCTTCTTGAAGGGCTCCGGCTCGATGCGGCGCGGGTAGCTGGTGGTGCCGGCA
Source organism: Actinomycetota bacterium (assembly GCA_005793215.1). Lineage (GTDB taxonomy): Bacteria > Actinomycetota > Acidimicrobiia > Acidimicrobiales > Ilumatobacteraceae > F1-60-MAGs027. The sequence continues at coordinate 5,994 of SXPV01000109.1, forward strand.
ACGATCATTCGTGGTCGGTGCTGCAGCGCAAGGTTGCGAACTTCTTCGAAGTCGATTCGTTCGTCGTTCACCCCAACTTTGTAGGAGTGGAACTTGTAGAAGATCCCACTCGCATTCACTGGCGACCCATGCGTGAGGTGGCCGCCATGGTCGAGGCTGAGACCCAACACCACATCACCTGGCTTCAACATCGCCTGATACACCGCCATGTTGGCGCTGGCACCCGAGTGCGGTTGCACATTGGCATGCTCGGCACCGAACAGCTGCTTGACGCGGTCGATGGCGATTGCTTCGATCTCATCCACCACCGCGTTACCGCCGTAATAACGCTTGCCTGGGTAACCCTCGCTGTACTTGTTAGTGAGCACCGAACCAGTCGCACGCATGACGGCTGGTGAGGTGAAATTCTCACTTGCGATCAACTGCAACCCGGTAACTTGACGCACCCGTTCTTTTTCGATGAGCGCTTCAACTTGCGTGTCTGGGGTGACCTCGGATGGAAACGGCATCGGTGTTAACTTTCCTTGCGGGCCGATTCCTCGGCTTCGATCTCACCCAATTGTCCCACACGTCGCGCGTGGCGACCGCCCTCAAATGGCGTTTCGAGGAACTTCTTGACGATGTGTTCCGACAGTTCGAAACTCACCACTCGCCCGCCCATCGACAGCACGTTGGCATCGTTGTGCGAACGCGCCATTTCCGCCAACCATACGTCGTTGCACAGGGCCGCTCGCACTCCGCGAACTTTGTTGGCGGCGATCTGCTCACCTTGGCCGCTTCCACCCAGAACGATCCCGACATCCGCTTTGGCATCGCGTACGGCACGCGCCACGCTGGCGCAGATGTGCGGATAATCGGTTGCTTCGGTGGAATGCGTGCCGTAGTCCTCGACCCGATAGCCGAGGGACTCGAGCAGCGTGATGAGGTGCGATTTGAGGTCGAAACCCGCGTGATCGGAACCGATCGCGATTCGCTTGAGCGAAGTTGACGCACCCGTTGCCACTGCGCGCCAGCCTAGGTGGGTTGCACCTGTGATTTTCGTACGCTGGTGGAGCATGCCGCTCGACCCGCGTACTCCGGTACTTATCGGTCAGGGTCAGGCACTCGATCGGTCAACTTCGCCAGGCGACACCAGACACCCCGTGGCGCTCATGGCCGAAGCACTGGCCGCAGCCGCGAGCGACGCAGGTATCGCCATCCCACGCGAGGTGGACTCCATTCGCGTCGTTCGCCTGTTGTCGTGGAAGTACGCAAATGCCGCACACGCACTCGGTGCACTCAGCGGAGTGACGGCACGCGAATACGCCACCACACCACATGGTGGGAACATGCCTCAAACCCTGGTGAACCTCACTGCGGGTCAGATTTTGCGCGGTGAATGCGATTTCGTGGTGTTGGCTGGCGGCGAGTGCTCGCGCAGTCGCTCGATGTTCAAGGACACCTCGGCATTGCCGTGGCCTTCCCCCGACACAACTACGAGCACCCCAGGGTCATCCGGCACGACGGGAGAACGCGAGCCCGCACCGGCGCACATCGTCGACGATTTGGCCCTCCTCAGCGACGAAGAAATCCGTCTCGGCATCGTGCTGCCCATCCAGGTGTACCCGATGTTCGAATCTGCGCTGCGTGCCGCAGCTAACCGCAGTGTCGAACAACACGACCAAAGAATTGCGGCATTGTGGTCGCGCTTCAGTGCCGTTGCCGCCAGAAACCCGTTCGCTTGGAGTGCCGAGACACTCACGCCACGTCAAGTCGTCGAGGTGTCCCCGAATAACCGAATGATTGGCACCCCGTACCGCAAGGTGATGAACTCCAACAATCAGGTGAACATGGCGGCGTCACTGATCATGTGTTCCGCTGAACGTGCCGATGCACTCGGCGTGCCACGCGATCGTTGGGTGTTTCCAGTGTCCGGCACGGATTGTCACGAGCACCAATTCATCTCCAATCGCTGGTCGTTCGCCGATACCCCAGCCGTGCGACGCGGTGGCGAGCTTGCGCTCTCGTTGGCTGGACTCACCATGTCCGACATTGCCCTCGTGGATCTGTACTCATGCTTTCCCTCGGCGGTGCAACTTGGTGCGGCATCACTGGGGTTGGAATCCTCGTTGAACGACGACGAAACCGCGCGACCACTCACGCTCACCGGCGGACTGTCGTTTGCTGGCGGTCCGTGGAACAACTACGTCATGCATGCCATCGCCACTGCCATGTCGCGCCTGCGTGAATCGGCGGGTGACCACGCGTTCATTTGGGCCAATGGCGGCTATGCCACCAAACATGCCTTCGGAATCTATGCAACCACACCGCCGAAGCGAGCATTCCAGCACGAATCACCGCAGGCAGAAATCGATGCCCTTCCCAAACGTGAGTTGGCCCTGGGCGACGATGCCGCGGGATCGGCATCCATCGAGGCGTTCACCGTGATGCACGATCGTGACGGCACACCAGAGCGATTCATCGCAGCTGGCTTGCGCGACGACGGTCGTCGCGTGTGGATGGTGAGTGACGATCGTTCGGTTGCTGCTTCGTTTGCAGCGGGTGAGCACGTTGGCGATACGGTCACCTTGCGCCGCAGCGGCGAACTCGCATAACAGTTCGCATCACTTGGAAATCAGTTCTTGAATCAATTCAAGCATGCGCGGTACGAGAAGTTCAGCACCACGTGAATTCAAATGGTAGGCATCTGCATAAATGCTCTTTCCGCTAACGGCCAACAAGCACTGTTGATTTGTACACAGCACATCTGCAGGATCCAAAATAGTTACCCGTGAAAGATTCGATAGTTCTGCTCTTTCTGTGGCAACCACCATGTTCCGATCAAAACCATCTTTGAGCGAGAATGTTTCGAGACGATCTTCTCGCTTGAGCAGCGACTCCGCTTGCACTGGCGCAACCGGGATCATCTGCACGTAGAGCACAGGAGCGCTTCCTCGCCAGTTGCTCTGAAGCGCCTCGCTGACGCCAGACACCCAATTTTGGAGGGCTTCGCCGTAGTTCCTTGGAAGCGATCCGTCAGCTCGCCTGATCTGCGTATCGGGCTTTCCAAAACCGCCACGAGTCACATAGAGGTCTGACGCATTTGCCACCACAATCACGGTGGGCGCAAACTCATCAACCAACCCTGGAAGTTGCTCGTTCAGATCACGACATGAGTTCCGCAGCTCGTTGGGTCTGATGTGTACTGGACATGAGTTTCCATAAACGACTTTGTACGAAGCACCAAGTTTGTTTGCCACCGATACAAAGGCATCTGCAAGTGCACCAGCCTGTGAATCACCGACGAGAAGCATCCGTATTGAGCTCTCAACCTCAACGGCACATTTACTCCGATCGGTTTTGTCTAGCTCCTCGAATGAACAGCCGTCCGAGATACGAGGCATTGGCGCAAACTGTGCACTCGAATCGAGTCCGAGACCAGTACGCGACAACCCGAACACGAGTGCCGAAAGCATCACAACAGCAACCGATGCAACTCCAAAGAATGTAAGGGCTTTCCTCCCGAGCACCTCAGATCGATTACGAAATGGAATCTCCACCAACTTCAATTGAATGATTGATATACCTAACGAAATTGTGACCGCAAGGAAGATTGCGAGAGGATTCTCTGGGACTAGCCTCTCGGTGAAAACGATCAGTGGCCAATGCCACAGATAGAGCCCATACGAGACATCACCGAGAGCAGTCAGCGGCCTCCAGACAAATGGACTCTTTGCATCGATATCCGCGGATCCAATTCCGATGAGCGCCAAGGTGCCAGCCACTGGTGCGAGGGCAGCCACTCCAGGAAAGATGGTAAACGAGTCGTACAGAAGCGCTGGTACGAGTATCAGACCCAATCCTGTGAACTGACCGAATAGCCGAATCAATCGACTAACTCGGAACTCACGATGGAAGAACAGGACTGCGAGCATTCCGCCAGTAATCAGTTCCCATAATCGAAAGGGTGTTCCAAAAAAGCTCATTCGAGTTGGCAGAGGCAGGATTCTGAATCCCTCGGCTAATGCTGCTGCCAGAGTGAATGAAACGATTGCGAACAAGCCAAATACCGCCAAACTCAGCTTTGCCATTTGAATCCGTCGAGTTTGAGACAACCTCAGTAACAGCACAACAAGCAGTGGATAGAAAAGATAGAACTGCTCTTCAACTCCAAGTGACCATAGATGTCGAAATGGGTCAGACTGCAGGAAGAAGTATCCCCCTTCCAAGATGTAGCGGATGTTCGCAACAAAGAAGAACGAGGCGAGAGCAGCAGATACGGCCTTCTCTTGCTCAAGACCTGGCGACAGGACGAAGACCGAACCAACGAGAGAAAACATCAGCACAATTGCAAGTGCTGGAATGAGTCTTCGAACGCGGCGCGAATAGAAGTCAACCAAAGAGACACTTCCCCGAGTTTCAATCTCACGCAAAAGAAGCTGAGTAATTACAAATCCTGATATCACAAAGAAGACATCAACCCCGATGTATCCCCCTGGGAAAAGCGGCGTGGCGTGCTCCAGTACAACGAGTCCAACAGCAAGGCCTCGGAGACCCTGAATATCTTTGCGAAATACTTGGCTAGTGCTCATGTTGCCGATGCTAAGCGGTTGAGCACGGTTGCCGATTCAAACATCTTTGAGTGGTCCTCAGCGAGCGGGGTTGCAGGCGTTATCGGCGGGCTACGGCGACACGATCGCGACCGGCAAGATCACGGCGAATCTCAACGCTGCATAGCCCTGCTTCGTTGAGCAAACTACGGACGGCGTCGCCCTGACGGTGACCAATTTCAAGGACCAACGCTCCACCTCTTCGTAGCCACGTCGGTGCTTGCGACACCACCGTGCGCAATGATGCAAGTCCGTCCTCGTCGGCAAACAACGCAAGAGGCGGTTCGAAGCTGGCTACCTCTTGGGCGAGATCGGGGTCGTTGATGGCAATGTAGGGCGGATTCGACACGATGACATCCACTGACTCGTGCAACGCAGTGGGTAGCGCTTCGTACCAACTGCCTTCGCTTATGCGCACGTTGGCCCCAGCTCGACCGATGCCCGCCAAATTGGCTCGGGCTACGTCGAGAGCATCAGACGAAACGTCGGTGAGCCACACCGTGGTGTCTTCAAGCGGCAATTCGAAGGCAAGTGACAAGCCGATAACCCCAGACCCGGTTCCAAGATCCACCACTGTGCGATGCCCCGATACTTCGCGCGCGAGATGCAATGCAACCTCCGCAACGAGTTCCGTCTCGGGTCGCGGTATCAACACTCGTGGGTCGACCAACACATCCAGATGTCGGAATGCCCACCGTCCCATCACATACTGCAGTGGCTCACCCGCGATGCGACGCCGCACCATGTCGTGCACGTGCAGCCCCATGCGCTGCGTCACCAAGTGGTCGAGTGAGGTTGCGAACTCTCCGGCGTCCAGACCAGCTGCGTGCTCGCAGATGAATCGGGCCTCGTGTGGGTGATCGAGTGCAGCCGTGGTGTCGGCGAGCACCTCGCGCCACGTGCTCACTCGCTACCGACCTGCTTGGCGAGCTGCTCCGCTTGGTACTCCAGTGTGAGGGCATCCACTACGGGGTCGAGATTTCCTGCCAGAACGTCCTGCAGTTGATACAACGTGAAGCCAATGCGATGGTCGGTGATGCGGTTTTCCTTGTAGTTGTAGGTGCGAATCTTCTCGCCACGACCGCCCTTACCTACCTGTGCGCGACGTTCGGCGGAGATCTTCGCTTCGTGCTCGTCTTGTCGACGCTGCAATAGCCGCGTGCGCAAGACCTGCATGGCCTTCACTCGATTTTGCAACTGGCTTCGCTCGTCCTGCATGGTTACCACCAACCCCGTGGGCTTGTGGGTGATTCGCACGGCGGAGTCGGTGGTGTTCACGCTCTGCCCACCGGATCCGCCGGAGCGGTACACGTCGATCTCCAGGTCGCGCTCATCGATGGCGATGTCCACTTCTTCCGCCTCTGGCATCACTGCCACCGTTGCCGATGACGTGTGGATTCGCCCCGCATTCTCCGTGACGGGAACCCGCTGCACGCGGTGTGAGCCGCCCTCGAAGCGAAAGCGGCGCCATGCCGTTTCGCCCTTCACCAGTGCAGTTGCTTGGTTGACTCCACCCATCGGCGAACGGTCGTACGCCAGAATCTCGAATGTCCAACCATGCCGCGCCGCCCACGCGCGGTACATCTCGACGAGCTCGCCGGCAAACAGGTTTGCTTCTTCGCCGCCTTCGGCACCCCGGAACTCCAACATCACGTTCTTTCCGTCATCGGGATCCGGTGGAATGAGCAATACCTTCAACTGTTCTTCCAACACCTCGAGCTGGGACATTCCTTCGCGCATCTCGGCGTCGAGCGATGACCGTTCCTCGGGCGATGCAGTCTCGATCAGCTCCTTGGCGGCATCCACGTTGCCGAGCACCGTCTTGTACTTTCGAATGCATTCGATGAGTGGACCCATCTGCTTGTACTTTCGTGACACATCACGAAGTTTGTTCTGATCGCCCAGCACCTCCGGTGAGGCAAGGCTCAGTTCCAGTTGCTCGAACTCGGCGAGGACGGCATCGAGCTTTGCTAACACGGTCTTCAGGTTATGCCGAGACGAACTGGGGAAGTTACGCCGAGACGAACTCGGCTGGCTGCGTCAGCATGCTTGCGATTCGTGTCTGCACGGGGACGATGTTTCGTGGTGACGTCACGATGA
>SXPV01000110.1 GCA_005793215.1 Actinomycetota bacterium
GCACCACATCATCGGCGGACAACCACATCCAATTCGGCACTCTGTGGGTGAGGTGCTCCAACCCGGCACGACGATGGAGATCCGTTCGCACGTATCCCGGGCACACCGCAACAACTCGTACACCTTTGTCGCGCACCTCCAGCGACAGGCTCTTTGCATACGCCGTCGAATGAGCCTTGGTCGCTGCATACGCTCCTGCCTTGCGCATGGGTGTGAATGCAGCGATGCTCGACACGATGATGACATCACCGCTTCCTCGCTGCACCATGCCCGGCACTACGGCCTCACACAGTCGAACCACGCCTGCCGACATGAGATAGGCAAGTGAATCGAGATCGTCGCGGTTCGATGTCCCAATCGCAGCGGCATGGGTAACCCCCGCATTGCACACCAACACATCAACGACGCCACACTGCCTACTCACCAGTTCGACCCCTTCTCTATGTGAGAGGTCGGCGACGATCACCTCGGCGGTACCACCACCACGACGAACGCTCTCTGCCACTTCGCCGAGGACAGCAGCGTCGCGGGCCACCAGAATCACGTCACAATCGTTCTCGGCATACCACTTGGCGAATGCGGTGCCAATTCCCGATGACGCCCCCGTCACCAGTACTCGTCTGCGATGTGGTGACTTTGCCACGCACTGAGCCTCGCATACTTGCAATGTCTCGTACCCCACTCGCAAAAGTACCTTTCGTCGTGTTCATCCCTTGGCGCTTAGTGTGAGCGTCATGGATTCGCCAGTATTTGCACTTTCTGACCAGTACATCGAACGCCTCGCCGAACTCGATCCTGGTTTTGCCACCAGCCTCGGTATCCCTGGTCGCGACCACTTGATGACCGACTTCAGCCCCGCTGGTCACGAGGCTCAGGAGGCGCTCAACCGACAAACATTGGCCAAACTCAATTCGCTCGACCAAACGAGTGCCACCGACCGACTTGCAGCCGGCGTGTTGCGCAACTCCCTCGAAATGGCCGAGCGTGAGTTTGCTGCTGGTGAACACCTTCGCGCGATTCGGGTTCTGGCCGGCCACGTGGACTATGCCCGCGCGGTATTCGATCTCATGCCAACCGAGACGGCCGAGCAATGGAGCGTGGTTGCCGAACGAATGTCGAATGTCCCGCAAGCATTCGCCGGAATGAGAGAGTCGTGGCGCCTTGGCATGCAGCGCAACGTCGTGGCACCACGTCGACAAGTCTTGGCAGTTGCCGAGATGCTCGAAGGTTGGGCCGGCAATGACGAGACTTCGGGATTCTTTCCGGCGCTCGCCGAACAGTCAACCGCCGTGGCGGGAGCACCAGTTGCAGCATTGCGTGCTGCGGCAAGCCAAGCGTCGGCGGCACTCTTGACCACTGCAGAGTTCTTGCGCAAGGAGTATGCACCAGTTGCTGATCCACGCAACGGGGTTGGCGAAGAACGCCATGCTCTTGCTCGTCAGCGTTACATGGGGATGCATGTGGATGCCGACGATGCGTACGCGTGGGGCTTGGAAGAAGTCCGACGCCTCGACGCCGAACTTCAGAAGTGTGCAGCGCAGATTCGCCCCGGAGCATCGCTCAATGAAGTGCGCCGCTTCCTCGACACATCGCCGGAGCACTCCATCGAGGGTGAGGACAACCTGTGCCGGTGGCTGCAAGATCTCATGGACCAGGCCATGGACTTCCTCATCACCAACGAACACTTCGCAATCCCAGAGTCGATCCAAAAGATTGAGGCAAAGATCTCTCCTGCGGGTGGTGCTGCTGCTCAGTACTACATGCCGCCCAGCGAGGATCTCAAGCGACCAGGCAGCACGTGGTACCCGGCCAATGGTCGGAGTCGCTTCCCGTTGTGGAGCGAACCCACCACGGCGTATCACGAAGGCGTTCCCGGACACCACCTACAGATCGGTATGGCAGTGGTGAACCGTGAGAAGTTGTCACGATTTCAGCGCAACGAGTTCATCAGCGGTCATGGCGAAGGCTGGGCTCTCTACGCCGAGCGGTTGATGGACGAATTTGGTTTCTTGGAGCGACCTGAATATCGACTCGGTTACCTCTACGCGCAAGCCTTCCGTGCAGCGCGCGTCGTGGTCGACATTGGCATGCACTGCGAAAAGAAGATTCCCAAGGACTGGCCATGGCATCCAGGCGAAGCATGGACTCCGGAGTTGGCGTTCGAGTTCATATCTGCTCGTTCATCGAGCGACGAAGCCTTCAACCGCTCGGAAGTGGATCGCTATCTCGGTTGGCCCGCACAGGCAATCTCCTACAAGTTGGGTGAACGCGTTTGGCTGCAGTTACGCGACGAAGCCAAAGCACGCCACGGTGCAGCATTCGATTTGCGTGCTTGGCACACCTATGCGTTGGACTTGGGCAACCTTGGACTCGATCTCTTCAAACAAGAGATGGTGCGGTTCTAAGTTTTCCGGGCTTATGGGCAGTCCAACTACCGGGCCGTCTGACTACCGCGTCACCACCACGGGCGTGCCGAGTTTGGCCCACTGATAGAGGAACTTCACGTCGGCAGTTGCCATACGTATGCAGCCTGCTCCAGCGAACGAACCGAGCTGTGACTCGGTTTGCATCGGCTTTCCGTCCTTGCGTGGAATCTCATGAAAGCCGATATTGCCACCCTCCGGTCCGAGAGTAAATCGAGTCATCCATCGAAAGTCCACGCCTTCGAAATCCAAACTGAACGACCAGAGTGACTGACTGGTCACCTTGTAACTTCCCGGTACTGGCACCCCCCGACGTCCCGACACCGGCATGGAACGAACGACTTCTTCGTTCTTGTCGATCACCCAGACCCACTGAAGTGAATTGCTGTACACCACTCGCCGACCCACACCGGTATTACGAGGCAAGCGAGGTGCAAAACGACGAGTCTCCGTAATGCTTGGTGCAATGGAGGGCAACGGTGAAACATCCGCACCACCCTGTCCTGGTGTCGTGCCCGCTGATGACTCGGACCCCGAGTCTTGCGCTGCACGAACCGGCACGGTGCTCAGCAACGATGTAACGACGAGAACCGTCACACCACACGACAGGGTGCGAATCGTTCGGCGCACTACTCCACTCCGTGTGTGGAATCATCGACCACTTCGTAGCGATGTCCGACCGA
>SXPV01000111.1 GCA_005793215.1 Actinomycetota bacterium
GCAGCCCTTTCTGGCGGCGCGCGACCAGATCCTCTCGGAATTGGGTGCGAACGACGGCTTTGAGGGCGAAGCCGAGATCAGGTTGCTGCCTACAGTGGCCGGTCGGCTCTTCGTGCGGCTGTCCAATGTCTGACAAGGCAGCAGCACATCTGGAGGCTGGCGCCAAGGTGGTCATCATTTCTGCTCCGGCGACGGGTGCCGATGCAACCTTCGTATACGGAGTCAATCACAACGAGTTCGATGTGGCCAAGCACCGCGTGGTGTCCAACGCCAGTTGTACCACCAATTGCTTCGTCCCCTTGGTGAAAGTGTTGGACGATGCCTTTGGCGTGGAGACCGGGATGATGACGACGGTTCATGCGTATACGGGTGATCAGATGTTGGTTGACGGTCCGCACAAGGATCTGCGACGTGCCCGAGGAGCTGCGATCAACATCACGCCAACCTCGACGGGAGCGGCTCGTGCGACAAGTTTGGTGATGGCGGCAATGAAGGGACGATTGGACGGAACTTCGCTTCGCGTGCCGGTGCCCACCGGGTCGATCACGGATTTCGTCGCCAATCTCAAGAAGCCGGCGACGACCGACGAGATCAATGCGGCGTTCAAGGCAGCAGCAGACGGATCACTCAAGGGTGTGTTGGAATACTGCACAGCGCCGATCGTCTCCAGCGACATAGTGGGCAACCCGCACAGCTGCGTGTTCGATGCTGAACTCACCATGAGCATGGGCACACTCGTGAAAGTGTTCGGCTGGTACGACAACGTGTGGGGCTACTCCAACCGACTCGTGGACCTCACGCGACACATCGGCAAGAGTGTCGCCAAGTAACGACGGACCATCTGACTCCGTGAAACTTCCGCTCCTGGAAGACTTGGGCGACGTGCGTGGGCGCACGGTGTTGGTGCGCACCGATTTCAACGTGCCGATGAGCGGTGTGGACGATGCTCGTGTCATCGCCGATGAGTTTCGGGTACGAGCGGCGCTCCCCACCATCACGTGGTTGACCGAGCGGGGAGCCAAGGTGGTGTGTGCGAGCCACCTTGGACGACCCAAGGGTGCACCCACCCCCAAATATTCGATGGATCCAGTGAGAAGGCTTCTGGCTACGTTGGCGCCAGGGGTCGAGCTTCGGGAGAATCTCCGATTCTCGCCCGGTGAGGAAGGAAATGATCCGGCATTCGTTGCCGAACTCATCCAGGGCGTCGACATGTACGTGAACGATGCCTTTGGTGCGGCCCACCGGGCCCATGCCTCGGTGGTGGGACCACCGCAGTTTCTGCCATCCGCAGCTGGACGTCTCATCGAACGGGAGGTTGCGGTGCTGGATCGCATGCGAACGTCGCCGAAACGGCCTTTCGTGGCGGTGCTGGGAGGCGCGAAGGTGAGCGACAAACTTGGCGTGATTGAAGCATTGCTCGACGTCGTGGACCAACTGTTGATCGGTGGGGGAATGTGCTTCACGTTCCTGGCAGCCCAGGGGTATTCCATTGGCGACTCGCTGTGCGAGCCCGATCAAGTGGATCACTGCAGGCAACTACTGCAGCAGCATCCGTCGATCATGCTGCCAGACGACATCCTCGGACTCGACGCTGACGGCGTGTACGCCACGTTTGGAAAGCGTTTGCCGGACGGCGCCAAGGGAATGGACATCGGGCCGGGGAGTGCGGCTGCGTTCGGTGACGCAATCATGGATGCGCGATCGGTGTTCTGGAATGGTCCGATGGGTGTGTTCGAGGATGCGCGGTTTGCCAAAGGCACACGTACCGTGGCCCAGGCAATGGCGGACACGAAAGCGTTTACCGTGGTGGGTGGTGGTGATTCGGCAGCTGCACTCGCGCAATTCGGATTGGCCGACGAAGTCGATCATGTTTCCACCGGAGGTGGGGCATCGCTGGAATTTCTCGAATTCGGAGACCTCCCCGGGCTAGCAGCACTACGAAAGGCACCCAATGTCAAGTAATCGTCAACCCATCGTGAGTGGCAACTGGAAGATGAACAACAATCACTTCGAGGCGATCCAAAGCGTTCAGAAGTTGGCGTATCTACTTCAAAAGGATGACTTCGACGCAGTTGAAGTCACCGTACATCCACCGTTCACCGATTTGCGGAGCATGCAAACGTTGATCGATGCCGATCAACTGCGACTGAAGTTGGGAGCGCAAAATTGTCACTCCGAGGACAAGGGCGCATTCACGGGTGAAGTGTCACCGTTGTTCTTGAGCAAACTCGGTGTGCAGTACGTGATCGTGGGCCACAGTGAGCGACGCGAACTCTTCGGAGAAACCGACGAGTTCGTTGCCGCCAAAGTTGCCGCGGTGCTAAAACACGGGATGATCCCCATTCTGTGCGTTGGGGAAACGTTGGCTGAACGGGAATCCGGTTCGACGCTGGACAAAGTAAAGCGGCAAGTGCGCATTGCACTGGACAAACGTTCCAACGAGCACGTGAAGTCGATGGTCATTGCCTACGAGCCCATATGGGCGATTGGAACGGGCAAGAACGCGTCGCCTGCGGATGCTCAGGACGTGATCGCCGCCATTCGCGAGGAAGTGGCATCGGTGGCCTCCGGACCGGCAGCCCAGGCCATACGACTGCAGTACGGGGGCAGCGTGAAGGCCGGAACGATCGCCGAGATCATGCGGCAACCGGATATCGATGGTGTCCTCGTGGGTGGGGCGAGTCTGGATCCCACCGAGTTCGCTCGCATCGTGCAATACCGCCGTCACGCCTTCTAGGGCACGCTGACGGGCCTTCCGGGTCCAAAGCGGGCGAACTTGGTCACAAGTGTGGGGTAGGGTGAGGTTGTCAATCACTGGGGGTGACGCCCCACCTCATTCGACGGGGAGGTCGGATACATGAAGAAACACAACAAGGCAATTCGCATTGCCGCATCGTTGTTCGCGGTCTCGTTGATCGCGTCGGCGTGCGGTGGCGATGACGCCGCAACGGAGGACACCACAGCATCGGAGGAGCCAGCTGCAGAGCCGGTTTCTTACCCGACGCTGGCCGAGTGTGCCGACGTTACCTACGACTACACCTTCACTGCCCCAGCATCTGCCGGCATGACGGTGACCTATGACATTGCTCCAGAGGCCGTGTGGGAAGATGGCTCTGCCATCACCGTTGCCGACTTCAAAGCAACATGGGAAGCAGCATTGAACACCCCAGGTTCCATCTCGACGGTGGGCTTCGACCAGATTGATTCGGTCGAAGCAGGTTCCAGCGACAAGCAAGTTGTCGTGAACTTCAAGTCGGTGTACGGACCATACAAGGGTCTCTTCGGTGGTCTCATCAAGGCTTCGGCCGTGGAGAACACCTCGGACATCTCGGCGGACTTCGCCGATTTCCTCTCCTTCTCGGGTCGCCCGTGGAAGATGAAGTCGTGGAGCCCAAGCCAGGTGGTCTACGTTCCCAACGACAAGTACTGGGGCGATGACAAGGCCGTGACCAAGGAACTCGTCATGGTGCCGCTGGCAGACAGCGACACCGAGGCAGCAGCCTTGAAAGCCGGCGAAGTCGACTTCGTGTATCCGCAGTATTTCGGCGGAATCGAAGAGTCGTTCTCCGATCCCAACATCACGCTGAAGAAGGAACTCGGTGGTGACTACGAAGGCTTCTACTTCCAACAGAAGTGTGGACCTTTCGCCAATCCGATCTTCCGTGAAGCGTTCTCCAAGTCGATCGACCGAGACGCACTCTTCCAGCAGATCTACGTTCCACTCGGTGGCGATGCGCCACTGCAGTGTGGACCGATCGTCCCTGGCCCGTACTGCAATGGCGATGAGTTCGCCAATTCGTACGACCCAGCCGCTGCCGAAGCCCTGCTGACCGAAAACGGTTGGACCAAGGGTGCCGACGGTTACTGGATCGACCCGGCAACGGGCGAGGCACCAGACGTGCGTTGGATCATCAACACGGGCAACACCCGCCGCGAGAACACCCAGGCCTACCTGATTCCGCTGCTCAATGCAGCCGGTTTCAAGGTGCGCGCAGACAACTGCGACGCGGCCTGCTACTTCCAGCAGCGGCTCCCAGCCCTCGACTACGACATGGCGATGTACATCTCGACCGCTCCGCCGGACCCGGGTTACCTCACCTCGTCGTTCTCCTGTGACCTCATTCCGACCACTGCAAACAACAACATTGGTCAGAACTCGCAGGGTTGGTGCAACGAGGAAGCCTCCGACTTGCTCCACAACGCCGACTACGAGCCAGATGCAGCCAAGCGCGCCGAAATGATCAAGAGCGCGTTGAAGCTCATGGCCGCCGACCACGTGATGCTGCCATTGATGCAGTTCCCGAAGTCGGGTTTCTGGCGCACGGACAAGGTGGGTGGACCGGTGGATGCCGAGCTCCGCAACTACACCTCGTTCATCAACAACCACTTGTGGACCGACCTCGACGGTGATGGCAAAGTTGTCATCGGTGCCGAGCAGTGGCCAGAGTGTTTGAACCCGGTCACCGAGTGTGCGAACTCGTCGTGGATGGTATGGACAACGATCAACCAGGTGATGCCTGGTGCGTTTGCCACCACCAATGACGGTGCATATGTGGTCACCAACTTGCTGACGGGCGAACCAACGGTCACCCTGAAGTAATTTCGAACGTCGTTCACTGAACGACACTCGCGCGACGCGCGGGTCTTGCCTTCGGGCGGGGCCCGCGCGTCGTTCGTTATACGGGGTTTCGTTCGTTGGGAGTCCGGCGAATGAACGCACTAAGTTTGAGGGGTGCTGCGCTTCGTGATTCGTCGACTGGCGTGGGCAGTACCCACCTTGTTTCTGGTGACGTTTCTCGTGTACATCGCCCTTCGAATCGGCACCAATCCCGTCGAGAGTTACAAGCGCATCAACCCACGCGCGACTCCTGCAAAGATCCAGCAGTACATCGACAAGAACGGTCTCGACCCAAATTATGTTCGGGGATATTTCAGGTGGCTGGTGAACTTCGTGACGCTGGACTGGCCGCGCAGCATCAAGGGTTCACGAGAGGTGTGGCCGCAACTCAAGGATGCGCTGGCCAACACCCTGCGTCTCGGGACGGCGGCGAGTGTGGTCGGGATCTTCTTTGGTCTCATGCTCGGTGTGTATGCGGCCCTTCGACCTGGTGGCCGCCGCGATGTCGGCGTCAACACGGCAGCCTTCGTCGGTATCTCCATCCCGCCGTATGTTTCGGCGATCTTGTTGCAGCTGCTGTTTGCGGTGTACTGGAGCCGATGGTTCGGTTCCACCTTGTTCCCGACCTCGGGTGTGTACCCACCCGGTCATACGGGTTTCAATTTGCTACTCATGCTAAAGCACATGGTGCTGCCCGTGACCGTCGTGGCCATCCAAATCATCGCGGTGTATGCCAGGTACATGCGTTCATCGCTGTTGGACGTATTGAGCAGTGAGTACATGCGAACCGCAAGATCGAAGGGAATCAGCGAGCGTCGGGTGTTGTTCAAGCACGGCCTGCGTAATGCGCTCATTCCCGTGGTGACGATTGCGGCATTGGATGTGGGATCGATCGTTGGCGGGCTCATCATCACGGAGAACATCTTCAGTTATCCCGGAATGGGGAAGTACTTCCTGAGTTCGTTCGGCGAGGGTGACTTCCCGCTTCTGATGCCGTGGATGGTCATCATCGTGGCCTCCGTGCTGCTCTTCAACTTGCTCGCTGACGTGTCGTACGCCTGGCTCGACCCGAGGATTCGTCTTGAGTAACGAACTCGTCAACTCTCCCGCGGTGAGCGAGACTGCCGTTCCGGTGGTGTCGCCGCGTCGGATGGCCTTCAATCGTTTCGTCAGCCACAAGGCCGCAGTGGTAAGCGTGTTCGTGTTGGTAATTCTGGTGGTGTTCGTTGCCTTGTCGCCGCTCACCGCACGGTACGGCGTGAACCAGTCGGTGCAGGCGCCACCCAATTCGTTCCTGCCACCACGCGCCAATGCCTGGCTGGGAACCGATGACATCGGTCGCGACTTGTACAGCCGGCTCATCTACGGCGTACGTGTGTCGCTCATCATCGGATTGTTCTCGGCGATCATCTCCGTACTGATTGGCTGTGTCGTTGGCGCGGTGGCTGGATTCCGCGGCGGACGATTCGACGACGTGGTGATGCGTGTTACCGACTTGTTCCTGGCGTTTCCCTTCCTCGTCACGCTGCTGGTCATGCGCAACATGCTGGGAGCGATCTCGTGGTTGACCCCCATCATCGGAAAGGTGTCCTCGGTTCGGTTCATCATCGTGTTGTTCTCCATCTTTGGTTGGATGGGTGTCGCTCGCATCGTTCGAGGTCAGGTACTGGCGCTGAAGGAGCGCGAGTTCATAGAGGCCGCACGTGCGGTGGGTGCTACGCGGCGATACATCGTTCGGCGCCACCTACTGCCCAACTCGATCGGTCCGATCATGGTGGCGCTGACGTTCTCCGTGGTGTCGGCAATTATTGGCGAGTCGACGTTGGCGTTCTTCGGTTACGGCCCGCAAGCAGGCGACGGCGCCACCTCACTGGGGATTCTCGTTGGCCAAGCAAAGGGTGCCGTCAACACCGGTTTTTGGTGGTTGGCGCTGTTTCCATGTCTCACGCTGGTGACGATTGCCCTCTCGATCAACTTCATTGGCGACGCACTTCGCGACGCCACGGACCCGCGAATGCAAAAGGACGGCTGATGTCCACTTCGGTACTGCAAGTTCGTGATTTGAAGGTGACCTTTGCGACGCCCCTTGGTCCGCTCGTGGCGGTTCGCGGTGTGGACCTCGACGTCAGCGCAGGCGAAATGACCGCAGTCGTAGGCGAATCGGGTTCGGGGAAGTCCGTCAGTTTCCTCGCTGCGATGGGACTCTTGCCCAAGTCGGCGACCGTCGAAGGATCGGTGGTGCTCGATGGACACCAATTGGTCGGTGCGAGTTCAAAACTGATGCGTTCGGTGCGTGGACGATTGATGTCGATGATTTTTCAGGATCCGCTGTCGGCATTGAATCCGGTGCATCGAATCGGCGCACAAATCGCCGAGATGCTTCGTGCCCATCAACCCATGAGCGAACGTGCTGCACGGGCACGTGCGGTGGAACTGCTAGAAATCGTGGGAATCCCGCAACCAGGCGATCGCGCATTGCAGTACCCCCACGAATTCTCCGGGGGCATGCGACAACGGGTGGTGATCGCCATGGCGATTGCCAACAGTCCGAAACTGCTCATCGCCGATGAGCCCACCACGGCGCTCGCTGTGACCGGTCAGGCACAGATCCTCGAGGTGATCCAGAAGGAGCAGGCACAGTTCGGGACTGCCGTCGTTCTCATCACCCACGATCTGGGTGTGGTCGCTCGGGTCTGCGAGCGCGTGAA
>SXPV01000112.1 GCA_005793215.1 Actinomycetota bacterium
GAGTGATCTTCTCCGCCCGCTTCACGAACGCATTGCATCGGCAATCGACGCAGCGTCTGGCGACCGTGATGCACTTGCCACTGCGTTGCGTTCACTCTTCCAGGAGTGGAAGTCGCAACGATTGTCCATCGTGATAGCCGACATCGCACACTTCACGTATGCACGTGGACTGTTCCTTGGATGTGATGGTGCTACCTCAGTGTGTTGGGTGGTGGATCCGAATGGTCCCGCCTGTGCCGATGCCGAGGACAATGCGCTTGCTGGCGCGACGACGCCTGGCGAGCATTTCCCAACAGGACACCAACATCCGCTGGCGCATGCCGGATGTCGCTGTCTCGTCGTTCCTCTCGACAAGTAGCCTTCGGCGCTATGCGCATCCCCGGAGATCTTCCTCGTCGTCCCATCTTTTCTGGCGGAGGATTCGGATTCCGACGTCCTCGTCGTAGCCGAATCGTTCTCTCCGTAGTCATGCTGGCGGTCGTTGCCGTCTTCGTGTCGGCGCGAAGTGTTGCAGGTTTCTACATCGACGTGCTTTGGCATCAGTCTCTTGGGCGGACCGATGTGTTCTGGGGAATTCTGTTTGCACGATTCGGTCTGGCGGGTGTTTTTACCGTGATTGCCGCCGTGTTGTTGATGCTGAACATCTGGGTAGCCGATCGCTTGAAGCCGGATGTTGTTCCCTCCACTCCGCAAGATCGGGCCCTCGCCGGCTACCGCCAACTCTCAACCCGTCGGGCGTGGACGTTCCGGATCATGGTGAGTGTGGTGCTCGGGTTCCTCATCGGATCGCCTGCGGCTGCACAGTGGCAGGACTGGACACTTTTTAGGAACGCCACCGACTTCGGCGTGAAGGATCCATTGTTCAACCAAGATGTCAGCTTTTACGTAATGCGACTGCCGTTCATTGAATTTGTCGTCGACTGGACGTTTGCCGCACTGGTGCTCATCACCCTGGTAACTGCCGGCATCCACGCGCTGAATGGTGGTATCCGCCTACAAATTCAGGGACGCAAAGTGACACCACTTGCGAAGGTTCATCTCAGCGTGTTGTTCGCCGTGTTGTCTGTGGTACGCGCTGCAGACTATTGGTTCTCGCGATACAACCTCACACGTTCCACGCGCGGTGTCGTTCAGGGTGCCACATACACCGACGTGAATGCACAGCTTCCTGCAACTCAGCTGATGATTTTGGTCTCGCTAGCCGTGGCCGTGTTGTTCTTGGCGAACTTCCGTCAGCGTGGGTGGCGACTACCCGTATTGGCCACCGTCTTGTGGATCGTCATTGCCGTGACTGCTGGTGGCGTGTACCCGGCAGTTGTCCAACGATTCGTCGTTCAGCCCAACGTGAGCACGCGGGAACTTCCGTTCATCGACCGGAATCTCGAGGCAACCAAGGCCGCGATGGCACTTGGGGGAATCACCCGTGAAACCCTAGAACTTGAGCCGCTTACTGCAGCAAATCTGAACGAGGATCCAGCCCCGCTGCGCAACGTTCGTCAGTTGGATCCACTACAGATGCGAGATCGTTTCATCCTTGATGAGGGTCAGACGTCGTTCTACGCGGTACGCGACCTCGATGTAGATCGTTATGAGATCGATGGACGCGTACAGCAAGTGCTGGTTGCTGCGCGAGAACTGAACTCCGAGGGCATTCCCAACCGAACCTGGGTCTCCCGACACCTCTTGTACACACACGGCTGTGGAGTCATCGCCGCGCCCGCGAGTCGTACGACGGTTGATGGCCGCCCGGTGTATGTCGATCTCGGGGTGTCACGGCCCGAGTTGTACTTTGGCGAAGGTATCGATTCGTACGCACTGGTAAACACAGAACAGGTGGAGCAACCGTGCACTGGTTCCACCTCAACTGAATTGACCACTGGCGGCGTGCAGTTGTCGTCCACGCTGCGTCGTGCTGCCTACGCAATCCAATACGGCGAGTACAACTTGTTCGGCTCCGGTTTGGTGAACTCACAGTCGCGGATCATCCACGACAGAAATGCCACTGCTCGTGTCGAGCGACTGGCACCATTCCTTCGTTACGACGCCGATCCGTATCCGGTTGTGGTGAAGGGCACCGTTCAGTGGGTATTGGATGCCTACACCATCAGTGATCGTTATCCCTACGCACAACAAGCGAACATCGATCAGTTGTCACCTGGTGGTGGGCTGAATACCTCGTTCAACTACGTGCGCAACAGCGTGAAGGCCGTGGTGGACGCATTCACCGGTGATGTCACGTTCTATGTCGTGGATGCAAATGACCCAATCGTTGCCGCATGGTCCAAGGCGTTTCCTGATCTGTTCACGGATGTGAGCAAAGCACCAGAAGAGCTCACCAGACACTTCCGATATCCGGAGGATCTCTTCCGTGTACAAACCAATGTGTACGGCCGATATCAGTTCGACGATGCAACGCTGTTCTTCAACCGCGATGCTGCATGGAGCGTTGCGCAGGCCCCGGCGTCGGAACCCGAATCTGTCACAGGCGTGGTTGGTGGTGTGGGGATTGGCGCGACGGAGGGCATCGACGTGCGCGATGCCAGCGTGCTGCGTTTCGAGCCGTACTACACCATGTTCCATGGTGGTGATGGTCTCGGTACGCCGACGTTCTCCATGCTGCGACCCTTCGTGCCGTTTTCGGCCGACAATGCCCGCAAGGAACTTCGAGCGTTCATGGTGGTGTCGAGTGATCCCAAGTCGTACGGCAAGATTCAGGTGTTCGAACTTCCAGAACCACTACCAGAGGGACCTGCCACGGTGGCTGCCGAGTTCGGTAGCGATCCGGTGATTGCCCAACAGATCACCTTGCTCGACCAACGCGGATCGCGCGTCATCTTCGGCGACCTGCAGGTGGTGCCCGTGCAACGGGGACTCATGTACGTGCGACCACTCTTTGTACGACCGGATGATCCATCGGCCAAACAAATTTTCGTACGTAAGTTCCTGGTGTCATACGACAATCGCGTGGTAATGACCGACAATCTCACGGAGGCAGTCGCACGACTCTTCCCCGGATTCACCACCAATCTCGGTGAACGTATCAACGACGGAACGAGTGCGCCGGTCGATCAGACGCCGGACACATCGGGCGGTACCGCAACGACGACAACCATCCCGAGCGAGGACACCTCGTCACTTTCAGCTGCTGAGTTGTTGATTCGTGCAGAAGAGTTGTTCGACGAGGCAAACCTTGCACTTGCAGAGACCCCACCGAACTTCGCGCTGTATCAGTCCAAGCTGGCGCAGGCCAGAGAACTCCTACGACAAGCGATTGCCCAGGTTGGGAGCTAGCCGCGAGTCCTTCGCAACAATTCGGCAAGTTCCGCGAGATCTTGTCGCAACGTGATTGCGTAGCGGGCTTGCTCGCTGGCAATTCGTACCTGGTTCGTACGTAAGTCGGCAACGGCCTGGGCACTTGCTGCATCAGTGTTACTCGCGAGATGCTCGATTTCGGAGTTGAGTTCATGGAGTTGATTGGTGATTTCGGTGGTCATCTGCGTAACCCGTGCATCCGCGTTGCTGAGACGATCTTCGATGGTGCGAATCTGTGACCGAATTGCTTCAATGTCGTGTGTACGCACCGCAAGGTCACTACGCAGGGCTTCAATCTGGTCGTGCATTGTCTGCAGTGATGCCTCCAGCGTCTTCCATTTTTTGCCGAACATCAGGTTGCCCCACAACGACGGTAGGATGACCAGACCCGACGCGGGGTAGAGCAGTCCGGTAGCTCGTCAGGC
>SXPV01000113.1 GCA_005793215.1 Actinomycetota bacterium
CACAGGCGGTGTCGTCACAGGCCGAGTCCGTCGATTCCGCCGCAGCGTGTTCCACGCGATTCGCCATTTTCTCCGAGTGCCCGCAATGCGGACACTCGTTGCACGCCGAGCACGCGCACTACAAGTGCGGCGGATGTGGTTGGCGCGACAGCTGCTGCGACTAGTGCATCGCGACTGCGACTAGCGCTACTTACGCCAGCAGATCGGCGTACATCTGCAAGAACGCTGCAGGTCCACCCACCAAGAAGGTAGTGACCGCAGTTTCTTTCCACTTCGGCAATTCACCCTTGATCTTGTCGAGTGGCCCCACCAGCGCCACATCTTCCACCATCTCGAGTGGAATCAGCGCGGCTGCTTCCTTCTTCTTTCCCTGCAGGTACAACTCCTGCACTTGGTTGGCGATGTGTTCCCAGCCCATGCGCGCAAATACTTCGAAGTGGAAGTTGGCGCCCTTGGCTCCCATGCCGCCGGCATACAACGCAACGAACGGTCGAATCATGTCGGCGCACTTCTCTACATCGTCACCAGGCACCACGAACAGGGATGCCACCACTTCGAAGCCGTCGCGCTTGGCGGGATTGCCCGACTTGGCGAAGCCTTCGTCCAAACAGCGGCGGTAGTGCGCGTCGTCCTTGGGTGAATAAAACAGCGGCAACCAGCCTTCGCAGATTTCTGCAGCGAGCGCCACGTTCTTGGGGCCTTCGGCCGCCAAGTAGATGGGAATCTCTTTACGGAACGGATGAATGGTGCTCTTCAACGGTTTGCCGAGTCCTGCACCACCCTGCAACGGAAGATCGTAAAACTCGCCATGGTGCTCGAGCGGTGCTTCGCGACGAACGATGGTGCGCACGATGTCCACATATTCGCGGGTGCGAGCCAGCGGCTTGGGATACGGCTGACCGTACCAACCTTCCACCACTTGCGGGCCCGATGCGCCGATGCCAAGAATCATTCGACCGCTGGAGAGGTGATCAAGCGTCATTGCCGACATTGCGGTGGCGGCCGGAGTGCGCGCGCTCATTTGCATGATCCCCGTGCCGAGTTTGATGTTGGTGGTTTGCGAACCCCACCATGCCAACGGCGTGAGTGCATCGCTGCCGTACGCCTCGGCAGTCCACAACGAGTGGAAGCCGAGTTTGTCGGCTTCCTTCACCGCTTCCACCACGCCTGCGGGTGGACCTGAACCCCAATATCCGGTGTTGTAGCCGAGTTTTGCCATGTGGTCAGTTTGACACACCTGTTGCAGCGGCAACGGGGCGGAGCAGTGGGCTCGTCACCGCGACGGGGCGGAACGTCGCCGTGCTACTTGCGTAGTGCGACGAGTGGCTCGACGAAGGCGTGGCCCAGCGCCTCGGCGCTCGGCTTGTTGGTGAGTGCACCACCAACGGTGTTCATGCCGAGTGCCATTGCCGGATCGCGTTCGGCCGCAACGCGAGCACCGTGAATGGCCAATTGCAATTGGTACGGCAACGTCGCGTTGGTGAGTGCGTACGTGCTGGTGTTCGGCACCGCGCCAGGCATGTTGCCCACTGCGTAGTGAATGACTCCGTGCATCTCGTACACGGGGTCGGTGTGCGTGGTTTCGCGCATGGTCTCGATGCAACCACCCTGGTCGATGGCAACATCCACCATCACGGCTCCACGCTTCATGGTCTTGACCATCGCCTCGGTGACCACGATTGGTGCGCGAGCACCTGCAACCAACACCGCACCAATCACCAAGTCGGCGTCCAACACACTGCGCTCGATCGCGCCACGATTCGATGCCAGCGTCATGATGCGACCCTTCTCGATCTGGTCGACGAATCGCAAGCGATCCAGGTTCTTGTCCAGCAACACCACTTCGGCTTCCATGCCGGCGGCGATTCGAGCGGAGTTCCAACCCACGTTGCCCGCACCAATCACCACCACCTTGGCTGGACGCACTCCGGGCGCTCCGCCCATCAACACGCCGCGGCCGCCGT
This sequence comes from Actinomycetota bacterium, assembly GCA_005793215.1. GTDB lineage: Bacteria > Actinomycetota > Acidimicrobiia > Acidimicrobiales > Ilumatobacteraceae > F1-60-MAGs027. The sequence goes on from SXPV01000113.1 coordinate 1,965, forward strand.
ACGGGCGCTGCAGGTAGTGCGCACCTGCCTGGGTGGCGAGACGACCGGCAACTTCGCTCATCGGAGCCAGCAATGGAAGGGCGCCATCGGCAGTTTGCACCGTTTCGTACGCCACGCCGGTGGTGCGCTGCTTCAGCAAGGCCTCGGCAACCTTCGGATACGCGGCGAGGTGCAAATACGTAAACAAGGTGAGATCGGGTCGTAGGAAGGCGAATTCCTTCTCGGTGGGTTCCTTCACCTTTACCACCATGCTCTGGCTCCAGGCGTCGGCTGCCGTCGGGACGATGGTGGCGCCAGCGGCGACGTATTCGGCATCGGAGATGGAGGCGGCGGTGCCGGCGTCCTTCTCCACGAACACCTCGATGCCTGCCCGTTCGAACTCGCGAACGCCATCTGGGGTAAGCGCTACCCGCCCCTCGAGTGTTTTGGTTTCCTTGGGGACGCCAAGTGTGGCGTGCGCCGGCTTCACGCGTCTGTTCTACTACAACGCCGGCACGGCCGAGGCGCACCGCGCGGACCAACGGGAGGAAGGTTGCACACCGCGCGGACCAATGGGAGGAACGTGGTTCGCGGAACCCGTGGTAGAAAAACCTCATGAAAAAGTTCCGAAACTTCATTGATGGCAAACACGTCGACGCTGCCGATGGCAGCACACTCGACATCATCAACCCGTCGACGGGCAAGGTGTACGCAACTTCACCCAACAGCAGACAAGCCGACATCGATGCAGCGATGACTGCAGCCCAGCGCGGGTTCGAGGTCTGGAAGGAATCAACTCCGTCGGAGCGGTCGCTGGCATTGTTCCGCATCGCCGACGCCATCGAGGCGCGCAAGGACGAATTCATCGCGATGGAAGTCGAGAACTGCGGCAAGCCGGTGGCGATCACCACGTCGGAGGAAATCCCACCGATGGTCGACCAGATTCGATTCTTCGCTGGTGCGGCACGAATGCTGGAAGGCAAGAGTGCGGGTGAGTACATGAAGGGTTTCACCTCCATGATTCGTCGCGAGCCCGTGGGTGTGTGTGCGCAAGTTGCCCCGTGGAACTACCCGATGATGATGGCCGTGTGGAAGTTTGCTCCTGCAATTGCCGCCGGCAACAGCATCGTGCTGAAGCCGAGCGACACCACGCCTGCAACCACGGTGTTGCTCGCAGAAATCGCCAACGAGTTCTTGCCACACGGCGTATTCAACGTGGTGTGCGGTGATCGCGACACGGGGCGCACCATGGTGTCGCATGCGACGCCGTCGATGGTGTCGGTTACCGGTTCGGTTCGCGCGGGAATGGAGGTTGCCGAAGCAGCAGCGAAGTCGCTCAAGCGAGTGCACCTGGAATTGGGCGGCAAAGCGCCCGTCATCGTGTTCGAC
>SXPV01000114.1 GCA_005793215.1 Actinomycetota bacterium
TCGCGTGGCTGCGCTGGCGATGCACTCGAACTGCAACTGTGCCCCGACGAGATTGAACAACGTGTTGTACGACAAAAAGACGACATCGAACGGGCCCGGTGGTTGGTCTCTCACCATGTCACCCAGGTGGGAAGAGATTCGTTGTTGTGTGTCCTTTGCCCGGAGTTGAGCGAGCATCTCGGGTGACTCATCGATGCCGCACATCAGTGTGGCATCAGTCGCGAACTTCTTCGTCGCGGCAAGTCGCTCGGCCACGGCCAGTGCGATGCGACCCGTTCCGACTCCCAGTTCAAGAACTCGTCGCGGACGCGATTCGCAGAGCACATCCACTACGGCGGCGAGATCATCGCTCTCGCCGTACCAATCGTCATAGACATCGGCAAACGCCGCGCCGTAGGTGACCGAGTCGCTTGTAGTCAGGTGTTCCGCCATATGGATACCTAAGATGTAGCAGATGCCACAAGATGTCTTGCTCGGCAGGGATCACCTGGTGATAGCGGAGATTGCGCAAGCGCATGACGGGGATATTGACGCGGCACATCGGCTGATTGCCTCAGCAGCCGCGGCGGGAATACATGCAGTGAAATTCCAGACCCATCTGGCGGCTGCCGAGAGCACCCGTCGTGAGCCGTGGCGAGTCAGATTTAGCAGTAGGGACGCAGATAGGTACTCCTATTGGCAGCGCATGGAGTTCACCATCGCTCAGTGGAGGGAACTGAAGTCTCACTGTGAAGAGGTGAATGTGGAGTTCATGAGCTCGCCGTTTTCGCCTCAAGCCATCGACTTGCTGATGGAGGTTGGTGTTCGGCTTTGGAAAGTTGCTTCAGGGGAGGTATCCAACGGCGAGTTACTCCACCGACTATCGGTTACTGGACTCCCAGTGATTCTCTCCTCGGGTCTGTCGACGTTGTCCGAACTTCAGAGTGCTGTTGAGATTGTGGGACGCGAACCCAGCGAACTTGCAATCCTGCAGTGCGCCACGCAGTACCCAACTCCTCCCGAGCGAATCGGATTGAACGTCATTGAAGACATTCGTCGCAGATTCGACTGCATCGTTGGAATATCGGATCACACGGCGACAATATTCGCTTCCATCGCAGCTGCCGCGCTCGGTGCCAGAGTGTTTGAAACTCACATCCGAGCCGATGATGATCTCGCGGGTCCCGATGCATCATCATCGCTTACACAAAATCAGCTGACTCAACTCGTTGCAGGGATTGCATTCGTGCGTGCTGCGATGATGTCTCCTGTGGACAAGCACACGCTGACTTCCGATCAGGAGCAGTTACGAAGTATCTTCGGGCGAAGTCTGGTTGCTGCGCGACATTTGAAAGCAGGTCACATACTGCGCCGAGACGACATTGCCTACAAAAAACCGGGTGGTGGCCTACGGTACGAGGATCTGGACGAACTTCAGGGTCGTCGGTTACGTCGTAACCTTGATGCAGACGAGGCGTTGAGTCGAGACGACGTGGAGAATCAGTGATGAGAAATGTTTGTGTTGTCATAACGGCACGACCGAGTTATAGCCGAGTAAAGTCGGTACTCGAGGCGCTGAAGGCGCGAAAAGATGTTCGACTTCAGATTGTCGTTGCTGCATCGGCTCTCGTGGATCGCACAGGTCGTGTAGTGGAAGTCATCAAGCGAGACGGGTTTCCTGTAGACGCTGAAGTGTCGTCTCTCGTAGAGGGGGACTCCGATGGGAACATGGCCAAAACCACTGGGTTGGCTTTACTTGAATTGCCGAGCGTGTTTTCGCGACTCGAGCCTTCGGTCGTTGTGGTAGTCGCCGATAGATATGAAACAATTGCAACGTCGATTGCTGCGAGCTACATGCGCATTCCTGTCGCACACATTCAGGGCGGGGAGGTCACGGGAAACATCGACGAGCGAGTCCGCCACGCAAATACCAAACTTGCTGACGTGCATTTTGTCGCGTCCAGTGTCGCCCGCAAGCGCGTTCTCGCAATGGGTGAGGATCCCGGTTCGGTGCACCTCACGGGCTGTCCTTCCGTTGATCTTGCGCGTGATATCTCACCCGAAACTCCTCTTGGCTTCGATCCGTTCCAGAAGTACGGTGGAGTCGGGGAAAAGTTTCCAAATCTCGAAAAATTCATAGTAGTACTGCAACATCCGGTGACGAATGAAGTTGATCAGTCGCGTGAGCAGGTGATTGCGTCGCTTGAAGCAGTGACTGCCGTTGGTTTGCCCACGATGTGGTTTTGGCCGAACGTTGATGCCGGGTCGGACCGGACGTCGAAGGCGATTCGTAGCTTCCGGGAGCTAAGAGATCCCAAGAACATTCACTTCTTCAAGAACATGGAACCGAGGGAGTTCTTGTTGCTCATCAATCGGGCGGCCGCCTTAGTCGGCAATTCCAGCGTGGGTGTTCGCGAAGCTGGTTATCTGGGAGTCCCAGTCGTAAACATCGGCTCGAGGCAAATCGGTCGAGAGCGTGCGCGAAACGTCGTTGACTGCGGTTATGGCGTTGAAGAGATTCGGTCAGCAATCGATCATCAGTTGCGACATGGTCGTTACGAACCCGACCATCTCTATGGCGAGGGCACCGCGGGGGAGCAAATTGCCGAGCTTCTGGCAACGGGCAAACTTTCATCAAACAAGCGCTTTCACGACAAATAGCGTCATGTCGATGAGCACGTCAATGGGCGTGGGTCGGCTTGCCTATCTGGATCACGCCGCGACCACACCGATGCGAGCATCGGCAATTGCTGCAATGACGCCGTACTTGGCCGACCAGTATGCGAATCCATCGGGGAGCCATCGCTTTTCCCGATTGGCACGAACCGCGGTCGACGAAGCCCGTGACGACATCGCAGATGCACTTGGCTGCAAGCCCGGTGAAGTGGTGTTCACCAGTGGTGGGACCGAGGCCGACAACGCTGCGATATTCGGAGCAGCGAGACGGCATGGTGGAGTGACCATCTGCAGCGCCGCCGAACATCACGCGGTGTTGCACTGCGTGGAGCATCTCGGCGGCGAGGTGGTTGCCGTCGATCGGCGTGGGGTGATCGATCTCGTGGCGCTGCAACAGACGCTCGAGCGTGTTGCGAGTCGCGGCGAGCACGTTGCAGTGGTGTCGGTGATGGCGGTGAACAACGAAGTGGGAAGCATCACTCCGATGCGCGACGTGGCTCGAGTGGTGCGTGGTGCCGCCAAGAATGCAGTGTTCCATACTGACGCCGTGCAGGCGGCCTGTTGGCTGGATGTGCGCGACATCGTGACGGTGACCGACGCCGCCTCGTTCTCGGCCCACAAGTTCGGTGGTCCGAAAGGAATGGGGATAATGGTGGTGAAGTCGGGTGTCGTGCTCGAGCCGCTCATCATGGGTGGCGGACAGGAACGCGATCGACGCAGCGGCACTTCCAATGTGGCGGGCATCGTGGCGACGGCCGCGGCTCTTCGCGAAACGGTTGAGAAGAGGCAAGCAGAATCAGCGAGAGTCGGCGCATTACGTAAAGCGTTGATCTCGGCAATCTGTGCCAAGGTCCCTGATGTGTTGGACACCGTGTCGGCGACAACCACGTCATCGTCCGGTGAGTCCTCCTCAACGGTTCCTGGCGTCGCACATCTCTGTTTTGCCGACGTGGAGAGCGAAGCGCTGCTGTTCTTGCTCGACGAAGCAGGTGTGTGTGCGTCTGCTGCATCGGCATGTGCGAGTGGGGCAATGGAGCCCTCCCACGTCTTGCGGGCCATGGGCGTGGAGCCTCGATTTGCGATGGGTGCGCTACGACTGAGTTTCGGTCACACCACCACAGAAGATGACATCACGCATGCGGTGAGCGCCATCGTGAGCAGCGTCAGTCGTCTTCGCACCAAGCAATAGCCTTAACTCACATGAAGGTGCTCGTTGCGATGTCGGGTGGTGTCGATTCATCCGTCGCCGCTGCCGAGCTTCGTCGCGAGGGCCACGAAGTCGTTGGTGTCACCATGCGTTTATGGGGAGGCGAGAGCGACACCGGTTGCTGTTCGGTCAGCGA
>SXPV01000115.1 GCA_005793215.1 Actinomycetota bacterium
ACGCGCACGAGGGCAGCTGCGGCGCGCTGACCCAACGCCACCATCATGCCGATGTTGCGAAGCGGCCACACCAACATGGTGAGATACACATTGAATGCCACCAAATCACCGATGCTGAGATCACCGTTGACGACGCGGTGACCGCCGTATCCCAACACCACGATGAGTCCGAGTGATGGGAGCAGGTCGATAGCGGGAAGGAACTTGCTACGAATGCTCGCGGCCTTGAGCGACACTGCCCTGATGTCGTCCGCTTCCTTGCGGAGTTTGTCGAACTGAACGCTCTCGGTGCCGAGGCCCTTCACCACCCGAACGCCGGACACGCTTTCTTCCACCACGCTGGCGAGTTGTGCCTGTTCGTTCTGCACCGCCAGCACTGCAGGGTGAATGCGATTGGAGAACCGTCGTGATGCCACGTTGATGAACGGCAGTGGCGCCAATGCGACGATCGCCAGACGCCAATCCGTGAGTGCCAGAATCAGCGTCACCGCGACGAGCTGCGCTGCGTTACTCAGCGTGATGGGAATCATCACCACGAACTGCTGCACCTGCTGCAGGTCACTCGAGGCACGACTCATCAATTGGCCCGTCTGTGTTCGATCGTGATAGCCCACGTGCAGACGCTGAATATGGGCGTAGATCCGCTCGCGAAGCAGCGTTTCGGTCCATCGACTTTCACGGAACGCCAGATAACGACGACCTGCAGTCAGCAGCCCGGTTGCAACGCCCGCCACGGCGATGAACAGCGACCACGCCAAGAGTGGGCCGTTGCGCTCGATACCGCGATCGATGGCGGCTTTCGTCAATTGCGGAACGGCAACCTTGGCTGCTGTCCAGGTAACACCAATCGCCACTCCGAGTACCAATGCGCGCTTCTGTTCAAGCAGTGCGCGCCACAGCAGCTGCCAACCCAGGTTGCGTTGCGCGCGAGCCTGCTCTTCTGCCTCGCCTTTGGCAGAAGCCGCGGCATCGGGATCGAGGCCGGCGACCGTCTTGTCGCCGTGTGAATCAGCCGTCACGTGGCGGACGGCGCCAGTGACTCCACTGACGACCAAAAGTCGACGGAAGGATCGAGCTGCAGGATCGCCAGTGACGACGTGTTCACCCCGTTTTCGAAATAGCGGTCGATCTTGGCACGGCACTCTGCGGGCGAGCCGTGCACCACCAAGTCGTCAACGACGGAATCCGGAATTGCCGCGAGTGCCGCCTTGCGGTCACCACCCTTCCATGCATCCCACATGCCCTGCAACGCGTCGCCCCGTCCGAGCCAACGGTGGAACTCGGCGTACACCGGAACATTCAGATACGCAGCGATGGCATAGCGCGCGCCAGCTCGAACCGCGTCGGCATTTTCGCTCGGACAAACGAAGATGCGAGCGACGATCTCCTTGGTTGCGGGATCCTGCCCGGCTTTCGTCGCCGAGTCGTGCACCACTTTGGTGACGGTTCGTACATCGTCGGGCGACAGCCAGTTGATGATCGCGCCGTCGGCTTCACGGCCGGCGAGTCGCAACATTCCCTCACGCAATGCTGCGACAAGGATCGGCGGCTTCACTTCCGGCCGAACGCCGAGGCGAAAGCCATCCACCTTGAACGTGTCGTACTGCTTGGTGATCTTTTCACCACTCAGTGCATCGCGAAGGAAACGTACGACGTCACGCACCTTCTTGTACGGCTCCACGAACGGAACTCCGTTCCAACGCTCAATGATGACGTTGCTCGACGATCCGATGCCAATGGCAAAGCGTCCGGGTGCAGCATCAGCGAGTGATGCCACGCTCTGGGCAAACAGAGCAGGAGTTCGCGTATACGCAGGAACGATCGCCGTACCCAGTCGCAACCGTGGTTCCCACGCCGCCGCCATCGCCAACGGAGTAAATGCGTCCACGCCATCGGCTTCGGCCGACCAGATATCGCTATAGCCAAGTTCGGCAAGTTGCCGCAACTGCTTTTCATGCGCATGCAGATGGCCGGGAAGTGGGACCGTCATTCCGTCGCGACGCTGCATGGGTCAATTCTTCCACTTTCGGGCGATACAGCTCTGACTGGCGGTCGCCAAGAGGGTGCCGTTTTCCGCGAACATCTGAATGGTCCCGTGTGCGAAACCGCGTTGCACCGATTCAATTTGAATGTCGAGCAGTACCCAGTCGGTTGGCACCAACGTGGCAAAGCGAATGGTGTTGTCCAGACTGTTGCCGCCGGCTCGGAGACCGAGTGCTTGGCCAGCAGCCATCGGCACGAAATCACCGAGGATGCCGAGTGCGGCCGCATCGACACCATCAACCAGCGATTTGATGCGCACCCACATGATGGTGCGACCATCGCTGGGTGTGCCATCCAACTCCTCCATGTCGCGGCCCTTTGCGAACCGCATGTCAAGCGCTTCCATGATCGAATTCGCATGCACCGTGCGCAGCATGCGCGGTTTGGACTGATCAGGTGGTGCCACGACGGGCATCTGCACGAATTGTCCGCTCGAGTCGAAGTCGCGATCCCCGAGGGCGGCATTCACCGTCAGCACGTCGCGATCACCCACACGACATACGGCTCGACCCTGAGTAACACTGCTTCCCTCAACGGCAATCACCACGTCGATATCCACACGTTCATCACGACGGGCATACGACAGGTACTGCGCGGTTGCCCATGTACAGCGCCGCTTCGAAACTGCCTCCAGCGCGGCGATTCCCGCGCCGAGTCCTGCACCACCGAAGAGGAAACCCCCGCTCGTCGTGACGCGAGGAACCACGGAGAGCGAAAAAGCGTTCGTCCCGTGTTGCTCGAGGCCGAGAAACGCGCGGGAGTCCATCGCGAGCAGGCTAACCGTGAAGGTGCCAGTGGCTGGTGAACGTGCCGATGGCAAAGCGCCGCGGCTCGCAATCTACGATTGGAACGTGACCGACACACCGTGGCAGGGTGACACCGTTTCACTCGTTGATGCATTCCGACGCGGTGAACGCTCACCTGCTGAAGAACTGACGGCCACGTTCGATGCAATTGACCGCAGCAACTTGAACGCGTTCTGCTTTCTTGATCGCGACGCTGCACTCGCCACTGCAAAGAACGCCGACGTGACTCGACCGTTCGGTGGAGTTCCAATCGGCGTGAAGGAACTCGACCATGTCATTGGTTGGCCCGACACCGACGCAAGTTTGGTATTCAAGGATCGAATCGCCGAGTCCACCGACACCATGCTGATGCGCGCGCGAGCAGCTGGCGCCGTACTCGTAGGGCAAACCACCTCGAGCGAATTCGGTGGCGTCAACCTCACGCGCACGTTGTTGCACGGCGCGACTCACAACCCATGGAAGCACGGTCATACTCCGGGTGGTTCATCCGGCGGCAGTGCAGCCGCCGTTGCGGGAGGTCTGGTGACCTTGGCAACTGGCGGCGACGGTGGTGGCTCCATTCGAATTCCCGCCGGATTCACCGGCCTGGTCGGATTGAAGGCAACGTACGGCAGAATTCCACGCGGACCCGGTGCTTCGTTCGGCAATCTCACCACCACGATCGGTTGCTTGACGCGCAGCGTTCGCGATACGGCTCGCTGGTTCGATGTGTGCAACGGGCACGACGACAACGATCCACTCAGCTTGCCCCGAGTGGACGGATGGGAGGCCGGATTGGGCACTGTTCCCACTCGCGGTCTACGAACCGCGGTCGTACCAAACTGGGGTTCGGCGGTGGTGTCGCCAGCAATGTGGGCGGTGTTGGAGGAGGCAGCCGAACACCTCATCGACATCGCAGGCCTGCGGCGGGTGACCGATGTCGACATGACGCTGCCCCGACTCGGTGCCGCGTGGTCGATCTCGGGAATGGCCGCCCTTGCCTACGAGTTACGCGACTACTGGCCCGCATGCGCCGACATCCTCACGCCGGAGATGCGTTTCGGACTCCAGCGAACCAATGGTCTATACGGCACCGAGGCACGCGGAAAGTTCGAGGCGCGTCGTGTCGAACTGAATCGTCGCATGGCCGAGATTTTCGACAACGTTGATGTCATCATCACCGCTTCCAATCCCGATGTCGCCTTCAGCGCCGAAGGCCCCTTGCCCGACACCTTCGGCGGTGTCATTGCAGGAGCGGGCAACAACGGTGTGCTGACGTTCCCCGCGAACATCTACGGCAACCCCGGCATCTCGATTCCTGCCGGAACGGTGGATGGCCTTCCCGTAGCACTTCAGGTGATGTCCCGACACTTCACCGAACCGCTGTTGTTGGAGTTGGCTCTGGCCTTCGAGCGTTCGCGCCCGTGGCCGCTCATCGCGCCACATTGAGCAAACGACTTTGGTGCGGAGTTCTGCGCTACGCCATCAAGAGAGCCCGTGCCACCAAGTCGGTGCCGAAGCCCATGAGAATCGCCAGGTAGCTCAAGCCCGTTGCTGCCATCACCGCCGAGTAACTGCGTTCTCGAAGTGCTGCGCGCGTGAACCACGCGAGCACACCGGTGAGTGCGGCACACGCCAACCAGAACCACCCGAGCACGCCGTTCCATCCGTCGTCAATCGTCCCGTTCAACACACTCACCATTCCGGTTGGCAGGAGAAACACCGCAACTTCGATTGGCCACACCACGAGCAACACGTTGGTGAGTTGATTCAGCAACTTACGCGGCATACCCGGCTGCACGAGATACCAGTGACCCAGCAACATTGCATCGCTGACTGCGCCGAGAAACACGGCTCCAACCAAGAGTCGAACCAACCACAGCACATCGTCCGGGTGATCGGTGGCAAGCGATGCAGACGCCACACCGACGAATCCGATTGTTGTGGCAATGCGATCGAACACGGTGTCGCGTCGTGCAAAGGCAACGAGTGCAACGACTGCCAGTCCAACTCCCGCCGCCTCACGAACCGGAACATGATCGAATGCGAACCCCAGCGCCACTCCGATGAGGGCGATTCCGGCGTACACACCACGCAACAACTTTCCGTAGCCGACCGAAATCTCACCCGATCGCATCGTGAACCACAAAAAGAGCATGCCGCCGCTCGCCCACTGCAGCATGACGGTTGCGGCATCGAGTTTCACGGCACTACTACTTTCGGCGCTGCGGACTTCACAGCACCACGAGATCGCGGGGCGTGGTGTTCATCCGTTGAGGGCCAGTGTCGGTGGCCACCACGATGTCTTCCAGTCGCATACCCCACTTGCCCGCTACATAGATGCCGGGTTCCACGCTGAAGGCATGACCGGCTGCGATTTCAAGTGAGTTACCGCTCACCATGTACGGCTCCTCGTGGGCTTCCATCCCGATGCCATGACCCGTTCGATGAATGAAGAACTCGCCCCACCCTGCGTCAACCAACACCGCGCGCGCTGCGGCATCAACCGACTCGCAACTTGCGCCGACGACTCCTGCCGTTACGCCGGCCTCCTGCGCACGCCGGAGATCGTTCCACGCGCGAGCGATATCGGCGGGTGGTTCACCAAGGTGAACGCATCGGGTGATATCGCTGCAGTACCCGCGCATGGTGCCGCCGAAATCGCACAACACGATGTCGCCCTGTTTGATTACTCGGTCGCCGGGATGGTGGTGGGGGCTCGCTGCGTTGTCCCCGGCGGCGACGATCGCAAAGTTGACCACGTCGTGACCCTCGATGAGGAGTCGCGCCGAAATGTCGGCCGACACCTGTGCTTCGGTGCGACCAGCGAGCGGAATGTCCCCTCGCTGCAGCTGCGCCGCAACGCGATCAGCGGCCGCGCCAGCGGACGTCAGTGCTGCAATCTCGGCCGCATCCTTGTGAATCCGCAGCGGGCCGACGATCTCCACCGACCGCACAAAACTTCGACCGGACAACTTGGGCAACATCTCTACGAGGAATCGCGACCACATTTGATCGCCAATGGCAATTCGCTTTGCAGAGCCGATCAATGTGGTCGTGATTGCCACGGGATCGTCGGTTTCGTTCCAGGCAACGACATCGAAGACGTCAGGATGCTGCTCGACGCGTGGCGCTTCCAGACGCGGCACCACCAAGGTGGCTCGGTCGGCAGTTACCACCAATGCAGTCAATCGCTCGAGCGGCATCGCGTGGTAACCCACCAGGTAAGGCAGGTCGAATCCCACGGAAACGACGAGTGCGTCCACCCGCTGCAATTGCATTTGCGCACGCACCTTGTGCAGACGTGAGGCGTAGAGCGAGGTCATGACGTTGGGTTCACCGACTCTGAACGAGGCGACCTGCCTCGTAATCCTCGAATGCCTTCACGATTTCCTCGCGGGTATTCATGACGAACGGACCGTATCGAACGACCGGTTCGCCAAGTGGCTCACCACCCAACAACAACGCCTGCGCCGATGTGGACGTGGTGATGGTGATGGAGCCGCTCGAACGCGAGAACACCATCATTTGTCCGGATTCCGCAACGTGGGAGTTTGCCGACAATTCACCGTCGAACACGTGCACCAATGCGGTGTGGCCGTCGGTTGGTTCCCAGGTCACTTCTTCCCCGGCGCACAGCAACACGTGCGCGTACGTCATGGGACTTGTGGTCTGCACGGCACCGGTCACCCCCATGACGGTGCCTGCCACCACTCGCACCTCCCCACCGTTGGCTAGCGACACACGTCGTAATTGCTCGGATTCGAATCCTTGATATCTGGGCGGAATCATCTTTGATGCTGCAGGTAAGTTCACCCACAACTGGAAGCCGTGCATTCGTCCACCCGAATGCAAGAAGTCGGTCGTTGGAAGTTCGCTGTGCACCACGCCAGAACCGGCAGTCATCCACTGCACGCCACCAGGACGAATGGTGGCGACTGCGCCGGTGGTGTCGCGATGTTCCATCGCCCCGTGCATGAGATAGGTGACCGTTTCGAATCCGCGGTGTGGATGTTCAGGCGCGCCAATGGCTTTGCCTGGCGCGTACTCGACCGGGCCCATTTCGTCGAGGAGGAGGAAGGGATCGATATGACTCACGCGTGCCGTGGGAAACGGTCGGCGCACCACGAAGCCACCACCCTCCACCGTTCGTTCGGCCGTGATGATGTGATCGAGTGTTCGACTCGTCATGGATGTACCTCCGGATACGTCATCGTCTTACCAACACTGGCACGGTAACGCCGGCTTCTCCCGCTGCGCGTTTGGCGTGATAACTCGAGCGCGTCAGCGGACTTGCCTCCACATGGGTGATTCCCAGGCGCTCGCCCAGCCGTTGATACTGCGCGAACTCATCGGGTGATGCCCATCTCGTGACGGGTAAGTGATCGCTCGTGGGTCGTAGATACTGACCAATCGTCACGATGCTCACACCGATGCTCGCGAGGTCGGCAAGGAGCGACTCCACTTCATGGCGTTCCTCGCCGAGGCCGAGCATGAAGCCGGATTTGGTCACCAATCCGGCGCGACGAGCGCGAGCCAAGACCGACAAGCTTCGTGCATAACCGGCCGACGGACGCACCACGCGTTGGAGCCGGGCCACCGTCTCGATGTTGTGATTGAACACGTTCGGCCTCGCCGCAAAGAGCAATTGCAACGATGTGTCATCGCCTTTGGCGTCCGAGACCAGCGTTTCCACTGCGGTGGATGGGTTGTGGCGGCGAATCTCTTCGATGCATGCGGCAACGTGGGCAAAGCCGCCATCGGGCAAATCGTCACGCGCCACCATGGTCAGCACGGTGTGTTGCAGACCCATCTGCGCAACGGCTTCGGCAACCCGTCGTGGTTCGTCGATCGCTGGCGGCTCCGGCTTGCGAGTATCCACGAGGCAAAAGCCGCACGCACGTGTACAACGCTCGCCCAACACCATGAAGGTTGCAGTTCCGTCGCGCCAACACTCGGAGAGATTCGGACAACCAGCCTCCTCGCACACCGTGACCAGCTGCAGGTCACGGAGCGTCTTCTTGGTTGCCAGTACTTCGCTGCCGTGCTGGACGTGCGGACGCAACCATTCGGGCTTTCGCTCGTTGATTTGCATGCCAACGACGTCGGGCTCGTACTCCCAAGCCACATCGACACGATCCGTGACATTGAGATCATCGGTGGCTCGGGACTGCTGTGTAGCCCAACGTTGTGCTGCCAGCCTCGACACGACGTCGGCCACTTCGCGCAATGTTGCACTGCAGCCTTCTTCGCGCAGCGAGGTAACCGGCCACTCGCCGATTCCACACGGCACGATGTGCTCGCGCATGTAGCGCATATCGGGATCCACGTTGAGCGCGAAACCGTGCATGGTGCGACGTGCCGTGGCGCCACGTGCCACCCGCACACCAATGGCACAAATCTTGCGGGCGCGTTGCGTGTCGGCCTCCAGCCATACGCCCGGATAGCCCGCCTTGCGTCCGGCGTCAACGCCGAATTCGGCGAGTGAGTCGATTACCAACTGCTCCACGCTGCACACGTAGGCGGTGACGTCAGCGGGTGAGGCATCGCCGAATTTTCCCGGCAGTGAACGAATTGGATACACCACGAGTTGCCCTGGGCCGTGATAGGTGATGTCTCCCCCGCGGTTGACTCGCACCAAGTCGGCGCCAACTTCGCGCGGTGTGCAGCGAAGATTCCTCTCGAGATCGGCCGACGCACCATAGGTAAACACGTGATGATGCTCCAGCATCAGTAGGTAGTCGTCCTTTGCATACGCAAAGAGACCCTCTTGTAGTGCGAGGGCGTCGCGATAGTTGACCCGCCCGAGCCAACGTGCGCGCATTTAGAGCTCCGCCGACCAATCCTGCGTTTCGAGCACGTGTTTGACCTTGGCCAAAAAGTTCGCAGCGTAGGCGCCGTCGAAGGCCCGATGGTCCCAGCTCATCGCGATGTTTCCAACGGGATGAATGGCAATGCTCTCGGTACCGTCCGGCAGTTTCACCGCGACCGGCTTTCGAACGATTGCATCCGTACTGATGATTGCCACTTGCGGCTGATTGATGATTGCCATCGTGAGCACGGATCCCGCTGACCCGTTGTTGGAGATGGTGAACGTGCCACCGGAGATTTCATCCGGAGACAACTTGCGGTTTCTCGCACGGTTGGCCAAGTCGGAAATCTCGCGCGCGATTGCGCGCAGACGCTTGCCTTCTGCGCCACGCACCACCGGCACCAGCAAACCTTGGTAGTCGAGGTCCACTGCCACACCCAGGTCGATGTATTTGTGCACCACGAGGGTGTCACCGTCGAGGCTGGCGTTCATGTGTGGGTACTCTGCAATCGCGTCGATGATCGCACGACTGATGAACGGCAGATACGTGAGCGAGAAACCTTCGCTGGCCTTGAAAGCATCTTTTACCGCGTTGCGCGCCACATCGACGTTGGCGTAATCCACTTCCACCACACTGAAGGCGTGTGGCGCCGTGCTCTTGCTAGCGATCATGTGACTGCCAGTGAGGCGACGAATCTTTGACAGTGGAATGACTTCATCACGCGCACCAACCGCGACGCGCGGTGCAGCAACGGGCGCAGGGGCCGGTGCAGCAACGGGTGACGGTGCAGCAACTCGTGACGGTGCAGCAACGGGCGCTGGTGCCGTCACTTCGGCAGGAGCTGGAGCGGCAATCGGGGCCGGGGTGGCGACCGCAGCCGGTGCGGGAGCAGCAGCGGGCGCAGCCGCTGCTCGCGTTAGCCCATGTGCGTCGATGTAATCAAGCACGTCCTCACGCGTGATCCGACCACCAGGGCCAGTACCAGCGAGTTGTGCCACATCGATGCCGTGATCATTCACTAGACGTCTCACGACCGGCGACAACAGCAAGTTGCTCGACACGCTGGCTCGAGCTGCTGGTGCGGGCGCCGGTGCTGGTGCAGGGGCCGCTTTCGGAGCCGGAGCCGGAGCAGCTTTCGGAGCTGGTACTGGAGCCGGTGCAGGTGCAGGTACTGGAGCAGGTGCAGGTGCTGGAGCAGGTGCTGGAGCAGGTGCTGGAGCAGGTGCTGGAGCAGGTGCTGGAGCAGGTGCTGGAGCCGCCACGGCACCGCTTGCTGCACCGACCACCGCAATCACCGTGCCAACAGGAACCGTTTCGCCAGCCGGCACACGGATTTCCGTCAGAGTTCCTGCGATGGGCGACGGAACCTCCGTGTCTACTTTGTCGGTGGAAACTTCAAACAATGGCTCGTCGGCGGCAACCGTGTCGCCAACGTTCTTGAACCAACGAGTGATGGTGCCTTCGGTAACGGTTTCACCCAGTTGCGGGAGGATGACGTCAGCCATGGTGAGGTGCTCCTTCGTTACGCGTTGATGCTTCGGCCGGTAAGTGACATGACCGTCTCGCCAAACAATTCGGTCAGGCTCGGGTGAGGTTGGATGAACTCAGCAATCTCGTCCACCGTTGCTTCCCAGTTCACGGCCAAGTATCCACCCGACAACTGCTCGGTCACCCACGGTCCCACCATGTGCACACCCAATACTTGTCCTGCTCGACCGTTGCGATCCTTCTTCGCGATGACTTTCACCAAACCATCGGGTTCACCGAGGATCATCGCGCGTGAATTAGCGCGAAACTGATGCTTGGCCACCACCACATCGTGACCTGCCGCGCGTGCTTCTTCTTCCGACGGCCCAGCCCACGCCACTTCAGGGTGACAGTAGATCGCCCACGGAACGCGGTCGTACATCACGGGGTACACCGCTTCACCGCGCATGTGCTTTACCGCAACGATCGCCTCGGCATACGCCACGTGTGCCAACTGGGGTGTGGCGATGAGATCACCCACCGCATACACACCTGGTTCGCTGGTGCGGCAATATCCGTCTACTTCGACAAATCCGCGATCGGACACCTTCACTTGCGTGCCCCCGAGCCCGAGTTCGTCGGAATAGGGACGGCGCCCCACCGACACCACCACGGCATCCACTTCGATCGATTCTCCAGCGCCAAATGAAACGACGGTGGAGCCAGATCCCGTCGGCTTGTGCCCGGTGACTTGCACTCCGGTGCGGATGTCGATGTTCTTTTTCTTGAACGACTTCACCACCACGTTGGCAACATCAGGGTCGAGACCCGGAAGGACCTTGGGCAAGCCTTCCAAGATGGTGACTGACGCTCCGAGGTCGGCAAAACAGGACGCGAACTCGCAACCGATTGCACCGCCTCCGATGACGGCGATTCGCGATGGAACGCTGTCCAGCATCAGCACTTCGTCGGAGGTCATGATCGGACCTCCAACCGAGAAGCCCGGAATCGTACGAGGCACCGAACCGGCAGCCAGTACCACACTGTTGCCAATCAACGAGCGCGTTGTGCCATCGGTCGACTTCACCGTTACGGTCCGGCCCGCACCAAGCGAGCCGGTGCCGACGAGGTACGTGACCTTCTTGCTCTTCGTGAGACCCGTCAGTCCCTTCACCAATCCGCTGACGATGGTGTGTTTGCGGGCTTGCGTGACTGCAAAGTTCACCGACGGGGTGCTCGACTCCACCCCAAAGTCCTTCGCGTGGGCGACGTGTCGAAACACCGCCGCACTCTCGAGAAATGCCTTGGCAGGAATGCATCCACGATTGAGGCATGTTCCGCCGATGGTGTCCTTCTCCACCAGTGCAACCTTCATTCCGGCAGATGCGGCGTAAAAGGCGGCGGCATAGCCACCGGGTCCCCCGCCGACAACGACGAGGTCAAATTGTTCGCTTGACACGACTACCTACGGTAGCGGTTATGCGCACTTACTCGCCCAACCACTGCGCTTTTTCGTCGTCGCGCGCATAGATGAGCGTTGGTGTGCCGACTGCCACGACGAACTCCAGCGTGCACGAGACTCGTTGACTCGATTCGCTGATCGGGCAGTTTGTCGAGTCGAGCGGCGCGGTGATCTCACCGTTGGCGAGCATCGACCATCCGGAGATCGGGGACGCGATGTCTGATCCACTCATGGTGATGTTCACCAGGGTCTTCTCCTCGGTTACTCGTACGTCGCTCACTGCCACTTCCAATCCGGCGACCTGAACGTTGCTACCGAGTGCGAAGAGGCCAATCGTGCGTCCCGAATCACCGGAGGTTTGCAACAACTTGATCGTTCCCGCAACAACGATGAGAATCCCGCAAATCAGGCTGGCGACGATGAGTTTGCGGGTGCTCACGTCGTTGAGCGTACGCTGGAAACAGAGAGCACGTCACACGGTTGTGGCGTGAAACAAGGAAAGGATCGTGCACGTTCATGGGATTGCGTGATTTCCTCGGCCGATCCGCCCAATCCAGGGAAGAGATGGTGGCGGAGCGCTTGTCCGCGAAGTTCGGCGACATGAACATGGTGTCCCTGGCCACGATGCCGATGCGTCAACGTGTGGACGTGTGCGGTGAAATTCGCAGGATGACCGTGAAGCCTCGCGCTGGTATCCCTGCAGTGGAGATTGAAATCAGCGATGGCACAGGTGAACTCACCGTCATTTTCTCCGGTCGCGAGCGCATCCCGGGCATCGGACACAATCGTGGTCTCACCGTCTCGGGAGTTGCACACGTCGAAGGCTCCCGGCGCGTGATGCTAAATCCGCTCTACCGCCTGCTTCCAAAACCCGGTCAGTAGACCGTCAGCCGACGAGCAGTTTCGTCACGGCGCCTTCGGCATCTTCGGTGATGAGAGCCATCACCTCGTCACCTACGCGCAACACGGTGTCCATGGTGGGTACCATGACACGCTCTGCACGCACCACCGCAACGATCGTTGCACTTCGCGGCAGAACCAATTCGGAAATTGCGCGGTTCACTGCCGGCGATGACTCAGCGAGCGTCACTTCCACCAACTCCGCTTTGCCGCCTTTCAGCTGCATGAGTCGAACGAAGTTGCCCACGGATGTTGCTTCCTGCACCAGGCTGGTGATGAGGTGCGGAGTCGACACCGAGACATCCACTCCCCACATCTCGTTGAACATCCAATAGTTCTTCGGATTGTTGGCTCGCGCCACCACGCGCGGCACCCCGAACTCCTGCTTGGACAGCAGCGAGATCACGAGATTGTCTTCGTCATCACCGGTAACGCTGGCAACCACGTCGGCATCACGAACCCCGACGGCGTCCAGCACCAGGTAATCGCATGCGTCACC
>SXPV01000018.1 GCA_005793215.1 Actinomycetota bacterium
GAGCTCACCCTCACCGTGGACGCACGCGAGAAGATGATTTCCTACGTGAACTCACTTCCACGTGGCCGAGGTTTTGGCAACGGTCGTGCGATGCGCAACCTCTTCAACGAAGTGGTGCGTCGTCACGCGGTGTGGGCAACTCGCAACGGAGAGATCAATGCCGTTGACCTCACCACGATTACGGCAGCGGTGATTCCCGATCCCGGTAGCGCGGTGAGCGCACCCGAGTCGGGCGGTCATCGCGGCGTGTATCTCTGACCGCCGTGACGGATTGAGCCGTCAGCGCCCACTCGCGGCGAGTCTGGTCGACAGCAGCGTGATGAGCGCTTCGGGGTTGCCATTGCACCGTTCAAGCTCATCGGGGGTCACGAACATCACCACGCCGGTCTCAGTGCGGGCAACTACCGCGGGAAGGTCGCTGCCGACACAGGCACGGACGTCGTCGGGCTGATCGTTGCGGTGGTAGGTGGAAAAGGGCACGGGTAGTTGGTCCTCGCACGCTTGCCACTGCGATTTCTTGGTGAACATGCCGTGGGTGATGTCGCACAAACTGCAGTGACGCTGTCCGAGGCGGGCGCCGATCCAGTACGACACCTCACCCCACAATGTGGCATCTGCGTCGTACACGCCGATGAGTTCGCGCACGGCCATGTGCCGAGGCTACGACGCGAGAACTACCGTTGGGGCGTGCTCATCGCCACCTGGAACGTGAATTCGCTCAAGGCCCGACTGCCGCGAGTGCAGGCATGGCTCGAGGACGTGCAACCAGATGTGCTGCTGATGCAGGAAACCAAGATGACCGACAAGGCATTTCCCGCGCTCACCTTTACCGAAATGGGATACGAATCCGCACACTTTGGCCAGGGCCAATGGAACGGCGTGGCCGTGTTGTCAAAGGTGGGATTGTCCAACCCGCGGGCGAATTTCGTCGTCGGCGAGCCTGACGCGGAGGCTCGCATCATCACGGCCGACTGCGGTGGCATCACCGTGGTGTCGGTGTACGTGCCCAACGGCCGTGCGCTCGATCATGAGCACTACCAGTACAAGTTGCGTTGGCTCGACCAATTGGCCCAGCACGTAGCAGCAATTGCCACACCCTCGGGCGACTTGGTGGTGGCCGGTGACTACAACATTGCTCCGCACGACATCGATGTGTGGGATGCAAAAGCACTCGAAGGCTCCACGCACGTGAGCGCACCCGAACGTCAGCGGCTCGAGGCACTCGCCACGTGGGGCCTGCGCGACATCGTGCGCGAGCAGCATCCCGAACCGGGCATCTATTCGTGGTGGGACTATCGCAACGGCTCGTTTCATCGCGGTTGGGGCATGCGCATCGACCTTGCCTTGGTAACCACGAGTATCGCCAACCGAACCACATGGTCGGCAATCGATCGCAATGCGCGAAAAGGCGAGCAGCCAAGCGATCATGCGCCCGTACTCATCGAGGTGTCGCAGTGACGCAAGAGCCAGGCGGGGCTGGAACGAACCACTTCGGGGGCTTTCACATTCAGGCCGGACCGCTCTCGGATCAAGATGCTGCCCGTGTCGAGCTCGCCGACGAAATTCGCGCGATGATTCGCGAGATCATCTCCACCGACGCCACCATCGCGGAAATCCGCCAGGTACGCGATTTGGTCCGCTCGGGGGTGGAGTCACTCGTCGCCAAGAGTCATGCCGGTGCGCAAGGTATGAACGAAGCCGCGCTTGCCGAGCGAAGCAAGAATTTCCTCGCACGCAGCCCGGTGCTCGGCACCATCAATCCCATCGCTGTGCCGTTGGTGATTGCGGTGCTGCAAGAAGGTGCCAACGCCACGGTGGAGGGCCGAATCACCTTTACCGAGCCCTACGAAGGGGCCCCTGGGTGTGTGCATGGCGGATTCATTGCCAGCGCATTCGACGAAGTCTTGGGGGTCGCGCAATCTGCTTCCGGACAACCCGGGATGACCGCCAATTTGACGGTCGACTACCGGTCACCCACACCGCTCCTTCGCGAGTTGGTGTTCCGCGGCTGGTGCGAAAGGGTGGAGGGACGAAAGATCTTCACGCGTGGCACATTGCACCACGGCGACACGTTGTGCGCAGAGTCGGCAGGACTCTTCATCTCCATGCGACCCGAATTGTTCGAACGACTGCTCGCGATGCGCAACTCGAATCAGTAGTCAATCGTCTGGTGCCGCAGGTGAGCGGCAGTCAGGTGGCGGTGGAGGGCTCCGGCGCAACCGTTGCCGGCACGTTCGCGATCGCTGGCACGCCCGAAGTGACCTGATCACGTTGCACGCGGTACTTTGCGCTCCGTAAACCGACCGGCGCTGCGATGGTGAAGCCGGCGAGGTGACGTTCCTCTTCGCTCTCGCCACCCCAATAGCCGTACTCGTGGTTCACGCGAGCAAATTCGCGACAGGTGGTATTCACGATGCAGTCGTTGCACAACGACCGAGCCTTTGCCTCACGGCGCGCACGCGCTTGCGGGCGTTCGGCCTTTGGTGCAAAGAAGAGGTGGGTCTTGCCTTTGCAATTGGAGAACTGTGTCCAATCGATGTCGCCGATCGGACCTCGAACCTCGAAGTCGTCGGGCAGGTTCGACTGGTGGTTGGTGCGTGTATCGAAGGTGGTCATGTGATGCCTCGAATGTGTAGGAGTTCGCACCGTCTCTTGCTTCCCACGCTGGAAGCAAGACCCTCGTCCGACCGTTTGGGAGGGGGCGAATCGGACGAGGGGAGACTGTGCTCGGTATTTAACACTAAACAGTGCTTCGCTCACTGTCAAGTGGAATCGGGTCTCCAGGCTGTGACCTTTGGCAAAATCGACGGCAACCCGCCAGACCAGGTGCGGCGGTGGGGTCGCCCTGCAGGCGGGATAGTCCTGCGGGCGGGGTGGTCCTGCGGGCGGGAGGCGCGGGTGTTGGTGCGGCTAGAGCAATTCGGCGGCCAAGCTGGCCACCTCGGAACGCTCGCAGGCTGCCAGGGTGACGTGCCCAAAGAGTGACTGGCCGGCAAACGCGTTGATCAATACCGCCAAGGCGTTGTTGCTTTCACCCATGTACGGGGCGTCGATTTGGCTCGTGTCGCCGGTGAACACCACTTTGGTGCCTTCGCCGATGCGGGTGAGGATGGTCTTCAGCGTGGTGGGTTCCAAGTTCTGCGCTTCGTCCACCACGACGAACTGGCCCTGCAGTGAACGCCCTCGCAAGAAGGTGACCGACTCCAGGGTGAGCTGTCCACGGTCGGACAAATCCTCGATCAAGCTGCGCGCATCGCGACTGGAGCGCTCCTCGGTGAGCGCGATGATGGCATCGTGGATGGCAGACATCCAGGGATCCAGTTTTTCCTCCAGCCCGCCAGGGAGGAATCCCACGTCGGCTCGACCCACGGGAACGAGCGGTCGATACACCGCGAGGCGTTCGAAGCGACGCTGCTCCACCACCTGTTCGAGCCCGGCGGCAATCGCCATGACCGTTTTGCCGGTACCGGCACGGCCATCGAGCGCAATCACGGAGATGGTCGGGTCGAGGAGCAATTCCAGCGCAAAGCGCTGCTCCTTGTTACGTGGTCGCAGACCCCATGCCTCTGGCGTATTGGTGTCCATGAGGCGCATCTCCCCATCACGCACACGTGCGAGCGCACTTTGGGAGCCGTTGCGCAGCACGGCGAAGTTGTTGTTGTACAGGAGCCCGGCGCCTGCAACTGCGTCAAGTTGGGCGACTCCAGTGGAGTACAGGCTGTCCACCACGTTGGCGTCGGCTTCGAAGGTGACCCACCCCATGGCACGGTCGGTTGCCGAACGAGCAATGGGGTGATGTTCGCTGGCGGTCAGTCCGAGGTGCGCGGCCTTGATTCGCAGTGCTGCATCGTTGGACACCATGCAGGTCGGTGCAATTTTCGACTGCCCGAGCGCGGCCCCAATGATTCGATTGTCCGGCACGGAGGGGTCGAGACCGTGGTGCTCGAGGCGCTCGTGATCGACGTGGTTTACCTCGATGTGCAAGGTGCCTGAATCGGGGTTTTCCGACAAGGGCGTGGGTTCGGCCAGCGAACCGCCGGCCTGGCGGCGAAGTTCCTCAATGTTGCGAAGTGCGGTTCGCGCAGAGCGACCCACATCGTCCATCCGAGTTTTCAAACTGTCGAGCTCTTCCACCACGGTGAGCGGAATCACCACTGCGCAGCCAGCGAATGCATGCATGGACATCGGGTCGGCGATCAACACGGAGGTGTCGAGCACGATTCGCTGGGGCACGAGTGAGAGTGCAACTCCATGTCGCTCGGTCGCAACATCTGCATCGGGCAGCGAAACTTTGCGAAGCGGTTCAGCGGACAACAGTTCCCAGCATGGTCGTTGCACTTGGTGGAATGGTGGATTGTTGTGCAATTTTTTGGTGAATTTTCCGACATTTGCAAAAAATTTTTGGCGCCGCCACGAAGGCGGTTGTATTCGTGGGTTGTTCTCGGGTGCCCGGACCGTTGTTTGCAGAAAATGACGATTCATAATCGCCCGACAAAATGAGCTTCTCGAGGAAGTCGAGGTTTCATTCGTGCGATTTGCCGTAGGTGCAGCGATATCGAATAAGCCGTGTTTCTCTGCCTTTTTGGGCTACCTTGCGTGACAGAACGTGATCTACGCAGTGTTTCGGAACTGTGGACGTCTTGGATTATTCGACGAAATGCCGAAATTCACGGATGCTGTGCTGCGGCGTGCAACGCTCGCAAACGTGACGAGACATGCATCGCTCGAACCTCGTAGGTGCGGCGCTGGTACTTGCATTTCATCGCTGAATCCGCTCAGATTGATGGTCACGGAACTCCGATTCCGAGAAAGCAAGGAATAGCAATGACCAAAGCAGATCTCCTCGCAGCAGTAGCAGCGAAGGCCAATGTCCCGGCAGCGGAAGCTGACCGAGTCATCCAGGCGTTCGTTGATCTCGTCGTTGAGTCTGCAAAGAAGGGCGACAAAGTGTCATGGCCGGGCTTCGGTTCGTTCTCGACATCAAAGCGCCAGGCGCGTACGGGCCGGAATCCTCGAACAGGGGAACCAGTCCAGATCGCCGCTTCGACAGCGATGAAGTTCAGCCCCAGCTCAACGCTGAAGGCCGAACTGAATCCAAACCGGTAATATAAACCAAGCAATACCTCAACCAATAAAAGGAGCCAAACATGGCAAAGAAGCGCAAGGCCGCAAAGAAGGCGACGAAGAAGAAGGCAACCAAGAAGGCTGCCCCAAAGCGTCGTAAGAAGGCCGCGAAGAAGAAGAAATAACTCACTCTCACCATTAGGTGAAGTGAATCGGTTCGGAGTACGTAACGACCGGGAGGCGAAAGCCTTCCGGTCGTTCTTTTTGTAGGGTCACACCCCTACGCGATCACGGCCGATCAACGACGGGCTGGTGTAGCGAAGGGGTGGCAACAGTGAATCCTGCCATTTGGAGATCGTCGGGGGTGTCTAGATCGAGTGCCAGGTCGTCACGTTGCACCACCTCCACCGACCACCCATGGCGGGTGGCCTCCGAGCGGTGCGCAGCGGACGACCCCGGTCCGTAGCAGAAGCTGAAATCGCCATCACACGGCAAGAGGAACACGTTGGTGCCGTCACCATGGCGGTCGGGTACCACCACCACATCGGCGGGCACGGTACAGAGTGAAGCCAGGTCCTTTGCGTGCGGGAGATCGCTGTGTACCACCATCACCCGACGATGCCCGGCTTCTCGGGTGGCGCTTCGCCCCGTCGTTGCAGCCGCATTGAGTCCTGGGGCCGTAGGAATCACCACAGAGGCACCTTTGGCGCGGGCCCATGCGGCAACCTCGTCGTCGTCGCAGACCACGTACACCGGGAGGGGTGCGGCGGCATGGAGTACTGCCTCCGCACACTGGCGAGCCAGTTGCCGGCGAGAGTCTGGCGATAGCGAGTCTGCGAGACGCGCCTTTGCCAGAGCGAACGACTTGATCGGCACCACGACGGCGACATCGACGGGAGCATTCACTCGGCGACTCCAGCGGGTGCGCTCATCGGGTTGAGCCTACGATTTGGGCGTGGGATTGCCCTTTGCCCGAGTCGCCGTGATTGGCGCTGGCTCGTGGGGCACCACGATGGCCTCGCACTTGGCGCACAATGCGCCAACCGTGTTGTGGGTGCGACGCCCAGAACTTGCCGAGGAATTGCGAACCACGCGCGTGAACTCGCGATACCTCCCCGAACATCCGGTGCACAGCGAGTTGCAGATCACTAGCGATGTGGTGGATGCGGTGACCGATGCTTCGTTGGTGGTGGTGGCGGTGCCGTCGGCAGGATTTCGCGATGTGGTGCGATCGTTGGCGTTGCATCTCGAACCTTCTGCGGTGTTGATGAGTTTGACGAAGGGTCTGGAGCGCGGTACCGGGCGTCGCATGAGCGAAGTGTTGGTCGACTTGGCGCCCAATCACGTGGTGTCGGTGTTGTCGGGGCCGAATCTGGCGGGCGAGATCGCAGCGGGCCAACCAGCAGCCAGTGTGGTTGCATGCACCGATGCGCGGGTGGCCGTTCAATTGCAGGAGGTGTTTACTCGACCGTTGTTTCGCGTGTACACCCACGACGACGTGATCGGATGCGAGATCGGCGGTGTGGTGAAGAACGTGATTGCCATCGCTGCGGGCATGGCACACGGCATGGGTTTTGGCGACAACTCGCGAGCCACCCTGATCACCCGTGGGCTGGTGGAGATGGGTCGCCTGGGGGCAAAACTCGGCGCGAATCCGGGAACCTTCTCGGGGCTAGCGGGGATGGGTGACGTGATCGCCACGTGCTCATCAATGAAGAGCCGCAATACCACGGTGGGAGTGCGTTTGGGCAAAGGGGAGTCCATCGCCGACATCAATGCCTCGATGAACCACATGGTGGCCGAAGGTGTGAAGAGCGCCGGAGCAGTGGTGGCGTTGGCGCGCAAGATGGGTGTGGAGATGCCCATCTCCGAGGCGGTGGCCGAAGTGTGCGAAGGGCGGTTGAGTGCCGCCGACGGTTTGCTACGACTCATGACGCGCTCACGCAAGTCTGAGCGCGAGTAAATTGCGTCGGAACAAATGACGATGTCACAACAGGGGATTCGCATCGGGCTGCATGGCGCGGGAAGCGCCGTGGTGGATCCCTATGGTGTGGTGCACCCGGAGGGGTGGCGTGGCAACAGCTGCGGCTGGTGGTTGGCGGCCAGCGACAAGTGGCACGACCCGCGCACCTCGCCAAGTGTTCGCCAGCAACGCATCGACGGCACTCCCGTGGTGCAAACCAAAGTTGCGGTGCCAGGTGGTGATGTGGTGCAGCGAGTGTTCGTGGTCGCCGACCACGGCGGACGTCTGGTGATGCAAGTGTCCAACGAGTCGCCCGAGCCCGTTGCGGTTGCGGTGCACACACTCGACATCTCCACTACTGCTGCGGCGGGTGCGAGTCGCCCGCAGGGGATAGAGACACCGAACGACGTGATGGCCTATCCGCTGTCGCATCGCGCCAGCATCACCTTTGCCTGGCCGTTGGTGCAGTCACGCTTCCGCAGGGCTGCACCAATCGATGCTGGGTTGTTGCCGTCGCACGATCAGGTGGTGCGCGGTTGGGTGCTCACCAGTGAGCGTGCCAGCCGAGTGGCACCCGATGCTTCAGCGCTGGTGACGGCTCGGTGCGAGCTGTCGCTCATGACCTCGCTCGAAATCGACGACCTGTTGGACGCTGATGCTGCCCTTGGAACCTTGGTCATTGCCGAACGTGTGCGCATGGGTGACAACCCACGGGAATGGACGTCGCAGATTGCCGACGCAGCACGTCGTGTGGCAAAGCATCCGCAACGTTCTGCGTGGACGGCACGGGCAATGGTGATGGCAGCGCGAACACTCGTTGCCGCTGACGAGTCATTGGCTGCCGACGACGTGGTGGAGCTGTGGCAGCGTGCGGCAACGGGTGTGACCCGCCCCGATGCCACGTCCGGCGACAGTTCCGCGATCATGCAGGCTGCAACCATCGAGCATCGTTTCGTGCATGCACTCACGCGCACGAGTGCCGTTGTGTTGCCGACGGGTATCCCCGTGGCATGGCGTGGAGCAAACGTGGAAGCCCACGGTGTGGTCGCAACGCCGGAGCACCGGGTGTCGTTGGCGTTGCGCTGGCACGGGGAAAACGTGGCGCTGTTGTGGGAAGTTGATGGCCGACCCGGGCTGCACTTGAGCGCCCCGACGGTCGATGCGAGCTTCTCCACCGTCGCGGCGCAGGGTGAAGCACTGCTGCGAGTGGCACCGTGACTGCCGGTGGCACGCCGGTTCGCTTTCGCCCGCGACATCAGCCCACGCTCGCAATGGAACGCTCACTCTCGGGTGTGGTGTGCGGCGTCGACGAAGTAGGCAAGGGTTCCTGGGCCGGTCCACTCGTGGTGTGCGTGGCGGTGTTGTCAACCGACGTTGCCGAGGACGACTTCGTGGCGCGCGACTCCAAATCGGTCAGCGAGAAGAAGCGCGAGCAACTCTTTGATGTGGTGGCCAATCAGTGTGCTGCGTGGGCACTGGGAAGCGCAACGAACATCGAGTGCGATCAACTCGGCATGAGCGCTGCACAGCGGTTGGCCACTACTCGCGCATTCGAGGAGTTGGCGCAACGCAACGTTCGACCCGACTGCGCGATCGTCGATGGTCGCTGGAACTTCGTCTCACCCAACGTTCAACGGGTGGTGATGAAGGTGAAGGCCGACACCGAATCCCTTTCGGTTGCCGCAGCCAGCGTGCTCGCAAAGGTTTCTCGTGACCGGTTGATGCGCGCGGCCGCCCAAGCCCATCCACATTGGTCGTTCGCTACGAACAAGGGTTACCCGTGCCCCAAACATCGTGCAGGATTGCGTGACCACGGCGTGTCGCCGCTGCACCGCACCAGCTGGGCCTTTATGGAGAATCTCGGCTTGCGCTAGCCGCGGTGCGCCACCGCCGCGGTGCGGCCGTGTGGCGAGCGACGATCAGCCTTTTTGTGTGCCGACCTTGAGGTCACGGAACGCCGACTTGGAGTCGATGCCGGGTTCCTTTGGCAGGCCGAGCACTCGCTCGCCCACGATGTTGCGCATCACTTCGTCGGATCCTCCCGCAATTCGCATGCCTGGTGCGCCGACCACCAATTGGTGCCACGCGTAGGTGCCCCACTCGCCGGTGTCGGCTTGCAATTTGGCACCGAGCACGTGACAGAGAAAATCGTTGAGGAGCTGCTGGTTGTTGACCAGCGCCATCTTGGAGATGGACATCTCAGGTCCGGGTGTTTGGCCGGCCTTCATCTTGTCCATCGCTCGCTTGTTGTTGAAGTTGGCGACTCGATAGTTGATGTACAAGTTGGCCACCATGTCGCGTACCAGCGCATCGTTCTCCAGGCCGTAGTGACGCACCATCTGTGTGATTCGGGTCATCATCGACACTTCGCCGCCGCCCGAGCCTGCGCCGATTGCAGCACGTTCGTTCATCAACGTGGTGAGGGCAACGCCCCAGCCGTTGTTCACGTCACCGAGTCGGTACCAGTCGGGCACTCGCACTTCGTTGAAGAACACTTCGTTGAAGCTGGCGCCGCCAGTCATCTGTCGCAGCGGGCGAATCTCCACTCCCGGGGCCTTCATGTCGACGAGAAATCCGGTGAGGCCCTTGTGTTTGGGGAGTGAGGGATCGGTACGGCAGATGATTTCGCCGATGTCGCTGTAATGCGCACCCGATGTCCACACCTTTTGGCCGGTGATGACCCACTCGTCACCATCGCGCTCCGCCTTGGTTTGCAGCGATGCCAAGTCGCTGCCTGCGCCAGGTTCGCTGAACAACTGACAACCAACGATGTCGGCTCGCCACATGGCGCGCAGGAACTTTTCCTTTGCTTCGGGGGAGCCGTGCGCCAGGATCGTCGGTGCAACCATGCCAAGGCCGATGGTGAAGATGCTTTGGTTGGGCACCTTGTAGTTGGCTTCCACGGCAGCATACGCACGCTCGTATTCGGCGGTGAGGCCGGCGCCACCGTATTCCTTTGGACCGGTGATCCAGCCGAAGCCCGCATCGAATTTCTTGGTGCGCCACTCCTTGGCGGTGAGCACCATCTCTTGCTCGGCCTCGCGAGTCTTTTCTTCGAACATCGACACGTTGTCGGAGCCTTCACCCCAGACGAACTTCTTGGCCGGTTCCTTGCGCTGCAAATTGGCGTCGAGGAAGGCGGTGGCTTTTTGGGTGAACTCGTTCATTTCCACGACGCTCACCGTAGTTGGCGCCGGACACAAGCGTGCAAGCCGAGCCGTCAGCGTTCATACCGCGCCCGTCGCTCACGCCAGCAACTAGCGTTCCTTCGCATGGGTCAGCCTGTAGCCGTCACACTCAAGCGTTCCGTCGAGCCAGGGCGCGTGCGTTTCGAGATGAATCGCTCACTCACCGGTCAGGGTCACGAGTCGTACGACCAGAGCCCCGCACGAACGGAAACCTTCGGCGCAGTCTTGGCTCAACGCCTGTTTGCTACGGGCGTGGTGCTGCGCGTGCACGTGTACTCCAGCGTGGTCACCGTGGATCTGGTGCCTGGCTCGAACGCCGAGACCCTCACTCCGGTGATCGTGGACTTGTATCAGTACTGGAAGCCGGGAATGGAGCCGTCGCTTCCCACGGCCTAAGTCGTGCGCTCGGTGATGAATGCACCGAGGTGCTGGTCGTAGCGTTGTTGCGTGCCGAAAGTGGTGAATGCGACGTTGTCGCTCGACCAAGTTGCCAAACGATTGGGTGTGCACTACATGACGGTGTACCGATACGTACGCCTCGGGCAATTGCCGGCCGAGCGCCGTGATGGCACATGGCACGTATTGGTGTCGGATCTGGATCGATTCGTTGCCGCAAAGAAGACTCGTGCCAAACGGGGTTCGCGACCTGCCGCCAACTGGTCGACGCGACTCGAACAGCGCCTCCTGGAAGGTGACGAAGCGGGTGCCTCGAAATTGCTCGACGATGCGCTCGCCAGCGGGCACGACTTGTTCAGTTTGTATCTCGACGTGGTGTCACCGTCGATGGTGTCGATCGGTGAGCGATGGGCAAAAGGGAAGTTGCACATCCATGAAGAGCATCGGGCGAGCGTGATCGTCGGTCGTCTGATGGCACGAGTCAGCACTCGTTTTGCACACCGTGGACCATCGCGTGGCACGGTGGTGATCGGTGGTCCACATGGTGAGCACCACGGACTCTCGCTCACCATGGTGGCCGACCTGTTGCGGAGCAAAGGTTGGAATGTCTCCGACATCGGCACCAACGTGCCAGCAGAATCGTTTGCTACCGCAGTGAAGGGTGTCGATCAATTGCGCGCAGTCTGTGTTGGCGTGACCCTGCGCGAATCATTGCCTGCCGCACGGGAAGTGATTCAAGAAGTTCGAAAGGTGCTGCCCGATGGTGTCTCGGTGTATCTCGGTGGAGCCGGCGTGGACTCTGACGCAATTGCAAAGCAACTTGGTGCCGATGTGTGGGCGCAAGACCCGCGATCGCTTATCGCTCTGTTGTCTGCATAGGTTGGCTAGCGTCAGTCGCCGTGGCAGCCCCCAAACACACACCGATCGATCCCACTGACCGTCCGCGCGCCTACAGTTCGCCTGACTTCGTGCCTGGTGCGTGGAGCAACACCCGCAAGGCGTCCATCACGGGTCGTCAACCGCGTGCGGAGCGCCTCGGTCATCAAGGGCCGGATCAGGGTTACGTGTTGTCGCTGGCCGAACGCATGCGTCCGCGTATCAAGGTGACGGAGGGCGAGAGCATCGATGACGCCATTCAGGGCTGCATCGGTATCGCATTGCGTCGCGCATCGCACTTCGGACGTGCGCCGGTGATACATGATTTGGACATTGCACTCACGATGTGGGGCTATTTCCTCGACACGCCACCGGCCGATCTGGTGGCCACACGTTCGCGCGTCTTTGCCGGTGTTGCCAACGTGGTGCACCACTATGTGGAAGCGCGCCAGATCGTCGACATGGTGCCGCAATCCACCATCATCATGACGCCGGA
The DNA here is from genome assembly GCA_005793215.1 of Actinomycetota bacterium. Classification (GTDB taxonomy): domain Bacteria; phylum Actinomycetota; class Acidimicrobiia; order Acidimicrobiales; family Ilumatobacteraceae; genus F1-60-MAGs027. The sequence continues at coordinate 11,984 of SXPV01000018.1, forward strand.
GACCGTTCGAAAGTCGATGCCCAATTCGTGGCGTGCGCTCACCGGCGCACGTAGCTAGCAGCGCGCTCACCGGCGCGCAGCGTTAATCGACGGCGAATTTCTTCAAGTCCTCGAGTCGTACGAATTCCAACGTCAGCGCATGGGTTGAGCGCAGACGCACTTTTGGCGCCTTGCCTGCTTCGAACGCCTCCTGCCACCGCGATGCGCACAAACACCACTGATCGCCAGCCTTGAGCCCTGGAAATCCGTATTGCGGCATGGGTGTCGAGAGGTCGTTGCCGGCGGCTTTGGAGAACTCGAGAAACTCATCGGTCATGACTGCGCACACGGTGTGCACGCCGGTGTCGTCACCGCCCGTTTCGCAACAGCCGCTGCGATACCACCCCGTGACGGGGTCCAAACTGCACGGATCCAGCGGATCACCAAGGACGTTGGGTTGTGTGGTCATGACACGTTGATGCCGACGACGGAACCGATTGCATAGGTGACTCCAACGGCGAGCAACAGAATCAGCACCTGTCGGACTCCGCCAAACAAAATTGGACGTTCGGACTGTCGGGCGATAGTGCCACCCGCGAGAGCCGCAGTAACCACGCCGATTGCAATCGATGCGACTCGTGCACCGTTGCCACCATCGACCATCCACGGCACTACGGGAAGCAGTGCTCCGATCAAGAAACTCACCAGTGACGTAATGGCAACGCTCACCGGGTTGGGGAGGTGAGCGGGGTCGAGACCAAATTCTTCCCGGGCGTGCACCATCACTGCACGTTCGGGGTCGCGCATCACTTCGGCCGCCGAGGCCGCAGCCTGTGCCGGCGACATGCCGTGTGAACGGTAGATACCAGCAAGTTCGGACGTTTCTGCCGAAGCGTTGTGCTTCAGTTCACGCAACTCGAGGGCCATCTCGCGCTGCACCAAATCGTTCTGCGCTTTCACCGACACCCATTCGCCAGCCGCCATGCTGACGGCTCCAGCAACGGCGGACGCCACGCCGGCAAGTCGTACCACGTCACTACCTACACCACTTGCGGCAAATCCGATGATGAGAGACACGTTGGTGACGAGACCGTCACTCAGCCCGAAAACCCCCGCTCGTGCGGTGCCGCCGGCAAGTGCTCGATGGTCGGGATGATCTTCGTGTTCGGCGCGTGGAGTTGCATTCACGCCTCCAACCTACTTGCGGCGGTTAGTGTCAAACGTGGTGTCAACTGTGGTGCAAGGCACTCCCCGTTACCGATTCGCGCCATCGCCGACCGGTTTCTTTCACGTCGGTGGCGCTCGCACGGCGTTGTACAACTGGATCCTGGCGTTGCAGAGCAACGGTGTGTTCGTTCTACGAATCGAAGACACCGATGAATCCCGCAACGAGCCGCAATGGACCCAGGGGATCATCGACGCATTGGCGTGGATTGGTATCGATGGCAACGACCCACACTTCGAAGGCCCGTACTTCCAGTCGGCAAACGCGCCCGCCCACGTAGCCGCCGCCCACAAGTTGTACGAGTCAGGCCGGGCGTACTACTGCGATCTCACGTCCGAGCAGATTCAGGAACGGGCCAAGGCTTCGGGCAAGCCTGGATACGACGGCTACTCGCGTGACCGCAAGCTGGAGCCAGCCCCCGGTCGTGTTCTGCGATTTCGGGTTCCGCAAGGTGTCACGGTCGTGCACGACGAAGTGCGCGGTCGGGTGGAATTCGACAACGCAACGCTCGAGGATTTCGTATTGCTGCGCGGAAATGGCTCGCCAATCTTCAACCTTGCCAACGTGGTCGACGATCTCACGATGAACATCACCCATGTGGTTCGTGCCGAGGAGCATCTACCGAATACACCAAAGCAACAGATGTTGTGGGAGGCGCTCGCAGGAAGGGTGCCCGTTTGGGCGCACGTGCCGGTGTTGGTGAATGAGCAACGCAAGAAACTGTCCAAGCGGCGTGACAAGGTGGCACTCGAGCAATACCGCGACGAGGGTGTGCTGCCCGATGCCATGGTCAACTACTTAATGACGCTTGGCTGGGCTCCATCAGGCGACGTGGAGATCGTCGACTTTGCCACCATCGTGCGCGAGTTCAAGTTGTCGGCAGTGAACCATTCGTCGGCGTTCTTCGACATCAAGAAACTGAATTCGTTCAACGGCGATTACATCCGCAAGTTGACGATCGACCAGTTCGTTGCCGCGTGTGAACCGTGGTTGACAGGTGGTCGTGCCTCGGTTGCGGCCGTCAGTGAGCCGCCCTCTGCACCATGGCCGGCGGAGCGATTCGATCGTTCCGTATTCCTGCGGATTGCCCCGCACGTGCAAACGCGAGTGGCGTTGTTGTCCGAAGTGCCATCGATGGTCGACTTCTTGTTCTTGCCCGACGCGCCAATCGATGCCGCCGCATTCGACAAGGCGTTCGGCACCGAGTGGGCAGTGCCAACGTTGCGTGCGATTCGCGACCGAGTTTCGGCGGGCGAGTGGAATGCAGAGTCATTGAAGTCGGCAGTGGAGGCGGTTGGTGCCGAGCACGACGTGAAGCTCGGCAAGCTGCAAGCACCATTGCGAGTGGCGACGACTGGGCGAAGCGTGGGGCCGCCGTTGTTCGAGTCGCTCGAGGTGCTGGGTCGCGATGAAACGATTCGCCGAATAGATGCAGCACTCACACGCGCCGGTTGACACCGTGTCGTTCGACTGGCGACGTCGTATTGCCTTCATCGCGCTCGCGCTGGCGGCGTCCACACTGTTGTACTTCGTGGTGTCGCTCGTACAGGTGTGGAACACCGGCCGTGACGACTCGTTCCTGCAGTCCCGCAGCACCGTGGACGCCATCGTGGTGCTTGGTGCGGCACAATACGACGGTCGACCTTCACCCCAATTGCGGGCGCGGCTCGACCACGTGGTGCGGCTCTGGAACATGCCAGTGGCGCCAACCGTGGTGGTGACCGGCGGCAAGCAAACGGGTGATCGGTTCACGGAGGCCGAAGTGAGTCGTGACTATCTGGTGTCGAAAGGTGTTCCGGTCGAGGCGATCATGATCGAGTCACGAGGTGCGTCGACATTTCAGTCGCTCGAGACGGTGCGTGATGCGGCTCGTGCGAATCAATGGCAGCGGCTGGTATTGGTGAGCGATCCGTATCACCTCAAACGCGCACAATTGGTGGCCGAGGAGCTGGGAATGGATGCGGAAGTGTCCGCGACTCGGGATGGAGTAGTCAGTGGTTCTGGTGCGTTGCGGCGCAATGTTCGTGAAGCACTCGGCATCATGGTGGGCCGCATCACGGGGTTTCGTCAATTGGAGTCGTGGCTACAATGAACGACGCAACACTCTGGGGAGTGGTGTAACTGGCAACACAGCAGATTCTGGATCTGTTATTCAGGGTTCGATTCCTTGCTCCCCAACACGAGCGATAGCGTGATGAGCCGTTCAGGCTCCCATCGTCTAGCGGCCTAGGACACAGCCCTCTCAAGGCTGCGGCACGGGTTCAAATCCCGTTGGGAGTGCCAACATCGACGCTCGGCGCGGTCGGCGTGGCAGCACTCGCTGTCAGCGTGGCAGCAATCGCGGCAGATCGCGCAGGCATTCGTAGTCGGCGACGTCGTTGTACAAGAACGCCGACAGTCGCACCCCGCTGATGCCACCGGGACTCGTCACTGCGATCTCTGCCCGAAACTGTTGGCGGGCGGTGACGATCGCGGCGTTCTCTTCTTGGGTGGTGAAACGTCGCTCGCCTGGAAATGGCACTACGCGCATGTACGGCGCTTGCAATCGCGGGTGAGTGGGCAACCGTACACCCCACGCTTGGGCGAGCATGTCGGCCGCAGCACTCACCGTCTCACGACAATGGCGATCGCGCGCCTCGCGCGGCCAACGAGCCAGGAAGTCGAAAGCTGCAGGTGTGGCGAGGTACGCCGACAAGTCGGAGGTGCCTTGGGCGTCGAACGACAGGGGGAATCCGAGTTCGGCATTCCAGCTGCCGGCGAGTGGTTCGAGAACTCGTGCGGCGCGATCCGAAACTGCAACCAATGCCGCGGACGGACGAGGCGAAGCAATCCATTTGTGGAAGTTGCTTATCCATGCGTCCACTCCGGTGGGAATTGCTGGATGCAACTGCCCAACGGCATGCGCCGCATCCACCACGATGAAACAGTCCGGCCGCACTGTGCGTACCGCGCGTGCGATGTCGGCAACGGGGTTCAACTGCGCACTCGTAGCAACGATGTGGTCGAGTACCAGCACATCGGCGTCACCAATGTGCTCGGCAATTTCTGCGACGCATGTTTCGGGCGTGGCAGAGGTGGGGGGAAACGCAGGCAGTTCGATGAGGTGGGCATCGGCGCGTTGCGCCAACGCGCGGAGCCCGAGCACGACACCGCCGTAGTTGGTGGTCGTCGTTGCGACCTTCGTTCCGCGGCGCACCACGGCGGCAGCGGCTGCAATCACGCCTTGTGAAGCATTGGGAACGAAGGCGAGTCGTTCCTCAACGGTGCCAAGTTGCGCGGCGCATCGTGCGCGCGCATTGCGCAACATCGTCGGCAAATGTGAGCGAACGAATTCGTTCGGGTTGCGTTCCATCTGCTCGCGAATCAGTTGCTGAGCAGCAGTTACCTCACGCGGGACGGCACCGAACGAGCCGTGGTTGAGATAGCGAACCGAGGAGTCGATACTCCACTCGGTGAGAGGTGCGAGGGCCACAGAAGTACCCTCGCGCCGACGGGCGTTGCGATGACTCGCGAACGACCCGTCGGCGACGAAGAAAGAGCGTGTTTAGCGCTTCTTCTTTGCGGGCTTTTTCGCTGGGGCCGGAGCCTTGCGCGCTGAGTTGAGTTTTGGAGCAGCAACTGCACCAAGCGCAACGTCCTTGAAGCCCTTCAGCGCGGTGATCTTGGCAACTGTCTTCGCCTTGATCTGGATCTGCTCACCCGTTGCTGGGTTGCGACCGATACGTGCTGGGCGCTTCTTCTTGAAGAACTTGGCGAAGCCCGAGATGTTGACGATCTCACCCTTGGCCACATTGGCCAGGATGACATCGACAGTTCCCTCGATGACGGCTTTCGCCACTTTCCTCTCGACGTCTGCGTGGATAGCTACTGCGTTGATTAGTTCGTTTTTCTTCATAGATGCCCACCCTATTACACAGGTGGTGGATAGTCGGGTGATGCCGGTACGGCGCTAAACGGGCCTAGAACCGCACGCGACAGATGCGAGGGCCGTGCACCTGGCCGCCCGCCCAGGTGACCGAGGCAGGGTCGACAAGGGAGAACTCGGGGATGCGTTCCAGCCACACCTGTAGCGCTACCCGCAGCTCCAAGCGAGCGAGGTTGGACCCCGCACAGCGGTGGATACCCGACCCGAAGGCCACGTGGCGGTTGTGCTCGCGGTCCAAGATCACCTCGTTGGGTTGGTCGAACTGGCGGGGGTCACGGTTGGCGGCAGGAAACGACATCAAGATGCGGTCGCCTGCCTTCATCGGGCAGCCCTGGAACTCGGTGTCGCGGTCCACGATGCGGGCCATGGTGACGGGCGAATAGGCCCGCAGGAGCTCCTCGATGGCGGTTGGCCACATTTCGGGACTCTCGCGGAGTTGCTGGCGATGCTCGGGGTGCTGGGCAAGGTGCCAGAGGGACGATCCGATGGCGCTCCAGGTGGTGTCGATACCTGCAACCAACATGAGGTTGCACACCCCCAGCACGTATTGATCGGTGACGGGGTACTTGTCACCGGAATTCAAGAGGTCCGTGATGAGGTCGTCCTCGCGCGGATTCTTGCGACGGTCGTCCAGTTGCTGGCGGAAGAAATTCAAGATCTTGAGGCGGCTCTCGAGACGCACCTTGGGGTCGGTGAGACCAACCTCGAGCACGCCACGCACCCAACCAGTGAACTCATCCGCCATCTCGGTGGGAACACCGAGCATGGTGGCAATGACTCGCACCGGAATCTGTTGCGCGTAGTCCGTGCCGGCATCGGCTTCGCCCTTGGCGATGAACGTGTCGATGAGTTGGTTGCACAAATCGCGGGTGCCTTGTTCGTACTTCGCCACCGACTGTGGGGCAAATACGGGAAGGATGAGTCGGCGGTGCCAGTGGTGGTCTGGTGGATCGCTGGTGATGGGTGGCGCCGCCACTCCGGCGTACGGGCCCTCGGCTTGTGCCGCGGCACGTGGTACCACGATGATGTCGCGTGAGGTGAAGATCTCATGTTCCTGGGCGATGGCGACCACGTCGTCATAGCGGGTGGGAAACCACGAACCGCCCCAGCGATTGCTGTGGGCGATTGGGCACTTGGACTCGCGAATCTCGTGCATCGTGGGGTAAGGATCGCGCACGAACTCGGGATCGAAGATGTTGTAGTCGGTCGTCGGGTCGTTGACGGGACCAGCATTTTCTTCCAGCGTGGACATGGCTACTCCTCGATGATGATTGCGTCTTCTGGACAGTTGGCTTGTGCACGACGCGCCTTGGCGTGCAGTTCTGACGGGAGGTCGCCCTCGATCAGCACCGTGGCGTGACCGAGTTCGTCGCTACCAAAAATTTCGGGTGCTGCGATGGAGCACATTTGCTGGCCTTGGCAGGAATCGGCATCGACCTTTACGCGCATGAGCCGAGGTTAGTTGGGGTGCCGCGTGTGGGCTCAGTCGAGGATGGTGTCCGACTTAGTCGAGGAAGGTTGGCGTAAAGCTTTTCCAGGGTGCCGCAGCCTCGAGTTGTGATGCCACACGCAACAGGAGATCTTCCCGTCCATAGGCCGCAACGAGTTGCACGCCGATGGGGAGTCCGGAGGCGGTACGGGCCAGCGGGAGGCTGATCGCAGGTTGGCCGGACATATTGAATTGTGAGGTGAAGCGCACCCATTCTCCCGCCAGTCGTGAGGGCTTCATCGGGTCGCTCGGGTCGTTGGTGAATGAACCAACCGGAAACGGAAGTCGCGCGAGCGTGGGGGTGAGCAACAAGTCGTACCCGTCATGCCACCACTGCGCGAGGGCACGACGAAATGCTGCGGCGGCGTTCATGGATTTGGCATAGTCGACCGCAGACGACTTGGCTGCATATTCGGCTTGTGCCCAATTGACTGCTTCGATGTCGTCGCTCGTCACGGGTCGCTTCAGCATGGAAGCGAGAGCGTCGCGAGATATCGCTTGATTGGTGGCCCACATCGCACCGAATCGCGGCGGGAACGTTGCGTCAGCCATCGCCGATGGATACGACTCATCCACGTGGTGGCCGAGCGATTCCAACAACGTTGCAGTCGCGCGCGCGGCATCACGACACTCGGTGTCGACCTGCACGCCGAGTGGATCGTGGTCCAGCAAACCAATGCGCAGCCGACCAACCTTCGCCCCGACTTCGCTGAGGAACGGTCGCGATGGTGGCGACGCAACGACACCATCACCAATTCCTGGTCCCTGTACGGAGTCCAACAGTGCCGCGGTATCGGCGACGGTGTGCGATACGCACAGCTCGACTCCAAAACCGAATTCGTCACGCAGTGGACCAACCGAGATTCTCCCGCGACTCGTCTTGAGACCAACAAGGCCGTTGCACGACGCCGGAATGCGGATACTTCCACCACCGTCGCTGGCGTGAGCCAGCGGAACGATGCCCGCGGCAACTGCGGCGCCGGAACCGCCACTCGAACCACCACAAGTGCGTGACAAGTCATGAGGGTTGCGAGTAGGTCCCCAGGCTTCGGGCTCGGTGACGGGCAGGCTGCCCCATTCGCAACTGTTGGTGCGACCGAATGGGATGAAACCAGCCTCGATGAATCGATCCACCATCACGGTGTTATGTGTGGCCACGTACTTCGCGTCCTTCAGGGCTTTGTTGCCGTTGGAGATCGGCTGACCCGCATACATCGTGTGGAGATCCTTGAACAGTGTCGGCACACCAAAGAACGGTGCGTCGATTCGCTGACCGTCGGCCTTCTTGGCAAGTTCGCGGGCATGCTCCAACCACACGATGTTGACGGCATTGATGTGAGGGTTGTACTCGTTGTACCGCTCGATCGTGGCTTCCAGCAATTCCGCAGGGGATACTTTCTTGTCGCGCACCATTCGTGCTTGATCAAGCGCGGACATGAAACGTGTTTCTCGAGCGAGCGATGACAATGTCATGATTCACTAACCTTATGAGACCGTGACGTCTCAACAATCATCGGGACGAGCATCGGTGTTTCAAATTCTGCGTGCCCCGTCCGTTGGTGCATACATCGGCGCCAACGTGTTGCTGTACGTCGGGCTCTCATTGCAAGTCACCACGCTGGCAAAGCAGGTGTACGACATCACACGCCGTGAGTTGGATCTGGGATTTCTCGGGTTGGCGGAGTTCCTGCCCATCGCACTACTGGTGTTCATCACCGGCACGGTCGCCGACCGATTCAATCGCAAACGCATCTCGCAGATGGCAATGTGCGGCGAGCTCGCGTCTGCGTTGTTGCTGATGTGGTACGCCTCGACGGAGCCAACCGGAGTCTTCCCCATCTTTCTCATCGCGATTCTGTACGGAAGTTCGCGTGCATTTCTTGCCCCGAGCATGCGACCCATCGCCGCATCGATCGCCCCGGAGGGCCGTTTGCCCCAGATGATTGCGTTGTATTCCACCGTGTGGACATCCGCCGGAATCATGGGGCCAGCAATGTCCGGATTCTTGTACTCGGCATCACCGGTGTTGGCCTACGGAGTCGGCTCGGTGCTCATCATTGCTGCAATTGCGTCGTTCTCCAGCGTGCGCGTTCCCGCAACGCAGCACGGTGCGGCAGGCAACGAGCAACCAACGCTTCGGACTGCCGTCGAAGGTCTTCGCTACATCCGTCGTACTCCGATACTTTTTGCGGCAATCTCTCTCGACCTCTTTGCCGTGTTGTTCGGCGGCGCAGTTGCATTGCTACCCGTGATTGCGGAGGAACGTCTTGGCGTGGGCAACATCGCTTATGGATGGCTGCGCGCATCCGCGGGTATCGGTGCAGGTGCGGTTGCACTGCTCTTGGCGGTTCGACCACTGCGTCGGTACGTCGGTCGCTGGTTGTTGGTGGCCGTTGCCGTGTTTGGAGTCGGGACAATTGTGCTGGGGCTCACTCGTAACTACTGGATTGCATTCTTTGCAGTGATGGTGTTGCACGGTGCGGACATGGTGAGCGTGTTCGTGCGCGGTTCGATCGTTCCGCTCGTGACTCCAGACGACAAGCGTGGTCGCGTGTCGGCAGTGGAGAACGTATTCATCGGGGCGACGAACGAGCTTGGTGCCTTCGAGTCGGGTGTGGCAGCGCAGGCAGTTGGCGTTCCAGCGACGGTGGTGGGAGGTGGTGTGCTGACGCTCGGAATCGTCGGCGTATGGTGGTTCAAGTTCAAAGAGATGCGCGATGTCGATCGCTTTGAGGACCTGAAGCCAACATGATTCGCGTAACCGCCCACACCCCTGAAGCGGCTCGCTCATCTCGAATCACTCGCGTATCACGGTCGGCGACGGTCGTCATCGCCGCATTTGTCGCACTCATGTCGTTGGGTGGTTGCGGCGAGTCGATCGAATCGGGTGAGTCGGGGGTGTTGGACGGTGTCGGTCGCTTGCCGGGCTACGACTTCTGGACACCAGTCACCCTCCCCGACGGTGCGCGTCTGCAACTTCCATTACCCGAAGGTGGACCAGTCGGGGGTCGGGTGACGGGCAATCGAGTCTTGCTGGTGGGGGATTCGATTCTCGCGTCAACCGCCAGGCGCTATGGCAACGAGATGTGCGACACGCTGGAGCCACTTGGTTGGCAGGTGGCGGTGGAAGCCGAACCCGGACGTTTTGCAGAGTTCGGCACGCGCGTATTGAAGGCACGCATTGACGCCGTGTGGGACGTGGTGGTCATCTATTTGGGCACCAATTACGAAGGAAATGAGAATTCCCTTCGTGGAGACTTCGAGGAGATGTTCAGCATCACCAAGGGAGTGGAAACCGTCGTGCTCACCACCGGAGTGTTTCGCGACTCGCAAAAAGTGGTGAATGCCACCATCAAGGAAGTGGCCGGTGAATTCGACCACGTGCACGTATTGGACTGGGCGAGTGTCGCCAAGGTGAAGGGAATCACAGGTAAAGACAAGGTTCATCTCTCGGACATCGGTCGTGCGGCGCTGGCGCAGACCATCGGGCGAGCGTTGGATTACGCACCGTTTCGCGAACCTGACTGTCTCGATGCGCGATTCCGCGACGACTCCGGAATCCGCGGGGATGATCCTGCAGTGGGCAGCGAACCTGTCACCGACTCGAGTCCGGCGGATTCGACGCTTCCTTGATGGCACGGCGTCGCGCCGCACGTTCCTTGGCTTGCGCAGTGGTGATCTCCCGATGATGCGCGCGACACAGCACTTCTAGACCGCCGAGTCCGTTCGGGTCGGGGCTCAAGTGATGATGACAGCCCGGACCATACCCACGCCCATCACGAGCGGTGCGATGGTTGACCTCGCAATCGCGTCGCTCTGCACTGCAACCTTGGCGTTCGCAAAAGTACTTGGCGCGACGTTTTGCCGCAGATCGGGCAAAACGCCAAATATGGTTGCGTTGATACGCCCGTGCGCACGAATTGCCGCACCACGTGCGCCGACGAACCGCTTCGATTGCGGTGTTGCACCATTGGCAACGGCCAGGTTCACCCTGCCACGCAGAGAGTGCGCAACTGATGCGCTCGAGTTCGAGCTGCGAGTATTCGCCCGGCACCCGCGTCACTGCCACGCTGCGGCGACGCGACTTACGAGCGGAGGTTGACCGGCGTCGCGCGCGTCGCATTGACCATGTCGAAGAAGTCGTTGCCCTTGTCGTCGATCACGATGAAGGCGGGGAAGTCACGCACCTCAATCTTCCAGATGGCTTCCATGCCGAGGTCGGAGTACTCGAGCACCTCCACCTTGGTGATGCAATCCTGCGCCAAGCGAGCCGCTGGTCCTCCGATGGATCCGAGGTAGAAGCCACCGAACTTCTTGCATGCATCGGTGACTTGACGTGAACGGTTGCCCTTGGCCAGCATCACGAAGCTGCCACCGGCTTTTTGGAACTCCGCGACGTAGGAATCCATTCGGCCGGCGGTTGTCGGTCCGAAGGCGCCGGACGCGTAACCTTCGGGCGTCTTTGCGGGGCCCGCGTAGTAGACGCAGTGATCCTTGAAGTAGTCGGGGAGTGTTCCCGTAGTTTCCAAACGTTCCTTCAACTTGGCGTGCGCAATGTCGCGTGCCACCACCATCGGGCCGGTCAGCATCACCCGAGTTTTCACCGGGTACTTGGACAGTTCCTTGCGAATGTCGGCCATCGGACGATTGAGGTCGATCTGCACCACATGGTCGCTCAAGTCGTCGTGGGTGACTTCCGGCAGGAAGTGCGCCGGGTCGGTTTCCAATCGTTCGAGGAAGACGCCGTCGCGGGTGATCTTGCCGAGTGCCTGGCGATCTGCGCTACACGAAACGGCCATGGCCACCGGGCAACTTGCGGCGTGTCGTGGAAGGCGGATGACGCGAACATCGTGGCAGAAGTACTTGCCACCGAATTGTGCACCGATGCCCGTTTGCTGTGCGAGATGCAGCACTTTCTGTTCCAAGTCGAGATCACGGAACCCGTGGCCTGCCTTGCTGCCCGACGTGGGAAGTGAATCGAGGTAGTGAGTGCTCGCCAACTTCGCGACTTCCACGGCGTACTCGGCGGACGTACCACCGATGACCACGGCAAGGTGGTACGGCGGGCATGCCGCAGTACCGAGCGTCTTCATCTTTTCGAACAACCACGGCAGCAGTGTTTTCTCGTTGAGCAGCGCCTTGGTTTCTTGGAACAGGTAACTCTTGTTCGCCGAGCCGCCACCCTTGGCAATGAACAAAAACTTGTACTCGTCACCGTCGACTGCAGCAATCTTGATTTCTGCAGGCAGGTTGGTGCACGTGTTCGCCTCCTCGTACATCGACAATGGTGCAAGTTGGCTGTAGCGCAGGTTGCTCGTGAGATACGTGTCGTAGATGCCGCGCGAGATGGCAGCATCGTCGCTGCCGCTGGTCATGACGAACTGACCCTTCTTGGCCTTCACAATCGCCGTGCCGGTGTCTTGACACATCGGCACGACGCCGCCGGCGGCGATGGAAGCGTTCTTCAGGAGATCGAGAGCGACGAACCGATCGTTGTCGCTGGCTTCGGGGTCACTCAAGATGTTGGCGAGTTGTTGCAAGTGGCCCGGACGCAGGAAGTGGGCGATGTCCCGCATCGCTTCGGCAGTAAGTCGGGTGATTGCACTTGCGTCGACGCGAAGGAACTCCCCGAGTGCGGTCTTTTCCACCGATACACCCTCACGGGTGACGAGCCGATACTCCGTTGCGTCGGGCTGAAGCGGCAAGAGGTCGACGTGGACGAACGGCTCCGGCGCGGACATCAGACCAGCGCCGGAGTGCCAGCAAATGCACCGGGATCGCCCGGTGCAGGAATGAGCGGTTTACTCCACGAAACGGTGCGCGCAACCTCGTCGGTAACTGCACGCCATTCGAGAGGATTCCAGCCTTCGGCCTTTGCCGTCACATTGCCGTCGATGCGCAAGAAGGCAAACGCGGGCAACAAGGTGAGTCCAAGTTGTTTCACGAACGTGCGATCCGGGTCGCAGAACACGAGTGCTTCGGTGGCGAGCGGTCCGAGGAATGCACGTGCGTCATCCGCTCCAGCGGTGACGACGTAGTTGGTTCGCACGCTGGAACCGGCGAATTGGGCCAGGATGCGACGTGCAGTCTTGAGCACCCACGCACTCTCATTGGTGTACGGGTCGATAACCACTGACAACAGATGGAAGGTGGTGAGCCACTCGTGCAGGGGTCGTGAGGGCCCATCCAGCGGCTGCAACACCGTGTCGGGAGACGGCGTAATCACATCTGTGACGGTAGCAAGTCGCAAGTACAGTTCTCGTAATGCACCCCATCGAGCGCTTGCGATATGTGGCACGCGCCGACGGTGCGGGACCCGGTGTACTGGTTCGAGAAACGGCATTGGCGCTGTGCGACATGGACATGGATCCGCAATCGCTGGTACTGGCGTGCCGACGAATCGTGGAACGTCATCCTTCGATGGCGCAGCTGTGGTGGTTGTGTGCCAACGTGCTGGCTGCAGCAGAACCGTTCGCGAGAGCCCGAGCATTGGCGCTCGTTGTCGAACGCGACGATACGCCGGGGCATCTCGATGACGTTCTCGCTGACGATTCGCGAGTGGTGATCGTCGGCTGGCCGTTCAACACCGTGAAGTGTTTGGCGCAACGCGGTGATGCACTCATGTTGGTGGTCGACAGTCATGGTGAGGGCGAAGCACTCGTCGATCGTCTGCATGATGCGGAGATTGCGGCCGAACTGGTGCCGTTCGAATACCTTGCCGGCGCAATCGCGAGCGCAGATGCGGTGATCGTCGAGGCGCTCGCTTGCGGCCCCGATGCGGTGTTGGCAGTTGGCGGCTCACGAACCGTTGTCGATACCGCGCGCGCGCACGGCAAGAACGTGTGGTTGGTGGCGGGTACCGGTACGCGGCTACCCGGTGTGTTGTGGGAAGGAATGCTCGCGGGCTTGGAGGTGCACGGCGATTGGCGCACAGGTCTCGATGTGATTCCCGCATCCTCGTTTGCCAAGGTGGTTGGTTCGCGTGGTGCAACCGAC
>SXPV01000116.1 GCA_005793215.1 Actinomycetota bacterium
GTAGACGTTGTTGATTGCCGGAGCCTTCCAGTTCACGGCTTTGACTTCACCGGTCTTTGGATCGGTGACTGCGTACGACGCGACACCACCTCCACCGTTCATGCCGCCATGACAACCCGCGCAATTGAAGCCACCTTCGGCGGTTGCAGCAAAGAGTCCACCACCCCACGTCTCGAACTTGTGGACGAAATCCTTCTCAGCGCCGGCTTGACGACCCGGTTCCAAAATCCAATAGAGCGGCAGGGTCACCGTAATGATGGCGAGGAACACCAACCCAAGCAACTGTGTTCGCTCGAGCTTCTTGCCCTCGAGAATCTCATCGTCGTAGTACGGCTTTCGGTTGGCCGCCAATTCAATCTCGGAACCAATCTCGGCCCGACTCGAACGAATGTTGAAGAACGCATACAGCGCCCATCCGCCGAGGGCTGCGACCAGCGCAATCCACGCGAGCGTGGTGGTGACATCGGCAAACACTGGGGACATGGAGAGCTAGTGGCTTCCCCCGCCCACGCAGTGTGGACCTTCGGCTTCTTGACCGGTGGTGTTGGTGCCAATCGCAGGTCCGCCGAACACCGCACCGGTATCAATCACCACGTTGCCGTTGTTGATCGATACGGCGAAGCGATCCATTCCGCGCGGGGCTGGCCCGCCCTTCTTTTCTCCCACACGGTTGAATTGCGAACCGTGACACGGACATTCGAACCACTGCGACGTAGCGCAGGTAGGAACTCGGCAACCAAGGTGTGGGCACTTTTGGTACAACGCGACGATTCCCGACGACATTCCGGCGAACACCGGAGCCTGGGTCGAATACACCGCTTCCGCCTTGGCCAGTGACTCCTTGGGATACTCGGTCACCCACGCGCGCGCTTCTGGCAGATACAAGAATCCCTTGTTCGACCGGATACCAGCGACGATGTCGTCGAGTTTGCCGGCGTTGATCTTGGACCCGAATCCACCTTCGGCTCCCTTCCACAAGAAACCGATGACTGCCGCACCAAAACCGCCGAGACCGGCACTCATGAGGGTGACCGTCGCGCGATTGAAGAACTGTCGACGCGACACCCCGAGAACCTCGGGATCCGGTGGCGACCATGGTGCCACCGCAACGCTGGCGGGGACGGCCAACTCAGTGCTACGCGATGTGGTGGCCTCGCGTTCGTATTGCTTGCCGCTCACGCCACGTTCCGTGGATTCGTCACGCAAACGAGTTTCGCGCGACAACACGCCGGTGGTTTCGCGACGACGTGACGCAGTAAGGACGACGATGACAGCCAATACCGCGAGAACGGCAACGGCGATGGTGAGTGTGATGGTGGTGTTCATGATCTAGAGCTCGAAGAAGATTCCGTCGCGCCACGGAAAGGTGAAGTTGTAGCCCGGACCGCGGAAGAACGAGCTGATAATGGTGAGAACTGCCCAGAACATCATGTGTACGGTCATCAGACTGGTGATGAACTTGCGATCCTCGGGCTTGTTCGATGCATTTCGATCGAGGTACGGCGCAAAAATCAACAGGATGATGCCCATACCTGGAATGGTGACACCCGCGATCATCGGGTGGAACATGGTGAGTAGCTCTTGCAGTCCCATGAAGTACCACGGTGCTTTGGAGGGATTCGGTGTCTGGTTGAAGTTGGCAGCCTGCAATAATGGCGCGTTCACGAACCACGAGAACATGAACGTAAACGCCGTGCAGGCCAATGCCGCGACGAATTCGATGGACAGCAGGTGCGGCCACACGTGCACCTTGTCGACCGGCACTGCCTTGACATCCTGAATCGAGCCCGACTTCACGACGGTGAGCAGTCGTTGCGTGTGTCCTCCCGGACCCGCGCCGACGGGAACGCCACCTGCAACGGGTGCTGCAACCACGGGCGACGCAGGTGCATCCTTGACGGCGACTCCGCCGCCGGCTCGGGCGGCTTTGCTGCGCTCGAGCAACTCTGCAGGAATGCGCGACGCACCCTCGCCTGCCGACGACCCTTCTCCACCGGAGGTCGACTCTGCCGACTTCTCTCGCGCAGCCTTGGCGCGCTTTAGAAGATGTTCTGGAATTTCCGTCATTGTTGCACCTGCCTTTGCATCACAGCGGTCCCGAAATTCCGCCGTCCTTGCGGACGCGCCAGAAGTGGATTGCCAAGAAGATCACGGTCACGAAGGGGAACAACAATACGTGCAACACGTACCAGCGCAGCAACGTTTCCGCACCAATTTCTGTTCCACCGAGCAGCACGAATCGCACCTGTGAACCGATGATCGGCGAGTAACCCATCATGTTGGTGCCCACGGTGACGGCCCACAACGCCAATTGATCCCATGGCAACAAGTATCCGGTGAACGACAACAGCAGTGTGAGCGTGAGCAGGATGACGCCCACCACCCAGTTGAACTCTCGTGGTGCCTTGTAGGCGCCGTGATAGAACACGCGCGCCATGTGCAAGAACACCGACAACACCATGAGGTGTGCTCCCCAACGATGCATGTTGCGAACCATGAGACCGAACGTCACTGATGTGTGGAGTGACTGAATGTCGTCCCAGGCATTTGCAGCAGCGGGACGATAGAAGAACATCAGGAAGATGCCCGTAATCGTGAGCAGGATGAACAAGAAGAACGACAAGCCACCGAGGCACAAGGTGTAGCTCACCTTCACGGCGTGACGCTTCACCTTCACCGGGTGAAGGTGATACAGCACCGAGTTCATCACCACGTACGAACGATTGCGGGGTGAGTCGGTGTAGCCCTTGCGGAAGATCGAGCCAGGTCGGAAGATGGAACTCCAGGCCTGGCTGCCCTGCACCTGCTCGTTGATCTTGGCCAAACGCTCCTTCAGCGTGAGGCGCGGTGTTTCGTCCACGATGCTCGACATATCTTCTCCTTAGAACCTCATGCCGTAGGCATAGCCGTGATTGTTGGTGCGTGCGTGCGGGTCACCGGTTGCTGGCGCTACTCCAACCTTGCCGAGCACGATGACTCCGGTTGGGCAACGATCCACGCAGAGCGCACAACGCGTGCAGATGTCGTCATCGATGACGAACACCACATGATCGGTTGGATCGGCACCGGGAAGTTCGGTCCCCTGTGAGTCGACCACGGCGGACGGGTTCACCATGTGAATGCACTTCCACGGACAGATGTCCACGCATCCCTCGCACATGATGCACTCGCTCTGATCGATGTGAATGAACTGCTTTGGCTTCACTGCCTTGTTGAGGTATTCGGCATCAACCTCCACCAGCGTGTATTCGTCGGTGAACGGCATCATCGGTGGATTGGCGTCGGTACGTGTCATTTCGCTATGCCTTCTTCACCAATGGTCGACCGTAGGTGCTGCTCGGCAACTCGACCTGCTTTACCTCACCGCGCTTCTGCCACCATGCGAAAAGATAGATGAAGAGGCCGATGTAAATGCCGTGAATCACGAGTACCACGATGTCACGCAGCGCTTCGTAACTGATGGTGAACGGAAATGGTCCGCCGAACTCCTGGGGCTTCAGAATGTCGAGTGGCCCGAAGATGAGTTTGTCCTTGCGCCACCCGAGCTCTTTGTCGGCATGGTCGATGAACTGGTGCGGCACGACGCCAAAGGCAAGGAAGATGACGAAGAAGACATAGGCACTTCCGAACATCGCTTCGCCCCACGTGGCCTTCCGATCGACTGGCCGACGCTTACCGACGACGACCACGAGATAGGCCAGCAGATTGGTGACAATGAAAGAAAAAAGGAACGCTTGATTCATGCCGGGCCATCGGAGGATGTCGACTGCGATCATGCGATTGGTGGTCTCTTTCGGGTTGTTTGCCGTGGTGAAGAACCAAGAGGAAGCCTAGTCTTCGGGCTTCCCCGAGGCTCGCCCTACCCCGACAATGCACTGTGACTACTGCTGCAGCATTCGCGCTCACACCGTTGGACGTCGTGCGTTCGTGCAAATGTCGACGGACACCGCGTGCCGATTAGTCTTGCAACGGGCATGTTTGTCGTCACTGCATTCACTGGAGCATCACGTTGACAGAAATACCCGACTATCTCCTCAAACGATCCAAGGATCGTCGCGCGGTGCTCTCGGGCGGTACGCCGTCGGCTGAACCGAGCGCCTCCAAGGAAGTCGCAAAAACATCCACCTCGTCAGCCGCACCGGCACTTGCCGCCGAAGTGGCGCCGCCACCACCACCTCGGCCTGATCCTGCCTATGTCGTTGCTGCAAAGTCTCGCAGGAAGATTCCGTTCTGGGCGATGGCCACGCTCAGCTTGTTGCCAGTCTGGGCATTCTTCTATCTCTTGGCGGTGAGCCCACAAGAACGTGAAGCAAGCGGTCCGATGGCCATCGGCGAAGCCGCATACGGAGCGTGTGCAAGTTGTCATGGTGCAGCAGGTCAAGGTGGTGCTGGTCGCGTGTTGCACGAAGGTGAAGTGTTGAAGACCTTCCCACATATCGAAGACATGCTCAACTTCGTCTACACGGGGAGCCAGCCCTACGTGTCCGCCAACTTGGCGGTGTACGGCAATCCTGATCGCGAAGGTGGCGCTCACGCACCGCTGTCGTACAACGGCAACGCCATGCCAGCGCAAGGCGAATCGTGGGGCGGCGGACTCTCCAACTACGAGATTCTCGGCGTGGTCTGCCACGAGCGTTACGCCATCGGCGGTGCCGACCCCAAGAGCGAGCAGTGGGCAGCGGAATACGCCATGTGGTGCTCGGAAGATTCGGAAATCTTTGCCGCTCTCGAAGCCGGCAGCGTCGACTTCGAGACACTCGCCGAGACGTTCTCCATGCTGGAGACACCACCGCGCGAGGTGGGCACACAAGCCCGCCCCAGCAAGTAGCCACCTGCCACATCGCAGCGTCGGTGTGTCGGCGATTCCACTCTTTACGCTGAAGACACCATGGATGTAGCCGAAGTTGGTGCGCTGCCGACACGTGACACTGACGTGTTGGTGATTGGCGGTGGGCCAGCTGGTGCCGCAATGGGATATTGGTTGTCGCAACACGGCAACTCCGTGACCGTGGTGGAACGCAAACACTTTCCGCGCGAGAAGACATGCGGTGATGGCCTCACTCCTCGAGCGGTCAAACAACTCGACGACATGGGCTTGGGTGAACGGCTCACGCAATTTCACCGCTACGAGGGACTGCGTGCCACGGCACACGGAAAGGAGCTCGAACTCCAGTGGCCCACTCATCCCATCTATCCGCGCCACGGCTACGTGGTGCGACGTCGCGAACTCGACGCCATGGTGGCGTTCAACGCCGAACAGTCCGGCGCCACGTTGCTGCAGGGACACGAGGCCGTCGAGCCGCTCATGGAGAAGGGTTGCGTACGAGGCGCGATTATCAACGATCTCGACAACGAGCGTCAGGTTGCGATTCGTGCGTCGTATGTGGTGATCGCCGATGGTGCCAACAGCCGTTTCGGCCGCTCGCTCGGCACCGCCCGAACCAAATCGTGGCCTTACGGGACCGCAATCCGCACGTATTGGGCAAGCCCCCGACACGACGAACCCTGGATCGAGTCTGCACTCGATGTCCAAGATCGAAACGGAAACTCAATGCCGGGTTACGGATGGATCTTCCCCGTCGGCGACGGCACCATCAACGTTGGCGTCGGTTTGCTGTCAACCTTCAAGAAGTTCAAGGACGTCAACACCACGCACTTGCTCGACTCCTATGCGCACATGATCGCGGATCGCTGGGAGATCGACCCGGCATCGCCTGAATGTCGTGCAACCAGCGGGAAAATTCCGATGGGCGGCTCGGTGTTTCCAAAGATGGGTCCCACCCACTTGGTGATCGGCGATGCCGCCGGCAGCGTGAATCCGTTCAACGGCGAAGGAATCGACTACGCATATGAAACCGCGCGGATGGCTGCAAGCGTGCTGCATGATGCACTCCGCAGTGGCGATGCATCGGCTTTGCAGCAGTACCCCGCGATGCTCGATGCCGAGTACGGACAGTATTTCAAGGTGGCTCGACTCTTTGCTCGAGTCATCGGTCGTCCGGCACTGATGCGCGAGTTGTCACGGGTGGGCATTCACAGCCGCACGCTCATGGAATGGGTGCTGCGCATCATGGCCAACCTGTTGCGACCCGACGAGAAAGGTCCCGCCGAAGTTGCCTATGCGATGGCGGCACGCATCGTTCGTCTTGCACCAAACGCCTGACCGCAACGTCAGTTAGCGCAGATCACTTCCACGACTTCATCGCGGTCGAGATCCAACAGCGTGGTGATTCCGGTTCCCGAATACGAGTCAATGAACGCCCGCAACGTCGGCGAACGTGGCGCACCGGCGCACGTACGAATCACCCCATTGGCCAGCGGGACGAGCCAGCCGTTTTCCAAAACACCCGTGTCTCCCCCATCCTCCATGTCGACGAGCGTGGGAAGGGCCAACGTGCGTGACGCAGGTCCATTCGCATTCACGAGTGCGTACCACACCACTCCATCACCCAGCAGATCGGCAAGCACCACGCACGCTGCAGGCGTCGTGCGATCCGCACAGTCGATTTCGCCTGGTGTGTCACGCACGATGCTGATGATTCGACCATCGTCCAACGTGAGCGTTGCCGAGCCAACCGTGATGCCTTCAATGACGGCGAACGCCTCGCTCGATTGAATCGCCATTACCGACGCAACGGCTTCGACTCGTCGTTGTGAGGGTTGCGTTGACGGGCTGTCACCACCTCGTGGCCCTCGACTGGTGATCAACTGCACCACCGTGGCAAGTACCAACAAGGCTCCAATCGCAGCCCACGTACGCCATGACAACAACTGACGCATCACTCGTCACACTACGAGGAGTGAAGTGACTAGACGGTGACGCGGCTGGGCTGCGTTACGCCTTGACCACGAAGCTGTTCGTGGTAACCGAGAATCTGCAACTCCACACCGAGGTCGACGTTTCGCACGGTCACACCCTTCGGGGTCGTCAGCACCACTGGTGCGAAGTTCAGTAACGAACCGATCCCGGCAGCGATGAGATCGTCGGCTACCGACTGTGCGGCTGTTGACGGAACGGCAAGCACACCGATGTGGACACCGTTGGCACGAACGAAGTCCTTCATTTCATCCAGATTGCGCACCGACAGATCACCGACTCGTGTTCCTACTTTGCGTGGGTCCACATCGAAGATCGCGACAACGGGAAAACCCCGTGAGGTGAAACCACCATTGACGGTGATGGCCGACCCAAGATTGCCGGCACCAACCACGATGGTCTTCCACTGCGAGAGCAGTCCCAGTTCGCGTTTGATCTGGTAGATGAGGAATGCCACTTCGTACCCAACACCTCGGGTTCCGTAGGTCCCCAAGTACGAGAGATCCTTTCGCACCTTGGCTGCATTCACATTGGCGAGAGCCGCAAGTTGATCACTCGAGACTTGTGAGGTTTCGGTCAACTGCAGGTCCGTGAGAATCTGCAGATACACCGGCAGACGGTTCACCGCCGCACTTGGAATCCGACGCCGACGTGGAGATGCACTTTTGTCGTCGATGTTCTTTTGTGGCGCTTTGTTGAGAGCGGTCATATCTCAAGGGTACGGCGCTTGCGCATAGTTTCACTAGCCGTTGGCGCGGGCGTGTCCGATGCCACCGCCACCGGAACGCCTCCCTTGTTCCATCGCCGATCCGTGATGTCGCCGTTCCGTGAAAGGGAGTGGCAGATCATGCTGCAACGAAGTTGCCTAGCCTGCTTTCTTCGTGGACCGGTTCACCATGTCGCTCGCCGCGTTTGCAAGTTTGGTGGCACTCACGTTCGCCCTCGTGACCGCCGACCGTTGGCATCGCCGTCGACTCATGCACCACGGCGCATGGGCGATGGCGATGGCACTCTTTTTCGTCGGATCATTCGCCTTGTGGTGGGCAACCGCGACGGGATGGTCGAACGGAGTGTTCCGTGTGTTCTTCACTGCCGGAGCAGTCCTCAACGTTGCGTGGCTTGCGCTCGGCTCCATTGCGTTGCTCGCTGGCGATCGTGTCGCACGACCGCTTCGCGCAGTACTCGCATTGCTCAGCACGTTCGCCATTGGAGTCATGGCCGTGGCACCAACCACCGCGCCGTTCGTATCCGATGAGTTTCCGCGAGCGCGTGATCACTTCGGCGTGCTTCCTCGCATCCTGGCTGCAGTCGGCTCCGGTGTTCCGGCACTGATCATCATCGTCGGAGCACTGTGGTCGGTGGCGCGCCTTGCCAGTGGTCGAACTCCCGCAGTCGGCGGTGCGCGACGCGAAGGTCTCGTTTCTGCCCCGCGATTGGTGATGAGCAACGTGCTCATTGCGTTGGGCACTCTCGTACTCTCGGCAAGCGGCTCGCTTGCGGGCCGTCTGGGTGAGGAGCGGGCTTTCACCATCACGCTGTCCATCGGGGTCGTCGTATTGTTCGTGGGATTTCTCGTCCCGAGTGCACGGGTCACCGCCCAAGGTACAACGGGGCGCACCGCGACTCGAACGGTCTAGCGCAGCGCGCGACGCAACACCTTGCCCGTGGAACCCACAGGCAGTTGAGGAACGAACAACACCTTGGTCGGACACTTGTAGCGCGCCAGACGTGCTCGGCAATGATCGATCACCGCATCTTCGTCCAACTGGGTTCCGGGGCGCAGCACCACGTATGCACGAACCGTCTCGCCAGTATGCGGATGTTCGACGCCTACCACCGCTGCTTGCGCCACACTCGCGTGTTCGAGGAGTGCTTCTTCCACCTCGGCTGGATACACATTGAAGCCAGAGACGATGATTAGGTCCTTGGCTCGATCAACCAAGTACAGGAAACCTTCGTCGTCGATTACCGCGATGTCACCCGTGCGCAGCCAGCCATCAGGCGTGAGCGCTCGCGCCGTTGCCTGCGAATCTTCGAAGTAACCACGAAACACGTTCGGGCCACGAACCCAGATTTCTCCGGCATCTCCACGCAAGGTGTTGTCACCGTTGTCATCGACCAGTCGCACTTCGACGCCGGGCAAAACACGGCCAATGGATCCAATCTTGGTGAGTGCGGTGGCCTTGTCGACATCGGTGGTGGTCGTGACCACCGGCGAACACTCGGTGAGACCGTATCCCTCGGTGACGAGCAGCCCGAACCGCTCATGCAGGGCTCGGGTGGTGTGTTCCGGCATCTTTGCGGCACCTGTCAATGCCGTGCGAACACTGGCGAATGTGTCCTTGGACAGGTTCGGCATTTGCTCGAATGCCATCCACAATGGTGGCGCTCCCGGGATGAGCGTTACGTTGCGATCGCGAATGGTGTCAATGGCGGTCATCGGATCGAATCGCTCCACCAACACGATCACCGACCCGCGCATCAGCGAATACGCCAGAACCACGTTGAGCCCGAAAATGTGGAAGAGCGGCAACACGCCATACACCACATCGGTGCCGTCGAGCTTTCGCACTTGTGCGAGTTGTTCCAGGTTCGACTGCAGGTTGCCGTGCGACAACATGGCTGCCTTTGGAGAACCGGCCGTACCACTCGTGAACAGCATGATCGCCAGATCGACTGCTTGGACATCCACGACGGGCGCAACGGGCTTGGTGACGAGATCAGCGAAGTGCACCGCTCCTGGCACATCACCCGACGTTGTGATCACATGCGTGAGATGCGGCAGCGATGCACGATCAACCTGGGACCATCCCGCAACCGCCGACGGGGCAATCACCACCGCACGAGCACCAACCACGCTGAGCTCGCGCTGGAGTTCGGGCGCCGGCGCCGTCGGATTCAGGGGTACACATACGATGCCGCGACCCAAGCAGGCAAAGTACGCAACCACGAATTCCACGGTGTTGCCAAGCAGGAGCGCCACTCGGTCGCCGCGATCCACACCCATCGACGCAAGTGCACCGCGCATGCCGGCGACGTGCTCGCGCAGTTCTCCATACGTGGTGGTATTCCCGCGACTGATGAGTGCAGGTGCGGTTGCGGGGTGACCTTCCAACAACGTTGCAAGGTTCATTGGATCTGCCTCGTTTCACTAACTCATCAGGATGGAAGCGATGCCGGCAGCGAAAATGGCAGCCAACAACAGTCCGAGTGCCAGCGTGGTGGCGGGACGCACGACGACAACCTTACCGAGAGTCACTCTGAATGCGCTGGGTTGCGCCGTAGCTGCACGGTGGTGGAAACACCGGTCGGATCGGAGTGTGCCGACAACGTCACTGCGTCACCCACGCCGATTGACAGCGACTCGGCCGCTGATCCACGGTCGACGCAAATCGCCAGCATGCCAAAGGAGTCGATCACCAGACCAATTCCGCCACCGATGGCGGAAAAGTTCGGCACGACGGATGCCGAGCGATTCACACGTTCTCCCGTCGCCGTGCTGAAGGTGATGCTCAGCGTGGTGCCGAATGTTGCGACTTCGTCTGGTCCGACATTGAGCTGACAGTTCCCGTAACGATCAACCCAGGTGATTTCCGCTACGAGGCCATCTCCCTCCTTGCGAGAGAGTGGCACGACGCCCGGCAGCAACAAGTTCGGATCAATCGGGTCGCCAAGTGCCGACAGTGGTACGCCGTTGCAGAGATGTGCCGCGGCCGGCGCGAAAATATCGCGGCCTGCAAATGTTGCGCCAGGGGTGGCCAATTGATATTCCGGGTTGTTCAACACCACCGCCGATTCCGCTCCGCCAGCCAATGCAGTGCCCATGGAGAGCAGGCCGTTGTCTGGTCCAATCAGCACGCCACGGCCGGCTCCCACTGAAACGGCAACCGCGCGACGTGCGGTCCCCACACCGGGATCCACCACTGCCAGCACGATGCCCGTCGGTACGTAGGAAATGCAGCGCGCCAGAGCGAGCGAACCCGCTCGCACATCGAACGGCGGAACATCGTGCGTGAGATCGATCACCTTTGCATGCGGTGCAAGATCGGCGATGACGCACTTGACGATGCCGACGAACTCGTCGCGAGTTCCATAGTCGGAAAGAAACGAGATGGTGTCGTACCGCTGGGTAGTCATGAGGTGGTCACCGAACGGTCACGCTATTGCGGAAAAAACGTAAGGGTCGGTGCCAACCCCCCGACGGCACCGACCCATACGGCGCAACCCTCTCGGGCGCGACTCCCGGAACAGCAAGCCGTCCGGTGATCTGTTGAATTCCTACCTTACGCAGAGTTGGGGAATTTGCAACACCCAAGTTGAGGAATTTTCCCGTCGTCAATCGATGCTCGGGGTGCACGCGACGAGGTTGCTATCCTGACGTTCCAACGCTAAGCGTCACCAAGTTCCTTGCTACGCGCGGTTGCCGAACGCACTGCTGCCAACAGGGCATCGTGCATGTGCCGCGCTTCAAGCACCGCAATGCCTGCCGCAGTGGTGCCATTCGGCGACGTCACCCGCTCTCGCAATTGCCGAGCGTGTTGCGGTTCGCGTTGCAAGAGCGCAGCCGAGCCCGCAATCAACTGTGCCACCAAGTGTGCACTCGATTCCGAGTCGAACCCTTCTGCCACGGCTGCAGCCTGCAGCGACTCTGCCAGGTAAAACACATACGCGGGCCCCGAGCCCATCAGCCCCGTGAAGGCATCGAGCATCGACTCATCAAGTTCGACCACCATTCCCACGCCTGCCATGAGCTCGCAGGCCCACGCCCGATCGTCGTCGGTGCAATCCGACGAGACCGCGATCGCCGTTGCCGCCATACCGACCACGGCAGGAGTGTTGGGCATTGCACGGATGACACGTACACCGGCACCACTTTCCTGCTGGAGGCGCGCGATCCGGACGCCGGCAGCGATCGACAGGATTCGAGTGGCCCCGCAAGCGACTGCTAAAGCACAGACCTCTGCAACATCTGCCGGTTTCACGGCGATGATGACGTCGCGGCAAGCAGTGACTGCGTCGGTCACATTGACACCGCGGAACGTTTCCACCAGCTCGCGTCGCCGGGTTTCGCTTGCTTCAACAATGGTGACGTCACTCGGACTGCGACCCGCACGGAGCACGCCGTGTACGAGGGCTGCACCCATGTTCCCCCCGCCGATGACGACCAGCGTCGAGGCACTTCCCACCACGCGAAGGCTACTGAGCCGCAGAGAAACGGCTCGCAAAACCTCGGCGCACCAGCTCGTCGAACTGCGCTTCGACGGTGGCGTACAAGGTGCCGATGATGCGATCAAGTTCCTGCTCCACCACCGCACCGAGTACCAGTTCTCCGGTGAGGAACACGGCATTCTCTGCACCGAGTGCGTAGTGCACGCCGACGAGGCGTTCGTTGCGGCGCAAGAGTGACTCGAACACCTCCATCACATTCTCCTCTGGGTACGGCATGACATAGGTTTCGTAGCGAAGCGTGCGCTGTCCCATTCGCAACCAAATGGTGGTGAACTCCTTGGCTTCACCCCGCAGACGAACCAGCCATCGGTCGGACTCGTTCGGCGAACGACCAGCCGACACCGTGTTGGGATGCGACTGGTGCACGGTTGCTAGCCACTCGTCAATTCGACGTTCAAGCGTGGAGCGCTGACCTTCGTCGAACAAGTTGCTCATTGCGCGCGTCTCCGCAGTACGACTAGTTGCACAACACGAGATCGCGGGCGGCAAACTCGGCTACCACACGTCGCATTCGCATCGCGGCGTGTTGCCACGAATACCGACGACTACGAATCACCGCTTGGTCGCTCAAACGATCCGCCAGATGTGGATCATTCAACACTTGGGTGACACGTGCGGCAAACAGCGCTGCATCGCGTTCGGGCACCAGATAGCCATTGACACCCTCGTCGATCAGGGACAACAATCCGCCTACCGCAGTGGCAACAACCGGTGTTCCACATGCCGCGGCCTCGAGTGCCACCAGTCCGAAACTTTCACTGCGTGATGGCACCAACACCACGTCAGCCGCGCGATAGTAGGTGGACAACAAGTGGTGCGGCTGCGGTGCAACGAAACGAACACGATTCGCCACACCGAGTCGTTCAGCCAATGCCACGATGCGTGCGAATTCACGATGTCCCTCAAGGCCACTGGCACCACCAACAACGAGCAACACTGCATCGCGATGCGCAAGTGCAGCAAGCGTTTCAATGGCGACATCGAGTCCCTTCAGCGGCTGGATTCGCCCCACGAACAAGAGCACGGGATGTTTGCCGAGACCCAGGGCACTTCGTGCACCAACACGACTTCCTGGTGAAAAGAACGCGCCATCGACACCCGGTGTGATTACTTCCACCGTTCCTGGCGAGGCCCCGTACAACTCACGAAATTGCTGACGCTCCTCCTCGCACGACACGAAAATCGCGTCGCTACAACCAATGATTGAGGACTCGACCTTTTCGCGCTCGACAGACTCGGCATCACCGTGCAAGGCCTTTACTCGGGCCAGCGTGTGGAAGGTGGTGATGAGCGGCAGGTTCAGGTCGTGTTTCAACTGATGGCCGGACAATCCGGACAGCCAGTAGTTGGCGTGAAGCACATCGGCCGGTGCGTGATTGCGTAAGTGGTGGCTCACCGTATCGGTGAACTCGGGAATGATGTCCACCAATTGCTCCTTTGGCAGATCCACATCGCCGGCTCGCACGTGCACCAGTCGGTGATTTGGTTCGATCTCCACAACGTCCGGTAATCCGTGCGTCCATGCACGCGTGTAGGTGGTGCACTCGACGCCGAGTCGGGCCAACGACGACGTGAGTTCGCGAACGTACACGTTCATGCCACCGCCGTCACCAATGCCGGGTTGGGCCAGCGGCGATGTATGCAGCGACAGCACAGCAACGCGCTGCACAGGGGAAGCAGCCATGGGATTCTGAACCTATCTGGACGATGTACCCACTGATGGGGTCGTAGGTCAATCGGTGGCGTCTCCTGCCACGAAACTGCGGTAAATAGCCAACATGGCCTGCTTCTGATCATCATTCAGCCGGGGGTCGGTGGCGATGGCATCAATCACCGCTGTGCCCTGCGACTCCTTCGGGTCGAGCATCCCCGCTCGCTCATAGAGCGTTTCAGCGGAAATCTCCAACGCTCGCGCAATCTGCTGCAAGATGTCGGCTGATGGTTTTCGCAAGCCCCGTTCGATCTGCGACAAGTATGGATTCGAAACACCGGCGCGTTTGGCTAGATCGCGAATTGACTGCTGCGCGATCTCGCGCTGCTGTCGGATGAACAATCCGAGATCTGGTCGTTTTCGACTGGGCACGTCAACTCACCCTCGGCGCGACACGCACGATGCCTAGTTGTTCTCGTCGAGCAGCGCATCCACGTTGGTGGAACCCGCTCGATACCGACGCACCAACTCGCTCGACAGCGCATCAATCTGCACGAACAACGACTTCCGTTGCAGGGACACTCGCGCCTCGAACTCCGACAGCTGCTGACAGCAACTCTCGAGTTCGGCGTCGTCGAGTTGTCGCAAACCCCCGAAGCCACTCTCGACACACAGGGTTTCAAGTTCGAGTACCAACGGATGGTCCACTACTACTGCGGTGTCACGCGGTGGACGATTGGATCCCGAGCCGCGTTCTTCGGCGAACACCCGCGTAATGCCATCGGTGATATCCGCACTCGACGGAACGCCACTGCTGCGACGACGCTGCTCGTCGCGGGCGATGTCCAATCGTCCTTGCGCAAGTCGACGTACGAACGACACTGCATCTTCCTCGTCTTGCAGCGCATTCCTTTGCGCGCGAAGTTGATCCAATGAGAGCGCAGAGATGTCGCTGCCGCCTGATACCGGTGGCAACACAGCAATCTCGTCGGCTTCACCGACGAGCGCATCGGGGCTACATTCCTCGCCGTTCAGCCAGACCGTGCACGATGCGAGCACCGCTTCGAACGACGGGCCGAATTGCTGCTTTGCCACGCCGAGCACTTCGGCAACGGTGGCACCTGCAACAGTGTCTCGAGAGACACCCGCGGCTTCGCGTGCCGATGCAAAAAGAAGCAAGCGCGCCACGAGGTCAGCGTACAGAAGCCGCTACTCTGCCTCCTTGCACCTCATGATCCAGCATCACACCTCGAAATCCGCGATCGTCATCCGCCA
>SXPV01000117.1 GCA_005793215.1 Actinomycetota bacterium
CGCTGGGTGCGCGAGTGGGCGTACAACCAAGCAGCAGCCAAACTCATCTGCGTTACGTCGCAGTCGTCGCAGCCGCCGCATCTTGACGACGACACGTTCTTTCTCTCACCGGAACAAGTAGCAGTGCTGGCAGACGAGTCGCATCCAGCTTTTGGCATGGGAATGTTCCACCGACTACCGCAAACTATGGAATCCCTCAAACGAATGCCCGAGTCTTTTCGCACGGGAGTTGGTTTCAACTACGACAGCCATGGACCAGATGGCGCAGTCGGAATCGAACGCAGTTTCGAACCATGGAACAATGCAAATCTCATTCCCGTGGTACTCCCCGCGGTCGGTGTGGTCGACACGTTACGCACGGGTGCCAACGTTGCCGATGTCGGCTGTGGCGCAGGAGGTGCCGTTCTGCGAATGGCGAAGGGGTTTCCGAAGTCCAACTTCGTGGGCTACGACATCTCGCAGTACGCACTCGCCCGTGCCAACGAACGTCTCAGTGCGGCTGGTCTTGCCAACGCTCGTTTTGCCGATCCACAAGTTGAACCTCTGCCCGCCGACCACAGCCTCCATTTCGTATGCACTTTCGACTGCATTCACGACATGACCCACCCACTGGCCGTGATGAAGGCAATTCGTGCGTCACTGCGAGACGACGGTGTGTGGCTGTTGGTGGATATCAAGGCTCATGACACATTTTCGATGAACGCCGAGAAGAACCCCATGGCATCGCTGATGTACGGCATCAGCGTGTTGTCGTGCATGTCGTCGGCGCTCTCCACGCCTGACGGTGCGGGTCTCGGAACTCTCGGGCTTTCGGAGATGACCGCCGAGTCCATGGCGCGAACTGCGGGCTTCACATCGTTCGAACGTTTGGATGTTGAACATTCGGTGAATGCGTTCTACGCCATCCGACCATAAAGTTTCGGCTCAAAGCACCAATCGTCCGCTCGACCCACGGATCGTCGGCCAGTCGTTACGGCTCGACGATTGCAAAGCCCATGGAGAACTTGTCGAGGTTGCCGAACACGGTCAGCAAGGCGCCGGCGTCACCATCGATCGTTGCTATTCCGGCCTTCATTGCGTCCACGAACGTGGTCTCCTGACCAACAACATCCAACAATGTCGACCTTGAGATGGTCACGCTTGCCGCCGCGTCCTTCTGGTGTCGTCCACGTGTCGAGAAGATCGTTCGGTTCGACACGCCGAGCGTCCAACGCTCATCGTCGGTGCCACGCAAGTCCGTAAACGTCCAGTTGATTGCCAGTGCTACTCCACCGAGTTGTTCGGATATCGTCCGAACCGCTAGTGCGTCGAAGACCTGCTCGATGGTCATCTCGCGAGTCAGCGCACGAGCACGCACGTTGGAATTGGGGTTGGAGGGAAGCCCCTTGCGTAGTTCTTGTGCTCCCATCAGATAGGCATTGCGAAACGTCGACGACTCCGCTTGATAAGCAAGTTGTTCGAGCGCGTCGGCCTGAAGATTGCGAGCAATCTCATTGGTTGGGTCGGCAAACACCACGTGATTCACAACTTCCGCGACCCAGCGATAGTCACCACGCGCGAATGCTTCCTTGGCATGTGCAATCAATGCGTCTACGCCACCAGCGAGTGCAACGTACCGTTTGCCGACTTCTACCGGTGGCAACTTGTGCAAGTTCGCTGGATTGCCGTCGTACCAACTCAAGTAACGCTGGTAGACCGCTTTGACGTTGTGTACGAGGTCTCCATAGAAGCCTCGCGTGTGTTCGTGGGCGAGAAAATCGTCAGGCAACGTGAGCGTCTCGGCAATCTCCAGCGGCGTGAACCCGAGATTCGCATAGCGCATCGTCTGGTCGTGCATCCACTTGTAGAGATCGCGCTGCAGTACAAGGAACTCGCGTAAGTCATCACCACCCCACCGTGGCCAGTTGTGCGACGCAAACAACACCTGGGCCTCGCCACCGAACATTTGCAGACTTTCGTTGATGTACTTCGACCAGTTCAATGCGTTACGGACCAACGCACCGCGAATCGGCACCAGATTGTGCATCGTGTGCGAGCAGTTCTCGGCCATGCAGAGTGCCTTCAGATCGGGGAAGTAGAAATTCATCTCTGCTGGAGCTTCGGTTTCAGGAGTGAGTTGGAAGATCACTCGTACCCCGTCCACCACCAGCTCCTGTCCCGTTGCGGTGATTTCCTCGGTTGGGGCAAGGAGTGTGGGCGGGCTGACTGGCACCGCAGTTCCAAGACCACAGTCCACGTGCCCACGGGGTCCCGGGGGCAACAAGGGACCGAATTGATATGTTGCACGGCGCACCATTGCCGGCCCGGCAATAACGTTTTCGCCGACGGTCTCACGCAGGAAGTGTTCTGGTGCGATGATGCGACACTTCCCAGCGTCCACTTCTTCACGCGAGGTAACTCCGAGCACTCCCCCGAAGTGGTCTGCGTGCGAATGTGTATAAATCACAGCGGTCACCCGACGCTGTTCCACGTGTTGATTGATCAGTTCCAACGCCGCACGAGCGGTGAATTCAGTGGTCAGTGGGTCGACGACGATCCAACCTTGCGTACCGCGTATGAACGTGATGTTCGAGATGTCGTATCCGCGCACTTGCCATACACCATCGATCACGTTGAACAATCCATGATGCGCGTTCAACACCGCGTGTCGCCACAAATTGGGATTTACCGTGTCGGGTGCAGGATCTCCATTGCGCAAAAAGTCATACGCATCAACGTTGAATACCACTCGACCCGCTGGTGACTCGATGGTGGGTGACGGTAGTGACGCGATATGACCACGACGTACTCGCTCGAGATCTGTCGGGTCGGGGGTGCGCTGGGCTGCCTTGGTGTTCGCGGCAACGGTATGGGGCGAAGCGTCTTTTGGTGGTTGTGCCGCGGCATTCGGCAGTGGCGCCGCGGCATTCGGCAAAGTCACGCTCGGAGACTACTTAGTGATGAGGACCTCGCCCAGAGACGACTCCGTCCCTCTATCGGCGACGACCACGTCGGTCCACGACAACGCTGCGCTCTGGCATCGGCTTGTCTGCTCGTACTTCCGTCGACCGTATCCAACGTTCACCCGTGATGTCGCGAGGGCGTCGGCCGAGTCCGTACCACCAACTCTGTCGGCGACGCATGACCGCCCACCAAATCGACGTCGCAATCAGCAACCCGACGAGAAACAGCGCGCCTGCACGTCGATCAGCCGAGGTGGCAGCAAGCAGATGTACGCCAAGAATCACCACTCGAATGACGGTATGGCGAAACATTCATCTGAGCACGCGCATTCTGCGGAAAACTTTTTATTCTCTGACGATCAGCCGCCTGAGTAGTGCGGCATATTGCTCGTTGGTCACCGCGTCGTCACCCATGAGGTCGTTGTACTGGAAGTTCACGTTGAAGATCAGCACGGTAAAGATGTCGCGGTCCAGTTTCACTTCCGCTGGCAGGCGATGCTCAAGCTCATCCAAAACCTTCGACAGCATCGCTCGGCGGGCACGCATACTTGCCGACAGTTTCGTACGAAGTATCGGATTCGTGCCGGCAACTGCAAGAACTTGGCTACGAATCTCGTGCTGCTTTTGCGATGTCTCCGAATGGGGCATCGGAATGCATGCAACGATGTCGTCAACGACTACCGGGCCAGTACCACCGAGTCGCTCCAAGACCAGTGCATAGATCTCCGCGAAGCTCTCTTCATACAGTTGAAGCAAGACTTCTGCGAGCACGCCATCTCGACTGCCGAAGTAGCGATACATCAAAGTAACTGAGCAGCCAGCGATCCGTGCAATGTTGACGACTCTCAATCCGAGAATTCCACGATTCAGCACTTCCTCACGTGCAGCCTCGATGATTCGACTCCGAGCCTCCAGCTCGGAGTCGAAGTGAATTGTGCTGATCGCCACGCTCCGAGGGTAGTTTGTCCAATGATGCGGTGTTTGCTTCTGGTGATTACAGCAATTTCACTCCTTGGTGTCGCTGGTTGCTCGACAGCGACCAACGACGCGAGAGGTGACACCACGATTACCCAAGCCACTGATGTCGTAGCAGCAACTACCACCCTTGCAGCCAATGCTCCTGCAGCTGAGCAGGACGGCAACGCTCTGGTGCCTCCCGGATTCGAGTCGATCACAACGGTGGATGGTCGCGTGAGGTCGTACCAGGTGGTGGATCTTTCGAACGGTGAGTTGGCACCTCTTCTCTTTGTTCTGCACGGATTCGGTGGGACCGCCGAAATGATCAACACGTATTCCGGATTCGACCAGTCACTCGCCGACCTGTACGACCTGCACCCCGTCGTGGTGTACCCCAATGGCATAGGTGCTGAAGACGGACTTCCGCAATCCTGGAATGCTGGAGGTTGCTGCCCGTTTGCCACGTTCAACCTCGTGGACGACGTGGAATTCTTCGATCAACTCATCACTGAACTCATCGCATCGTACGACATTGACCCAAAACGTATATGGGCCGTTGGTCACTCCAACGGTGGAATGATGGCATACCGCTTGGCGTGCGAACTGTCGTCACGCATTACGGCGATTGGCGTGGCGGCTGGCGCAATGATGGTCGATTCATGCTCACCAACACGACCAGTTGCAGCACTGCACTTGCATGGCGGACTCGACACCGTGGTTCCATTGACCGGTGGCGAAATAGCAGGAATCGTGTTTCCGAGTGCCCAATCTTCGGTTGATGCGTTCGAACGCAATGGGAACGGAACCGCGAGACTCGTCACCAGTCCAAGTTGGCCGCACGACTGGCAGCCCGAGTGGAGCGCGCTCTTTGCGGAATTCCTAGCGACGCAATAACTTTCGAAGTCGCGCGGCAATACGAACCGCACGCGAGGCTTCGAGATCCTTCACCCGCTCCCGTGCTCGATCACGCGCCTGTGTCAACTTGGCAATTCTGGAATTGATTTCGATCAATTGGGCCTGCAATTGGTCTTGACGAAGTCGTAGTAC
>SXPV01000118.1 GCA_005793215.1 Actinomycetota bacterium
AGGAGGTTCTGCGCGGTGCGATTCGCCGTGGACTGATTCGTCGCTCACCGCAACAGTCAAGCAGGTGGATTCACCACGGCACGCGAACCGGGAGTGGGTTCACCAGCAATAGCGTTGAACGCATGCGAGTGGTAGCGGGTGAACTTCGCGGTCGACGTATCGAGTCCCCGGAGGGCAAGGCCACCCGTCCAACCACCGACATGGCGCGTGAGGCGATCTTCAACAGCCTCGGCAGTCACTACGACTTGACCGGTGCCCACATCGTCGACTGTTTCGCGGGTACTGGTGCACTCGGGATCGAGGCCCTCAGTCGAGGTGCAGGTCACGTCACCTTCATCGAGCAGGACAAACGCGCACTCGACGTGCTGACCAGCAACATCAATACGCTCGGACTTGCCGATCGCAGCACCGTGGTGCGCGGCGACGCGATGATGCATATCGCCAACTGCAAGGACGCCACGTTGGTATTGGCCGACCCGCCGTACGAGTTCGCCCAATGGTCGGAATTTCTCGCACTGGTGCCCGCCAGTTTGGTGGTGGCGGAGTCTGCGGCACCCGTGCCAGCCCCAGCAGGTTGGGAATCGTTGCGCGAAAAGCGCTACGGACGCACCCACGTGACGTTCTTGCGGCGGGTACCGTAGTAGACGATGGCAACCCAGCAAGTGGTGCTGTATCCCGGCAGTTTCGATCCATTTCACCTCGGGCACTTGGATGTGGCGGCCCAAGCAGCGAGTGTTTTCGGCTCGGTTGTGATCGCCGTCATGCACAACCCCGAGAAGCCATCGGGCATGTTTTCGGTGGAGGAGCGTGTCCAGCTGGCCAAGGACTCGACCGCGCATCTGGCCGGCATTCGTGTCGAGGCTCATGCAGGTTTGGCCGTCGAAGCAGCAAAGAAAGTTGGCGCCACCTGCATCGTGAAGAGTTTGCGGAGCGCAACCGACTTCGATGTGGAATCACAGATGGCCCACACCAACTACACGGTGTCGGGCGTGCGAACGATGGTGCTCTTTGCGTTGCCGGAACACGCCTATATAAGTAGTCGCTTCGTGCGAGAGATCGCGCACTACGGTGGAGACGCTTCGGCAATGGTCACTGCACCTGTCGCTAAGGCACTGGCGAGCCGGGCTCGCCGCTAACCCAATCGGAGCAACAACATGACCGACAACGACGACCTCCCCACCGAGGAACTTCCCGACGTACAGATGGGCGACGCCGAGGAAATCCTCCTCGACCTGATCGACCTGATCTCCAAGGCACCCAACGTGCCGCTTTCCAGCACCCCACGCATCGACCGCGAAGAAGTCGTGGCGTTGCTCGAGGACGCCATCGCCTGCCTGCCACACGAGGTTCGCGAAGCCCGCTTCATGCTGAAGGAACGGGAGAACTTCCTCAACCGTTCGCAACGTGAAGCCGACGAAATCATCGAAGCCGCCCGAACGCAGGCCGAACGCTTGGTACAACGCACCGAGGTGGTTCGTGCATCCGAGGCTCGTGCGCGTCAAATCATCGATGAGGCCGAGTCCACCGCCCGCCGCTTGAAGAGCGAAACCGAGGACTTCCTTGATCGTCGACTCGGCAGTGTGGAGATTCTCATCGACCGCTTGATGAAAACCATCAAGCATGGTCGCGACCGACTCTCCATCACGGGCGTGCAGCAGGCCAACGATCAGATGACGCAGGACGCCCCCGACATGTCGGGTGAGTTCTTCGATCAAGAGGTTGATCGCACGCGCGAATTCGACTAGGGCCCAGCAATGGTTCGCCCAACATCAAATCACGGGATCATGTGAGATGAGTTCAACACTCGTCGTGAACGTACTCGACTTGTTGCGTCGACCCGGCTCGGAAAAATCGGTGAGCGTCGCGGCACGGGCTGAAGTGTTCGACTTCGCCGACTCGCGCATTGCCGACGACTCGGAAGTGAGCGTGGAGATCGAATTGGAAAGTTCATCCACTGGCATCGTCGCGCAGGGGAGCGCCACGGTCGACTGGGCGTCGACGTGTCGCCGATGCTTGCGACCGGTCTCCGGCACCGCCGATGCCGAGGTGAACGAGGCGTTCTCTCGCGAGGTGCCGGCCCATCGTCGCACCGCGGACACCGTGGAAAATCTTGCCGTCGATGGTGACGCCGAACCGCTCATCGGTGACCAGATCGACTTCACCCTGCCGGTGCGCGAGGCGGTGTTGCTTGCAGTACCCGATGCTCCACTGTGTCGCCCCGATTGCCCGGGGCTGTGCCCACAGTGCGGAGCCGATCGCGCCACCACCAGTTGTTCATGCGTGAGCGAAACGCGTGATGAGCGCTGGGCGGCGTTGGACGTCCTGCGGGGCCAGCTCGACCAAGAGTGACACGGGCGACCACACGGTAGAGTGACCAAATGGCCGTACCAAAGAAAAAGCGCTCCAAGGCCCGCGGACGCACCAGCAGATCCATCAACATGCGTTTGCATACGCCTGCCAAGAGCACCTGCCCACGCTGTGGCACCGTGAAGAAGCCACACGTCGTGTGCGCCAATTGCGGCTGGTACAAGGGCCGCGTCGCCTACGCCGTCAAGTAAAGCTCGCGCATCGCTCGAGTATTTCGCGCTGCGGGTGCAGCGTTTAGTCTGACTTCTACATCATGAAGCCGATTGCCGTCGACGCCATGGGTGGCGACAAAGCCCCAACGGAAATCGTCGCTGGTGCGCGCCAAGCGGCAGCCGAAGGCATTCCCGTCTTGCTCGTAGGGCCCTCCGATCTCGCCGATTGTGGAGATCTGGAAGTTCTGGTTGCCACCGAAGTCATCGGGATGGACGAAGATCCCGCCAGTTCGGTGAAAAAGAAGAAGGACTCCACGCTGGTACGCAGTGCCGAAGCCGTCCGCGACGGCATTGCCAGTGCGATGATTTCAGCCGGTAACACAGGTGCCACCATGGCCTCGGCACTGCTGCGCATGGGTCGTATCGAAGGCGTGAAGCGTCCGGCGATTGCCACACCGATTCCCGTTCCCGGTTCGACGCCGACGATCTTGTTGGATGCAGGCGCCAATGCCGAGGTGGAAGCCGCGTGGCTCACCCAGTTTGCCACGATGGGTTCGGTCTTTTCCAAGGAGCGTTACGGCATCGCATCGCCGCGAGTCGGCTTGTTGTCCATTGGTGAGGAGCCGGGCAAGGGCGACACTCTGCGCAAGGAAGCCTACGAATTGCTGTCGGTCCACAAAGGAATCAACTTCATCGGCAACGTCGAGGGCCGCGACATCATGACCACCGAAGTGGACGTGGTGGTTACCGACGGATTCACCGGCAACGTGGCGTTGAAGAGTTTGGAGGGCGCCCTGAAGACGGTGGTGAAGTCGTTGTTCACCGCCGTTGGTCAACCGCAGTACAAGGAGCACGCCGACGCACTGATGCCTGCATTCCTGGAGCTCTACTCGCAGTTCGACCCCGACACCACCGGTGGTGCGATGTTGCTGGGACTCAATGGTGTGTGCATCATCTCGCACGGATCATCGAGTGCGCGCGCGATGGTGAACGGCATCAAGGTGGCACGCGACAT
Organism: Actinomycetota bacterium; assembly: GCA_005793215.1. Classification (GTDB taxonomy): domain Bacteria; phylum Actinomycetota; class Acidimicrobiia; order Acidimicrobiales; family Ilumatobacteraceae; genus F1-60-MAGs027. The sequence continues at coordinate 3,535 of SXPV01000118.1, forward strand.
GGTGCAGGGTGACATCGTGGAAAAGATTCGTGCTGCAGTGGCGGTGAGCGCCACTTCGTGAGCGTCTCATCATGAACGAGTCGACACTTCGCGAGTGCGCCGAAACCGTTGGCCACGAGTTTCGTGATATGTCGTTGCTCAAGCTTGCACTCACGCACTCGTCGTACGCAGCCGAGCACGACGACGAGCCATCGAACGAGCGCTTGGAATTTCTCGGAGATGCAGTGGTGGGTTTGGTGTTGGCCGACGAAATGTATCGACGCCACACCACGTTCGACGAGGGTGTGCTCACCGATCTGCGCAAGAGCGTGGTGAATGCCGAAGCACTCGCCGTAGCCGCACGACGCCTCGGGTTGGGTCGGTTCATCAGGCTGGGTCGCGGCGAATCCGCTGGTGGTGGCGCGGACAAAACCTCGATACTGGCCAACGCGTTCGAAGCAGTCATCGGCGCGGTGTTTCTCGATGCCGGTACTCAGGTGGCACACCAATTGTCGCTTCGATTGTTGGCACCAGAAATTGCCGGAGCCGTACCGGGGCTCAAGTATCTGGACCCAAAAACACAACTGCAGGAGCTTGCCTCGGAGCACGAACTACCGGCGCCCGTGTACGAACTTCGTGATGAGGGGCCCGACCATGACAAAGTGTTTTTCGCCGACGTCCTGGTGGGTGGTCGTCGTCGCGGATCGGGAAGTGGTCGCACGAAGAAGGCTGCCGAGCAGCAAGCGGCGGCCGAAGCGATCGACTCGCTGCGCGCCAACCATGCCTGACCACCGGGCCGCTGAGTGAGTCACCGTGCCTGAGTTACCAGAGGTCGAAACGGTGCGGCGCGGTATCGAGCGTCGCGCTGTGGGCCGTGTCATCGAACGTGTGGAGGTGTTTCACGAGCGCACGGTGCGACGTCAGGGACGCGAAGCAATCATCGACGGCCTCACGGGCACTCGGCTGGTTGCGGCACGTCGACGCGGGAAGTACTTGCTGTGCGATCTCGACTCCGGTGGCGTGCTCATGATGCACCTGCGGATGAGCGGGCGAGTGTTGGTGGTGGACGCCGGTACCGCCCGCCCACCACACACCCACGTGGTCATGCACTTGTCGCCGGACGCCAACGGTATGCGACACGAGATGTGGTTCGTCGACCCTCGCACGTTCGGCGAAGTGGTGGTGTTCGACCGCGATGACGAGGCTTCGGTGGCCCCGGAACTTGCGCGACTCGGACCCGACCCCATCGTGGATGGATTGGATGAAGCAACGCTCGCTTCAATTTTGCGTGGCCGCCGCGGCAACTTGAAGGCCCTCCTGCTCGACCAGCATCGCATCGCTGGCATCGGCAACATTTATGCCGACGAGATCCTGCATCGTGCGCGCCTGCGACACCATCGACTTCCGTCACGCTTGGATGCGCCGACTCGTCGACGGCTGTTGGCGGCGATTCACTTCGTGTTGCGCGATGCGGTGGAGAAGGGTGGCAGCACGCTTGACGACACGCAATACGTGGGAATCGACGGCGAACCGGGTTGGTTCCAAACCGAGCATCGCGTGTACGACCGCGCCGGTCAGCGGTGCCTTACCTGTCGCAGCGCCAACATCGTGCGTCGGGTCGTGGCAGGGCGCTCCACGTGCTTTTGTCCCCGTTGCCAGCATTAGAAGCACTACTGTTTTCGGAGATGTTTCTCAAGTCATTAACCATGAAGGGATTCAAGTCGTTCGCCGACTCGACCACCCTGGAACTCGAGCCCGGCGTCACCGTGGTGGTGGGTCCCAACGGTTCGGGCAAGAGCAACGTGGTGGATGCCATCGCCTGGGTACTTGGTGCACAGGCCCCATCTTCGGTGCGCAGCCAGAAGATGGACGATGTCATCTTTGCCGGTACCGCCAAGCGCCCCGCGTTGGGACGCGCCGAGGTGTCACTCACCATCGACAATTCCGCGGGGCTGTTGCCCATCGAATTTTCCGAAGTCACCGTCACTCGAACCCTGTTCCGAACCGGTGAGAGTGAATATGCCATCAACGGCGTGAACTGCCGTTTGCTCGACGTGCAGGAGCTGCTGTCCGATGCCGGCGTCGGACGTCAGCAACACGTAATCGTGAGCCAGGGTCAAATCGATGCCGTGTTGAACGCGCGACCCGAAGATCGCCGTTCCATCATCGAAGAAGCGTCCGGTGTGTTGAAGCATCGCAAGCGCAAGGAAAAAGCCGAGCGTCGCCTGGAGAGCACCGAAGCAAATCTCATGCGCGCACAGGACCTGTTGCGCGAAGTTCGCCGACAACTCAAGCCGCTCGAACGGCAGGCTGATGCCGCTCGTCGACATGGTGCGCTGGCCGCCGAGTTGCGTAATTTGCGACTGCACGTCGCTGGTCGTGAAATTGGTGGGCTGCAGGCGCGGATTCAAGCGCTCGCCGAACAGAAGGCGGCGGGCGACAAGGCAGAAAACGAGTTACGCGCACGACTGTCGGCGCTCGACGCCGCAGTGATGTCGGACGAAGCGGATCTGTCCGCACGTGGCGACAGCACCATCAACGACGAACTCGTGCGCGTGGAGAACCTCCGCGGTCGTGCTCGCGGACTGGTGCAGGTCTTGGCCGAGCGTCGTCGCTCAATGGAGCGTGAACGCGGCCAGGTAATGGACTCCGGCGTCGAAGCGCAGTTGGAGGGCGAAGCCGCCACCGTGCGTCACCAGCTCGAAGAGGTTGCACAGGAACTGCGCGAACTCACCGCCAAAGCCTCGAGCGGTGTCGCGTCGGCTGAGTTCGCAAGGGCGCAGGCCAACACGGTGGATGCACAACGCGCATTGGACGAAGCCATCGTTGCGCACGGCACGGTGTCGAGTGCGGCTGCGGCAGCGGCTGCACGCGTTGAAGCATTGCAAGCGTCAATCGACGCACAAGCCCTGAGTACGAGAACGTTGCACGAGGCCGCGGGAAGCGTCGGCACGCTGCTCGACCTGATCGATATCGACGATGAATGGCGTTCGGCGGTGCAGGCTGCACTCGGCGAATCGATTGCTGCGGTGGTCATCAACGACACCACCAACGCACGTGCTGCACTCGCTCACCTGCGTGCCACAAAGAGCCCGGGTGCGGTGTTGGCGCTGGACTCGCTCAACTCCGTGGCAGTCAATCCGTCGCGCGAACTTCGCTCACACGTTCGTGCTCGCGCTGGCACGCAGGAAAAAGCCATCAATCATCTGTTGGACGTGTTGTTATCGCGTGTAACGCTGGCTGCATCGTTCGACGCCGCCGTCGATACCGCACTGGGCGATCCCGATGCCGTTGTTGTCACCCGCGACGGTGATCGCTTGGCGGCAACTTCGTTGCGCGTTGGTCTTTCGCAGGTCAGTGCCGAGGCGCTGGCAAACGCGCAAGCGGCTGCCCGTGAGGCAGCAGCGCGACTCGTCGACGCCGAGTTGGCGCTCGGCACCACCCGCACCGCTCTCGCCGATGCCCGCGGGGCTGAAGCACGTGCCGGTACGGCAGCCGAAGCCGAACGCGATGTGGCGCAGGCCCACGACGTGGAAGTGGCCGGCTTGGAGCAACGCGAGCGCCTGTTGCGCACCCGCCTGGCCGACATCGAAGGTCGCTTGGGCGGGGACTCCGAAGCGCGCCGCGATGCCGTGCGTCGTACGCAACGAATCGACCAGGAACTGCAGAAACTCGCCGACGCAATGAAGGAAGTCGAGCGCATCGTGAACGTGCTCAACGGTCGTCAGCGCGACTTGCACGAGTTGCGAGCGCGCCAAAGCACCGAAATGCGCGAGATTTCGCGTCGCCTCGACGCGGCGCGCAAAGAACGCCAGGCCAACGAGAAGTCACTCGAGGAACGTCGCGAAACCGGTCGGCGAGTGGAGCTGGAGCAGGGCGAAGTTCGCGTGCGACTCGAAGCTTCGATCGACACCCTGCGTCGTGATCTCGAAGTGGAGCCGCAGGTTGCCATCGATACCCCTGCGCCGGAGCTGCCCGATGGGATGACACCGATTCTCAAGGTGCGCGAGCTGGAGCGCGAGTTGCGAATCATGGGTCCGATCAATCCGCTGGCCCTCGAGGAATTCGAAGCGCTGCAACAACGCAACACGTTCTTGGAAGAACAGCTCGAAGACGTGAAGAACTCGCGTCGCGAATTGGTGAAGGTCATCAAGCAGGTGGATTTGGAGATTCAGCAAACGTTCGCCGCGGCGTACTCCGACGTGCGCGACAACTTTGCGAAGTTGTTTGCTTCACTCTTCCCTGGTGGCACCGGTCGGCTCGTGCTCACCATGCCCGACGATTTGCTCAACACGGGTATCGAGGTGGAAGCCAAGCCCGGCGGTAAGAACGTGAAGAAGTTGTCGCTCCTCTCGGGTGGTGAGCGTGCGCTCACCGCCCTGGCGTTCCTGTTCGCGGTATTCCGCAGTCGTCCATCGCCGTTCTATGTGATGGACGAAGTTGAAGCAGCGCTCGATGACGTGAACCTGCACCGTTTCTTGGGCCTCATTCACGAGTTCCGCCAGGAAGCGCAGTTGCTCATCGTGAGTCACCAGAAGCGAACGATGGAAGCAGGCGACAGTCTGCTCGGTGTCACCATGCAACCCGGCGGTTCGTCGCGCGTGGTGGTGGAGCGCGTAGCCGCCAAGTCGGCGTGAACGATCTCTGGCTCTACGTCGCCATTGCGGCGACAATCGCCCTCGGTGGTGGAGTCGTCATTGCGCGACGCTCACGCCACGACATGCCTTCGGCACCAGTGGCGCCACCAACGCCACCCACTCCCGTTGCAGCACCGTCCGCACCGGCTGCCGTTGAAACGCCACCTGCTGCCGTTTCCACGCCGCCGAGCTTCCGCGACCGCCTGTCTCGGGCGCGAGGCGTGTTCGCCAGCGCCACCACCGGCGTACTTCGTCGCAGCGCCATCGACCAATCCACTTGGGACGAGCTCGAGGAAGCCATGTTGCGCGCTGACCTTGGAGTGAAGGTGACCACCGCACTGCTGGATGGCTTGCGAGCACGTGTGAAGCAACGGGAGATTGCCGACCCCACGGGGCTCATACATGCATTGCGAAGCGAGATGACCGGGCGACTCGCAGATGTGGATCGCACGCTTGCCTTCGACCTTGCACGTGGCACCCCGAACATCTGGATGATGGTGGGCGTCAATGGTGCCGGAAAGACCACAAGCCTGGCCAAGATCGCGGCACAACAAATGGCGCTCGGTCGCAGCGTGCTGATGGCTGCTGGCGACACTTTTCGTGCCGCCGCAGGTGAGCAATTGGAAACCTGGGCCACGCGCACCGGCGCGGCCATCGTGCGCGGGGCAGAAGGGGCCGACCCGTCGTCGGTGGTGTTCGACGGCGTGCAAAGTGCAGCGGCACGCAACATCGACTTGGTGCTCGCAGATACTGCGGGCCGTTTGCAGACCAACACCAACTTGATGGATGAGTTGCGCAAGGTGCGGCGCGTGGCCGAAAAGGCGGCCGGCGTGGTGACCGAGGTTCTGCTCGTGATCGACGCGACGACCGGCCAGAACGGATTGGTGCAGGCAAAGCAATTCACCGAAGCCACACAGGTCACTGGTGTGGTGCTCACCAAACTCGATGGCTCGGCAAAAGGCGGCATCGTGTTTGCCATTGAAACCGAACTTGGTATCCCCGTGAAGTTGGTGGGGCTTGGCGAAACAGTTGCCGACTTGGCGCCATTCCACCCCGAAGAGTTCGTCGACGCCCTCTTCGACGAATAGGGACGGAATACCGCGCGACCGGCACGGCGGGTGCAGCGATGCACAGCGGTAGATTTTCGTTCTCATGTTTGACTCACTGAGCGATCGCCTTGGTGCGGTCGTCGGCAAACTTCGCAATCGCGGTCGCCTGAGCGAGGCCGATGTCGACGAGATTCTCGCGGAGATTCGCACGGCTCTCTTGGAGGCCGACGTCAACGTCGCCGTGGTACGCAACGTGCTGGCACGTATCCGCGAACAATCCGTCGGCGAAGCGATGTCGAAGGTGCTCGACCCAGCTCAGCAAGTGGTCAAAACGGTACAAGCCGAACTCATCGCACTTCTCGGTGGCGAAACGCTCAAGATCACCTACGCCAGTCAGCCGCCCACCGTGGTGCTCATGGCAGGTTTGCAGGGTTCAGGAAAAACCACCAGTGCCGCCAAGTTGGCGGCGTGGTTCAAGAAGCAAGGTCGACAACCGATGTTGGTTGGTGCCGACTTACAGCGACCCGCAGCCGTGGAGCAGCTGCGCGTGCTCGGCCAGCAGATTGGCGTGCCCGTGTTCAGCGCACCGGGCGACCCGGTGGAAACCGCCCGTCTCGGCCTGGAAGAAGCGCGACGCCTCGGTCGCAACGTCTTGATTGTCGACACCGCCGGACGTTTGGCAATCGACGAAGAGATGATGGAGCAGGTACGCCGTATCAGCGAGACGGTCATGCCGCGGTACACGTTCCTCGTTGTCGACGCGATGACGGGTCAGGACGCCGTGACCGTTGCGGAAGCCTTCAACAACACCCTTGCCATCGATGGCGTGATTCTCTCCAAGCTCGACGGCGACGCCCGCGGTGGTGCTGCATTGTCGGTGAAGGAAGTCATCGGCAAGCCGATCGCATTCGCGGCAACGGGGGAGAAGCTCGATGCGTTCGAGCAATTCCACCCCGATCGCATGGCCGGCCGAATCTTGGGCATGGGCGACATGCTCTCGCTCATCGAACAAGCCGAGCAGGTGTTCGAAAAGGAAGAAGCCGAAAAAGCCGCCAAGAAACTGGTCGACGGCAAGTTCACCCTCGACGACTTCCTCGACCAACTCCAGCAACTCAAGAAAATGGGTCCATTGCAGAATGTGCTCGGCATGTTGCCTGGCGTCGGGGCGCAACTGAAAGGGGCCGAGGTCAGCGACGATCAGGTGAAGCGCACCGAGGCCATCATTCGCTCCATGACGCCGGCCGAACGCGAGAACCCCCAGATCATCAACGGCAGTCGGCGCACCCGAATTGCCAATGGCAGCGGCACGCAGGTGCAGGACGTCAACCGCCTGGTGAAGCAGTTTGCCGAGATGCAAAAGATGATGAAGCAGTTTGGCGGTCGTCTGCCCTCCCGATAGCCTGCACAGAGCCCGCGGCGGTTCGCTCGGGATATCGATTTCACGTCAGGAGCAACATGTCCGTCAAACTTCGTCTGGCCCGCGTCGGCAAGACCAAGCAGCCGCACTATCGCGTCGTCGCGGCTGACACCAAGAAGGCTCGCAACGGCGAGTTCCTCGAGATCGTCGGCACCTACCGTCCGTTGGAGAACCCATCGGGTTTCGCGGTGGACAACGCCAAGGTGATGCAGTGGCTCAACAAGGGTGCATTGCCCACCGAGCGCGTGCGCAAGTTGCTGGAAGTCAGCGGCCTATGGAGCGAGTTCATGGCCACCAAGTCGACGAAGAAGAAGTAGTCCAACGTGCC
>SXPV01000119.1 GCA_005793215.1 Actinomycetota bacterium
ACTGCGTGTCCAGACACGCACTCAGGTTGCCGAATTGCAGCGACAACTCGGCGTCACCACGGTGTACGTCACCCACGATCAAGTGGAAGCCATGACGATGGGAACCCGAATTGCCGTCCTCAAAGACGGTGTCTTGCAACAAGTTGCCTCACCTCAGGAACTCTTTTCGAATCCCGTCAACGTATTCGTTGCCGGTTTCATCGGCTCTCCCGCAATGAACATGGTGCCCTGCCAAGCAGCGAACGGCACGGTTTCTTTTGCCGGAGAGAGTGCCAGCTTCACACCGGGCAGCATCTCTTCCAACAGCGTGATTGTCGGAATCCGACCCGAGGGATTGGAACTCGCTGGCACCGATGGTGCAGCGGCTGTCGTGGATTTCATCGAAGAACTCGGTAGCGATTCGTACCTCCACTGCACATTGGACACCCCGAGCAAGGACCGTGTGATTGCACGCGCTCCCGGACTCTCACGTCTCGCCCACAACTCTCGAGTGTCCTTGCGTGCCAAGCCCAACTCTTTGCATGTGTTTGACGCAACCTCGGGATTGCGGGTATCTGCGTAGCCATGCACGACGTGCGAGTGGATCCATGGCTCGATACCGTGGTGCACGTCGTCGCCTCGCGGCAGCAGCGGCCCAATCTGCCGTCCGATAGTTGTCCGTTTTGTGTCGGCGGTATCGAGGCAGCAGAGCCGTACACCGTCAAGGTGATTCCCAACCGGTGGCCACCGATGCCCAACGATCGTTGCGAGGTGGTGTTGTACTCGAGCAACCACCATGCGCGACTCACCACCCTCGATTCCGACAATCTTGTGCAATTGGTGAATACGTGGGCCACTCGGAGCGAAGTACTCGGATCACGAAAGGACGTCGATTACGTCGTAATCTTCGAAAACTCGGGGCGAGAGGTCGGTGCCACCATCGACCATCCGCACGGACAAATCTATGCCTTCGACCATGTTCCCGATCGCCCACGACGACGACTTGCCGCAGGATGGAAGCCCGACTCCACTTCCGAACGATTGATTGTAGAAAGCGACGGCTGGGTGGCAACGGTTCCGTCGACGTCGCCATATCCGCTGGCAGTGGAGATCACCCCCGTGGAGCGCGAGAGTGATCTCGTGTCGCTCGACACGCAACAGCGCACCGCGTTCGGCAACATTCTGCAGGACGTTTTGCGTCGTATCGAATGCTTCTACGGCGAGCCGGCACCCACCATGATGTGGTTCAACCAACGACCAATGGTGAGCGACAAACGGGCGTCGGAAATCGAGGGCTACAACGATGCGTGGTTCAACGTGGAGATCGTCTCACCATGGCGCGCACCGAACGTCATGCGCTACATCGCCGCAGCCGAGGTAGCGACGAACGAATTCTTCATTCCTGTTGTGCCTGAGGAACTTGCCGCAAAGTTGCGCGGCGCTGTGCCACCACAATCCACACCACCGACACGGTGAACACGACCAGTGAGGTCCATTGATTGAGCCGCAAACCGCCCGCGTCCTTTGCGGGATCGATTCGCAGGCCCTCGACGAAGAATCGCAACAGGGTGTATCCGGCGGTGTAAAAGAGGAACAGTCGACCCGCCCTCAATAATCCTTTGCGATCCAGTTGCAGGAGCAACACACACAACACGGCATTCCCGATGGACTCGTACAAGAACGTCGGGTGAAACAGAGTGCCAACGTCGTAACCGGAGGGCAAGTGGCGTTCGTCGATTTCCAAACCCCACGGCAGCGTGGTGGGGCGACCGAACAGTTCCTGATTGAACCAGTTGCCCCAGCGACCGATTGCCTGGGCAAGCGGCAATGCCGGCGCTACTGCAGTGAGCGCATTTGCCACACCAACCCCACGGCGCTTTGCCACCAACACGCCCACCACCACACCAACGGCGACACCACCCCAGATACCAAGACCGCCCTTCCAGATTTTCACGGTGTCAAGGAGACGGCCATCGAATCGTTCCCAGTCGGTGATCACGTGATACAGACGTGCGCCCACTACTCCGGCTGGCACTGCGATCATCGCAATCGCACTGGCGTCGTCACGCGTCCCGGTGCCCCGCGCCTCGAGTCGCTTCCCCATCAGCCACGTTCCGGCGATGGCACCGAGCGCAATCATCAACCCGTACGCGTTGAGTTTGAGGGGACCAAGTTCCAACGAGCCACCGGAAGGGCTTGGCAGTGAAGCGAGCCAGTTCATGATTCCCACGCTAGGTTCACGAAGCGTGTCGGGCCGTTCGCTGAGGTTCGAGTGGACGGCGCTCACAGGATTGACGGCCATCATCGCCCTGATGCCGGCTTGGTTGACCACCGTGAGTGTGTTGTGGATACCGCTATGGCGATGGGGTGATGTCAACTACTGGTTGTTCGTTTGCGCGTTCTTCTCACTCTTCATCTTGTTGTTCTCCCGCCCCGTTCAGCGATTCGTGCTCATACGCCTCATTGGCGCACGCGAACCCACCAGACACGAGTCGGCCGTCCTGCAAGCGTCATGGCAACCCATCGTGCGCCGTAACGAACTCTCCGGACGTCGCTTTGTGTTGGCGGTTGTCGAAACCGATGCGCTCAATGCATTCGCATGTGGGGGTCATCTCGTCGTGGTGTCGTCGACGGCGATCGAAACACTTGATCAAGAACAACTTTCGGGCGTACTGGCCCACGAATTGAGTCATCACTTGGGTCTCCATACGGTGGCACTCACCGTCACCCAGTGGATGATTCTCCCGATCGTCGTGTTGTCCCGTGTCGGAATGGCACTACGTTCCATTGCAGAAACCGCAACCGTTACCTTTGCTCGCCGCATTCCACTTCTTCATGCGCTCGGTCTCTTCGTCGCCGCATTTCTGCATGTGGCATCGTGGCTGCTGATGTTGAACGTGTCTCTTGCAACCTTGCTCGGAAACGCGGTCGGGAGATCGAGCGAATATCACGCGGATCGGCGCGCGGCACAACTCGGATTCGGAAACCAGTTGCTGGCTGCACTGCGAAACTCCCTGGACAGTGAAAGTCGTGTTGCTCGGCGCAATGTATGGGACCGGGTCTTTGCCTCGCACCCACCCATGCGATTACGCATCAACAAGTTGGCCGCCTACCTGCGGGGTTACCACGGATGAAGCGCTGTGCGCTCGCGATGCTCGCGCTCCTCGGCGGAGTTCTCGTGGCAGTCGGAATTCCCCCGCTCGGTGTATGGCCGATCATGTTGCTGGGAGTCGCTTTCTATGTTCTCGCAACACAGCTTTCGAAGCCAAGCGGCAGAACCGCCTTCCTGCTTGGCGCACTCTTTGCCTGGGGCTGGTTTGCGCCAGCACTCGGATGGATGTGGCATCTGGTACCGGGTGGATTCGTGGTGGCGCCATTGCTCTTTGCGCTCATGCATGGCGCTGCGGCGCTCATTGCCTACCGACTGGCACCTCGCGCGCAGTCGACACTCACCCAACGCATCGTGGTGTTGGCACTGGCGCACACGCTGGCGGAGTGCTTGCGATTCATTGCACCATTCGGTGGCGTACCGCTCGCAGGGCTGGCACTCGGGGTTGCCGATACACGACTCGCGCACGTGGTACGAATCGTCGGTCCTCTTGGGGTGTCGTTGTGGGTGTTCCTTGCTGGTGGCGTGCTTGCCGAGTTTTGGCTACGACGACGCGAATTCGGTTGGCGCACACGCCGAGCCACTTTTGTCCTCCTCGTCGGGCTCGTTGCCGCACAAACAGCTGGTCAACTTGCTCCCTCCGGACGCGACACCGGCCAGTTGCTGCGCATCGCTGCGGTACAAGGCGGTGGACCACAGGGTGTCCTGGCGATTGACAGCAATCCACGCGATGTCATTGACCGACACTTGGCGGCGACCGCATTGGTGGACAGCGGTTCGGTATCGGTCACACAAGGCAATGTCGACCTTGTGCTGTGGCCCGAGAACACCGTCGACGTTCGTGATTTCTCCGTAAGCAAGGTCCGACAAGAGTTGGTGGCCGAGGCACAACGAATCGATGCTCCGTTCGCCATCGGTGTCACCGAGGATGCAGGAGACAATTTCACCAATGCCCAAATCGTGATGGATCAATCCGGCACCGAGATCAGCCGTTACGACAAGGTGAAACGAGTTCCGTACGGGGAATACGTTCCGCTCCGCGGCCTTCTCCAGTCACTCGGTGCACCCGTTGACCGCATTCCACGCGACGCCATTGCGGGCTCGAAGACCGCCGTCATCGAAGTGCCACGCCAGACTGACTCCGTTCCACTTGCCGTGGCGATCTCCTGGGAGGTGTTCTTCTCCATGCGCGCCCTCGACGGTGTGAATGCGGGTGGGCAGATACTCCTGAATCCCACGAACGGCTCCAGCTACACCGGTGAGATCCTGCAACAGCAACAGGTCGCCACTTCCCAACTCCGCGCGCTGGAAAGCGGTCGCTGGGTGGTGCAAGCTGCCACCACCGGATACAGCATGTTCGTGGATCACGATGGACGCATCTTCGATCGCATTCCCATCGGCACGCAGGGAGTGATCGTGCGCGACATTCCTCTGCGCACCGGCCGCACCATCTATTCGTATCTTGGCGATACGTTCATCGCCGCGGCCCTGCTGCTGATGCTGGCTGTCGCGTCGTGGCGCGTGCGGCATCAAACATCGGGCGACACGTGAGCAACGAACTCCATCTTGGTGGACCACTCTTTGGCTGCTCCATCGATGTGTTGCGTGGAGCGCGACTGTCATCGCTACGCATCCACGCACGCGAACGATTGGTGACATTCACCAAGGCTGCTCGACCAACCGCGTGGGGTGCGTACCCGATGGTGCCGTACGCAGGGCGAGTTCGCAGCGGAAAGTTCAGCCACGAGGGAAACGTGTACCAGCTTCCCCTCAACTTTGGAGAGCACGCAATCCACGGCACCATGTTCGACGTGTGCTGGTCGACCATCGAACAGTCGCCCACCCACGCGGTGTGCGTCGCTTCGCTCGGTTCTCGCTGGCCGTTCGTTGGTTCGGTGATGCACGAGGTGCGCATAGATCAGTCGGAACGAAGCGTGACGTGCACGCTCACCGTGAGTACCGATTCGCCGAGCATGCCGGCTCAGGTTGGTTGGCATCCATGGTTCGTGCGACCGGCAACGTTGCGAACCGACTTCGCCGAAATGTACGTTCGCGACAGCAGTTACATTCCTGACGGTCGACGTGTCGCACCGCCAGCGGGGCCGTGGGACGATTGCTTCATCGGTGCACGTCAGACACCGATGGTGCAATTCGATGACGAGATGTGCCTCTTCATTGAGAGCGATTGCGATCACTGGGTGATCTACGACATGCCTACTCATGCACTGTGTGTGGAACCGCAATCGGGACCACCCGATGGTTTCTCGCTCGCCCCACACGTGATTACACGCGAGTCTCCACTACAACGAACGATGAAATTGATCGCTCGATAAGTTCCCAGCGATAGCGTTACATCGCATGTTTGGCGGCAACATGCAACGTGAACTCGACCGCCTGCGCGAGGGCCCACTTCGCCTCGCCTACCTCACCTACCGCGGCAAACCGCACGTTGGCGGACAAGGTGTCTACACGCGGCATCTCACCAAGGCCCTGGCTGACCTTGGACATCATGTCGAGGTGTACGGCGGTCAGCCCTACCCGGTGCTCGATCCCCGTATCCCGTTGCACAAATTGCCCAGCCTCGACATCTTCAATGACCAATACCCGGGCCGATTCCCGGCGTACTGGGAATTGAACAACTGGCCGAATGCACTCGAGGCGCTCTACTTCCTCAAGGGGACATTCGGCGAGCCACTCACCTTCAGCTTGCGGGCCTACCGTGCGTTGCGCGAACGGGTCGGTGACTTCGACTTGGTCCACGACAACCAGTGTCTCGGGAAACACATTTTGTCGATCGAGAAACTCATTCCTACCATCGTCACGTTGCATCATCCCATCACCAAGGACCGCAAGTTGGAGATGGAACACACCAAGACGCGTTGGAAGCGCTTTGGTATCTCACGCTGGTATTCGTTCGTCAAGATGCAGGGCAAGGTTGCCAGTCGACTTCCCCGCATCGTGGTGGTGAGCGAGAACTCCATCAACGACATTCATACCGACATGAACGTGTCACTTGATCGCATGCGTCTGGTTCCCGTGGGCGTCGACCCCGACTTGTTCAAGCCGTTGCCAGAAGTGACGCGACGACCCCACCACCTCATCACCACGGCATCAGCGGACGTTGCGCTCAAAGGTTTGTCGTACTTGCTCGAGGCCGTGGCAAAGTTGCGGACCGAACGCGACATTCACCTCACGATCATCGGTAAACCTCGTGCCGGCGCAAGCGCCGACCTCATCGAATCGCTCGGTATCGGCGACTGCATCTCCTATGTGTCGGGTGTAAGCGACGAACGAATCGTGGAGTTGTACGCCGAAAGCACATTGGCGGTGGTGCCGAGTTTGTACGAAGGCTTCAGCCTGCCGTCGATCGAAGCGATGAGCACCGGAATTTGCTTGGTTGCTACAACGGGTGGGGCACTACCCGAGGTCACCGGACGCGACGGTGACACGGTCTTGTCGTGTCCGCCGGGGGACTCCGACGCCCTTGCTGCCGCCATTCGTCGCGGACTCGACGATGACTCGCTTCGTCTGCGTATTGGTCTTGCAGGTCGTACTCGCGTGGTGGAACGTTGGTCGTGGCGACACTGTGCGGCTCTCACCGTCGATCAGTATCGCGAAGTGCTGACGATGCCGCACAACATAGAGAAACTGCGTCGGCGCACCGAGAACGGCGCAGCGTAGGTCCATCGACATGTTGACGATTCGCTTCGACCGACTGCCCATCGACCAGGACACGTTGTTCTTGGACGCTGGTGCGGGTTTTGGTCGCCATGCCTACGAGGCTGCACGGCGCGGAGCAACCGTGGTTGCTCTCGACTACGGACACGACGAGGTCACGTCGACTCGGAACACCTTTGCAGCAATGGCGATGGCTGGCGAGATCGACTCAGCACGATTCGGTGGCACGATTCGTGGTGATGCAACGTGCCTGCCATTTGCCGACGCGTCGTTCGACTGTGTCGTCACGAGCGAAGTACTCGAGCACATCCACGACGATGTCGCGGCACTGAGCGAACTCACCAGAGTGTTGAAGCCGGGTGGCACGTTCGCAGCAACGGTTCCGTCGTTCTTCCCAGAAAAGATCAACTGGATGCTGTCGGACGAGTACCACGCCCCATTCGTACCCGGTGGACACGTGCGCATCTACACCGCCAGGGAACTGCGGCGAAAGATCTCTGCCAACGGCTTGAATCTCGTGGGACAACATCGCTCGCACGGCCTGCACTCGCCGTACTGGTGGTTGCGCTGTGCCGTTGGGCCGACTCGTGACGATCAACCCCTCGTCGCACGTTACAAAAAGTTGCTGGAGTGGGACATCATGAAGGCGCCATTCATTACGCGCGCCATTGATGCAGCGCTTAGCCCGGCGATTGGCAAGTCATTCGTGTTGTACGCAGAGAAACCAGCGATCGTCCCTCGCCGTGCTGGTGCGGCTGGGCCCCAACTTCGCACGGCCACACCGTCGCTTACGACATCGTCAGATGCATCACTCCCGACACGCGACCAGCTCCGTGCAACCGCACACTGGATTTCTTCGCTGCAGTTGCCCAACGGCATGATTCCGTGGTTCGTTGGCGGCCATTGCGATCCGTGGAATCACGTAGAAACCGCCATGGCACTCGACGTAATGGGCCTGCACACCGAGGCTCATCTTGCCTACGAGTGGTTGCGTGCGACGCAGCGCAGTGACGGGTCATGGCACAACTACTACAACTCCGATGGAACGGTGAAGGAATCAAAACTCGACTCCAATGTGTGTGCATATGTTGCCGCTGGTGTGTGGCACCACTGGCAATGCTCCGATGACTTGATGGCTGTCGAGCGCTTGTGGCCCATGGTCGAACGTGCCATGGACTTCGTGCTCAACATGCGACGCAAGGACGGGACCATCTTGTGGGCAAAGGAAGTCGACGCCGAGCCGTGGTCGTATGCCCTACTCACTGGCAGCAGCTCCATCCGTCATTCGTTGCACTGTGCCGCCAACCTCGCCGCGTTGCTCGGCGAACCACGACCACTGTGGCGTGCTGCGGCCGACGCCATTGATGCAGTCATCAATCACTCGCCAACCTCATTTGAGCCCAAGGAACGTTGGGCGATGGACTGGTACTACCCCGTCCTCTCTGGCGCGCTCATTGACGACGCCGCAAAACTTCGACTCCACGACTCGTGGGACACGTTTTATCTGGCTGACTACGGCATTCGTTGTGTCAGCGACGAGCCATGGGTAACGGCCTCTGAAACCGCTGAGTGCGCCCTGGCATACAGTGCCATTGGCGACCATGCAACCGCTCGGGATTTGTTGACGCTCACCACGTTGCATCGCAACGACGACGGCTCATACCTCACGGGCATCGTGTATCCGCAGAACATTGCATTCCCCGCCGACGAAGTAAGCGCTTACACCGGTGCAGCGGTCATCCTGGCTGCCGATGCCCAACTGGCAATCTCACCTGCACACAAATTGTTTACACACCACTAAACGGTTCGGCGCAATAGGCGCAAAGAGCCGCAACGCGACACCTCGACGAATTTCCCCGACTCCAGGGCAGGTAGGTAGATCTCCTCGTATGGCGCTTGTCCACCGTCCTCGGATTTCTCGAACACATCGTGAATCGCCAGAGTGCCACCGACTTCCACATGATGCGCCCAAGCGAGATAATCTCCTCGTGCAACGCTGCGTGCGTGACCACCATCGACGAAACACAGTGACAAGGGTTGCGTCCACGATCGACCGATCTCGTGGGAATCACCGACGCACTCGCGAACCGAGTTGGTGAGTTTCGCTCGTTGCATCGTGTCACGAAAGAAGGGCAGCGTGTCGATTCGCCCATGTTCATTCACAACTTCGGGGTCGTGCCACTCCCAACCCGCCTGATTCTCTTCCGATCCACCATGATGATCCACCGCGTAGAGCAGCACACTGTGTGCCTTTGCCACTGCGCCCAACCACACCGTGGAACGGCCACAATACGAACCCACCTCCACCATCGGGATACCAGGCAATGCCTCGCATGCACTCGTTGCAGCAAGGAACAAGGCATCGCCTTCGTGTTCCGGCATGAAACCCTTCACGCCGAGTGCAATCGTGCGCAGCGTGGAGTCAAGCATGGTTCGTAGAACGAACCCTATCCAGCTGAGTTCTGCCAACATGGAGGGGTGCCGACCTCCCAGCAACCACTCACCGACCTCGTCGCGCTTTTGGATGTTGAACAGATTGAAGTCAATATCTTTCGTGGCCGAAGTCCCGACGAAAATCGCCAACGCGTGTTCGGCGGACAAGTCGCCGGTCAAGCACTCGTTGCTGCAGCCCGGACGATCGACCAAGTGGGGCGCGAGGTGCATTCGTTGCACGCCTACTTCCTGCGACCGGGTGATCCAACGGTGCCCATTCTCTACGAAGTAGATCGGCTGCGTGACGGGAAGAGTTTCTCCACCCGACGTGTTGTGGCGATTCAGCATGGAAAGGTCATTTTCAACCTGCAGGCAAGTTTCCATGCAGCAGAAGTGGGACTCGATCACCAGTTGACGATGCCATCGGGTGTTCCTGATCCTGAGTCGTTGCCCGATTTCAAAACTCGAATGGCACCATTCAAGGAGCAACTCGGTGAGTGGTACGACCGCCCACGGCCAATTGACATTCGCTACGTCGATACAGATCCGCTCTCACGCGAGGGAAACCCGAAACGTGGGCAGCAAGTGTGGATGCGCGCAGACGGGAACCTCCCCGACGACCACGTTCTACACACGTGTATCGTCACCTACGCCAGCGACATGACTCTGCTCGACACTGCACTACTTCCACACGGAATTGGTTGGACCGATGGCAAAGTGCAAATGGCCAGCCTCGATCATG
>SXPV01000120.1 GCA_005793215.1 Actinomycetota bacterium
ACGTGGCAATGGCCGCGACAATCGTCAACTATGAAATGTCACGGAGGCGAACATGACGTTCCGATCGGATGTTCTCGTCAACTCATCCACAACCCACTTCGTACACGGTGCTCCCATCATGGGGTCGTTTCCCGCCGGTCACGAGTCGCTCGTGGTGGGAATGGGCTGTTTCTGGGGCGCAGAACGGAAGTTCTGGCAGACACCCGGAGTGGTTACCACCTCGGTGGGCTACGCAGGCGGGCATACGACGAATCCCACCTACAAGGAAGTTTGCAGCGGTCGTACGGGGCACACCGAAGTGGTGATGGTGGTGTTCGACATCAGCCAGACGACGCTCGACAACATGTTGCGGGTGTTTTGGGAGAATCATGACCCGACGCAGGGCAACCGGCAGGGCAACGCCATCGGCACGCAGTATCGCAGTGCGATCTATTTCGCCAACGATGCCCAGCGAGTTGCTGCCGAAGCATCGCGCGATGTGTTCCAAAAGGAACTGACCGCGGCGGGTTACGGACCCATCACCACCGAGATCGCTCCATTGGGGGAGTACTTCTACGCAGAGGACTACCACCAGTAGTATCTCGGCAAGAATCCCAACGGGTACTGCGGCATCGGCGGCACTGGTGTGTCGTGTCCTATCGGCGTCGCTGGTGCAACTCGACGACCATGATTCGCCGCGTTCGTTTCGTGGCGACTGTGGCAATAGTTCTAGGCCTATCCGTGGGCGCTATCGCGTGCTCCTCGAATGAAGAAGCGAACAACACGTATGATCGGTCCATCATCCTCGACGTGCGAACCCCAGAAGAGTTTGCTGCCGGACACCTTGACGGCGCCATACTCGTTGACATCAAGGATCCGTCGTTTGACACCAAGCTTGCGGCACTCGATCCTGCCGTTTCTTACGTCGTGTACTGCCGCTCCGGGAACCGGTCGGCCCAAGCGGTCGAGCGAATGAAGGCTGCTGGATTCTCCGACCTGACCGATCTCGGTTCGTTGGAGAATGCGTCGAGCGAGACGGGCATCGCCATCGTTCAGGGTTGACCATCAGTCAACGAAAACTCAAGTAATCTCGATGTGATGTCGGGCGCAGGCGATCACGTGGACCGTATCACCGAGGCTCTCAAGACGGCTATGGCGTCGCTCGAATCAGCTGGTGACGTGGAATCGCTGCGTCGAGTGGCCAATGAACACACGGGCAAGGGAAGCGTGTTGGTGGGGCTGAAATCCGCACTGGGCTCGATCTCGGATGTGGAGGTTCGCAAAGCCACGGGACGGGCAATCAACGACGCGATGCAGTCACTCGATGCGTTGGTAGCCGAGCGGCTGTCGCATTTGGAGCGTGCAGCTGCCAGCGTGGCGGCGGCCGGGGAGGCGATGGACCTCACCGAGCACCTCAGTCGGCGTTCGCGCGGGCATGCGCACATCGTGACCCAAGCGTGGGAACGACTGGAAGACGTGTTCGTCGGAATGGGCTTCAAGGTGGCGGAAGGTCCTGAGGTGGAAACCGACTTCCATAACTTCACCGCACTCAACATGCCGCCCAACCATCCGGCACGCAGTGGTTTCGACACGTTGTTCGTGAAGTACGGAGATGCCGGTTCGACGCTGCTGCGAACCCACACCTCTCCGGTGCAAATACGTGTTATGCAGGAGTGGGATCTTCCGATCTATGCCGTTATGCCCGGTCGAGTGTTTCGGCGCGACACCCCTGATGCCACGCACATGCCGGTGTTCCACCAGATCGAAGGTCTGGTCATCGACAAGGGCATCACGTTCGCGCACTTGGCAGGCACGATCGAAGCCTTCACCAAGGCATTCTTCGGTAGCGACTTCACCAGCCGTTTGCGACCAAATTACTTTCCGTTCACCGAACCGAGCGCGGAGTTCGATGTGCGAAGTTCGAACGGCAAGTGGATCGAGCTCGGTGGTTGCGGGATGGTGCATCCCAACGTGCTGCGCGCCGGCGGCGTCGACCCCGAGGTGTACACGGGCTTTGCCTTCGGCTTCGGTATCGACCGTATGGCCAAGGAACGTCACGACGTCGCCGACCTACGTGACATGTATGCCAACGACCTTCGATTCGTGAGGCAATTCTGATGCACGTCGGGGCGGCGTAGTCATGCGTATCGTTCGTTCCTGGCTCGCCGAGTACTGCGACCTGAAGCGGCTCTCCGATGAGAAGCTCGGCGACCTGATGACATCGCTTGGCATGCAAGTGGAATCGATGGAAGTCGTCGGTACTCCCGTAGCGGGAGTGGTGGTGGCAAAAGTGCTGCGAACCGAACGGCATCCAGACGCCGCCAAAGTGCATCGCGTCTGGGTCGACGCAGGTGACGCGACTGAGCGCCACGTGTGGTGTGGTGCATTCAACATGAAGGCCGGCGATCTCGTTCCGCTTGCAACCCTCGGAACGACGATGCCCGATGGTCGCGAGATTCTCCGGCGGGGCATTCTCGGCATCGACTCCGAGGGCATGTTGTGTTCCGCGGCAGAACTTGGATTGTCCAGCGATGCTGCCGGAATCATGATTCTGCCGACGGGCGCCAAGCTTGGTCGCAACGTATTCGACGCACTTGGTGTGAAACGTGACGTGGTGTACGACCTCGACATCACGCGAAACCGCCCTGATGCGACTGGCCATCTCGGAGTGGCCCGCGATGTGGCGGCCAAACTCGGTGCGAAGTTCACACCACCAAAGGGAGATGCGGCAAAGAAGGGCGGAGTCCGTCGCGTGCCGGTGAAGGTCGTCGACGAAAAGGCATGCACACGTTTCAACGTCACGGTGATGAGCGGCATCGTGGTGCGGCCGTCACCGGACCATCTGGCGCGCCGTGTGCTGGCTGCAGGCATGCGACCCATCAACAACGTGGTAGACGCATCCAACCTGGTGATGTTGGAGTGCAACCAACCAAATCATGCCTACGACGCCGCCAAAGTGGCGACCGGATTCCGCATCCGCAAGGCCAAGGCGGGGGAGACGCTCACCACGCTCGATGGAGTGGGGCGAACGCTGGATCCGAATGATCTGCTCATCTGTGACGGTGATGACCGCGCCATCGGCATTGCCGGTGTGATGGGCGGGGCAGATACGGAAATCAGCGATACCACCACGGAAATTGCATTGGAGACCGCGTGGTTCGAGCCCAGCGGCGTGCGACTCACCAGCCAGCGCTTGGCGTTGCGCACCGAAGCCTCGGCCAGGTTCGAGCGCGGTGTCGACCCGCTCGGCGTCGACTACTCGGTGGCACGGTTCGCGGCGATCTTGCGCGAGTCATGCCCGAACCTGGTGGTGCACGGCGGAGCCACCGACGCACGAACCAAGCACCTGCCCAAGTCGCCCGTCGTCACGGTGCGGGTGGCACAGGTCAACCGCGTGCTCGGCACCGACCTCGGCGCCAAAGACGTCTCTGCGTTGCTCGGCAAGATCGGGTTCGTGTGCACGCCGAAGAAGATCGCCGCAAAGAAGGGTTCGGCTGTGCAGAGTGGTGCGGGGTTCAGCGTCAAGGTGCCGTCATGGCGTCCTGACTGCACCGATGAAGTCGACCTCGTCGAGGAAGTCGCTCGTCACGTGGGTTACGACACGCTCGGCAAGCACGTGTCGCAATCGACGCAGCCCGGTGGTCTCTCGCCATTACAGCAGCGTCGTCGTGCGCTGCGCGACGTAGTGTTGTCGTTCGGCGCGAGCGAGGCGATGCCCAACCCGTTCTTGGCACCTGGCGATCACGAGCGTGCCGGAGTAGCACTCGAGTTGGCGGCACTCGAATTGGAGAACCCGTTAGTGGTTGAAGAGAGCCTCCTGCGAACATCGCTTCGTCCGGGAATGTTGAAGGCGATTGCGTTCAACGTTTCGCACCGCGCCAAAGACATCGCGCTGTACGAACTTGGACATGTTTACCGTGCTAAAGCCACGAGTGGCGCAGTAATGCACGGCGACGCTTCTGCCACGCACAATTTGCCGGACGAATCCGAACAACTCTGCATCATGGCAGTTGGTGTTGATGCATCTGTAGCCGTTGGGTGGTGGTCGCAGATCACTGCGGTATTCGGGGTTGGCGCGCAATTGGACCAATCGCGTGTTCCCGCTGGTTATCACCCCACACGCAGCGCCACATTGGCACGCGGCAAACAAATGGTGGGCTACGTAGGGGAGATCGACCGAATGGTGTTGGCGAGCTACGGCATCGAGGAGCGTGTTGCATGTTTGGAGGTTGACGCTTCCGTTCTGCTCGGCGAGTCACCGAAGGTGCCGGTTGCCAAACCCGTCAGCCGATTCCCGTCGAGTGATTTCGACGTGGCGTTCACGGTTCCCGCCAAGGTGTCGGCGGCGGCGTTGCAGCGGGCTATCAAGCAGGCCGCTGGTTCGCTTGCCGAAGAAGTGTCGCTCTTTGATGTGTTTCGTAAGGCGCCCTCCGATGCCGCGCGAAGTTTGGCGTTCCGGGTTCGTCTGCGTGCGCCAGATCGCACACTGACGGATACCGAGGTGGCTTCGGCACGGACGGCCTGTATCTCCGCTGCCGAAAAGCTCGGCTGCACCCTGCGCGGCTGACCTTGAACGTGTCGCACCTCTCGATCGTCGAGCGACCATGACTCATCTTTTGGCTGACGGCGAAGTGTCGGCCGCGTACGTGGAGCTGCGAGAACGAGTCGTACAGCTCCTGCGTTCGTTGCCGGAAGACGCCGACGAAATCGTCGTACCGCACTGTCCGCTGTGGACCGTCGCCGAGCTGGCGTCGCACCTCATGGGCGTGAATGACGACATCGTGAACGGCCGGCTGGAAGGTGTCGCCACCGACGAGTGGACACAAGCCCAAGTCGAGCGACACCGCGGAAAATCGCTGCACAACATAGCTGACGAGTTCGAGGCGCTCGCCGAGCGGTTCGATCCGTTGCTTCCGCACATCCCGGCGATGGCACGGTCGCAGATGACGATGGATGCAGTCACGCACGAGCACGATTTGCGGCACGCAGTGGGGCACCCCGGGGCCCGCGATTCGCGGGCGGTCAAGGTGGGTGTCGGATGGATACGGGAGTGGATCGCACAGCGCAACTTGGCCGGCTCGGAGACGTTGCTTGCGACCGGGATCTCCGACTTCGACCTGCTGAGGTGCTTCACAGGTCGCCGAAGTGAGCGGCAAGTCTCGGCCTTGGGTATCGACGTCACCATGCTCAAACGAGTGCTTCAGGGATCCCCGCTTCGCATACCTACCGCAACCGTGGAGGAGTAGCCGTCGCCTTGGGCTTCTCGTGCCGCGGTGCCGAGATGGTTGAATGGAGACGTCTGCCCGCGGGAAGAGCTCGCTGGCAAGCACACACGGAAAGGCACTCCCACATGACCACCACGGCACCGGTGCGACTGCACCACACCGCATACCTGTCCAAGGATCTTGAAGCAACCCGGAAGTTCTACGAAGATCTCGTGGGTCTGCCATTGGTTGCCACGTGGTCGGAAACCGATGAACTCTTCGGGGCCATGCGCGTGTACTGTCACTGCTTCTTCGGAATGCCCGATGGCAGTGCGCTCGCATTCTTCCAGTTCGCCAAGAAGGAAGACCAGGATCAGTTCGATCCGCCACTCACACCATCACCGTTCCGACACATCGCGTTGAACGTCACCAAAGAAGCACAGGATGACATCTTCAAGCGTTTGCAGGCTGCCAACTGGAAGCCTGAGGGTACGTACGTACTCGAACACGGGTACTGCCGTTCGCTCTATACCGAAGACCCCAACGGCATGCTGTTGGAATTCACGGCAGATGCACCGGGCGCGGACAAGATCAATGCCGATCGACGCAAGGACGCGCACGAAACACTCAAGCGCTGGCTTGCGGGCGATCACACCAGCAACAACACGTACCGCTAGACCCGTCTTTCGCGCGAGCATTCGCGCCACACCCGACGTGATTCAAGAAGGATCGGAGCCAAGATGACGAATACCCGTCGCCCTCTCGAGGGTCTTCTGGTTGCCGACTATTCCCGCGTCCTTGCCGGGCCGTACTGCTCGATGCTGCTCGCGGACATGGGTGCGACGGTGATCAAGGTGGAGGGACCGGGCGGCGACGACACCCGCACCTGGGTGCCACCCGTGAAGGATGGCGTTGCGACCTATTACATGTCGATCAACCGCAACAAGCGTTCGATCGTGCTCGACTACGGCAAACCCGAGGATCGCGCTTTGGCGGTGGAGTTGGCGCGTCGCGCCGATATCGCCCTCGAAAACATGAAGCCGGGTGGCATGAAGAAGTTCGGGCTGGACTACGAGTCTCTTTCAAAGGTGAACCCACGACTCGTTTACCTCTCGATCAGCGGTTTTGGTACCAAGGAGGGAGCCTGGCTTCCCGGTTACGACCTCGTCGTGCAAGCGGTGTCCGGATTGATGAGCCTGACGGGGGAGCCGGATGGCCCACCATTTCGAGCGGGAATCTCGGTGTTCGACGTAATGACCGGCTTGCACGGCACCATCGGCATTCTCGCGGCACTGAATCAACGCCAGGCGACGGGTCGGGGACAGCACGTGGAGGTCAACCTGTTGTCATCGGCCATGTCGGGATTGGTGAACCAAACCGGGGCGTATTCGGCGGCTGGAGTCGTGCCTTTCCGCATGGGCAACGCCCATCCGTCGCTGTTTCCGTACGAGGCAATGCCCACCAAGGACAAAGACCTCATCATCGCCGCGGGTAACGACAAGCAGTTTCGTTCACTCTGTGAGGTACTCGGTATCGAACATCTCGCCGACGACCCCCGTTTTGCGATCAATGCCGACCGCACGAAGAATCGCGAGGAACTCCGACCACATCTGCTCGAGAAACTCGGTCAATGGAATGCCGACGACCTCTTCATTGCCCTGAACAAGGTTGGTGTGCCGTGTGGACCGATCAATTCCATCGGTGATGGAGTGGAGCTGGCTGAGAAGCTCGGCTTGCAACCGCGGGTGAGCGTGGGAGAGGGCGACCGCACCGTGAATCTGATCCGCAATCCGATCGATTTCAGCGACGCCACCCTTCGATACGACTTGCCGCCACCAACTCTCGGCGAGCACTCCAATGAAATTCGAGAGTGGCTCTCCAAGCCCGCAGATCCCGCAACTGCATAGTGTCGACCACACAGTGAAAGGTTGATCATGACCAAGCAGACCTACCGAACCGGCCTCGGCACCTCCAACGCCGACAGCATCACCTTGTTGGGTCATGATCTCGCGAGCGAACTACTCGGCAAGACATCGTTCGGAGAATTGGCGTTCTGGTTGATCACCAAGCGCCGACCAACCAAGTCGGAGTTGGTGATGTTCGAAGCCGTGCTCACCGCATTGGCGGATCACGGGTTCACACCCACGGCGATTGCCGCGCGTCTCACGTACACCAGCGCTCCCGACTCGCTGCAGGGTGCGTTGGCGGCTGGACTACTGGGCGGCGGCTCACGTTTTCTGGGGGTCACCGAGGATTGCGCGAACTTCCTCTCGGCGACACTGCACGCACAACTCGGCCTGCCGGCATCTTCAGCGTTGCCGGTGAACGGCAACGGGCTTCCGGTAACCGACGGTGACTGGGACGCACTCGCCACCAAGGTGATGGCTGCACGCAAGGCCGAGGGCAAGTTCGTTCCCGGCTTGGGTCATCCGGTGCACAAGGTGCAAGATCCCCGAACACCGGTGTTGTTTGCGTTGGCGCGTGAGCACGGCACGTTCGGGCCACACTTGGCATTGTTCGAGGCACTCGGGCGTGTAGCGCCGTCGGTACTCGGCAAGGCGCTGCCGCTCAACGGGGCAGGTGTCTGCGGTGCGGTGCTAGCCGATTTGAGGTTGCCAATGGGCGTGCTTCGAGGTGTGGCGCTTCTGGCTCGTTGTGCTGGATTGCTTGGCCATTTGGTGGAGGAGCAAACCGATCCGATCGGCATCGATGTGTACATGAACGTCGACCGAAACATCGACTACCAGCCGCCATCGCGCTGAAACCTTTGTAGCGCAAGGGTTTGCGCTGATGTCAATTGTGTGACAATCATCGTCTAGAGATTGTGCGGTCGTTACTGTCGGTACCGAGGCGTCGATCGACGTTTCGTCAACTCACACATAGGGGTAACACCACATGGCATCACTAGCACCTAGCGCCTCACAGCGCTGGCACAACTGGGTTGCAGCACATCCGGTCGGCGGTCTCGCCGTCATCGGTGTGATTGCCACCCAACTCGGGACGTACTTCGGTTACGTCTTCCCGGCGGTCGGACTTCCGACCCTCCCATGGCCGATGTACAACGGCGCTTTGGCGCTGGGCATTAACGGTCCAAGCTGGGGCAGCTACTTCAACGCAGATTTCACCATCGCAGGCACCAATGCCGGATGGCTGTTCTTCTCCGGACAAGCGCTGCACTTCGTCAACGGCATCGTGTTTGCGATGCTCTTTGGCATCTTTGCTCATCACGCAATTCCGGTGAAGGGTCACGTTGCCAAGGGTCTTGTTTACGGCGTGATCATGACCATCATCAGCGCGGGCCTCTTGGTTCCGTACGCCTACGTGGCGGAGCAGGGCTACGGCTTGTTCCTCTTCGACGGCCCAGACGGCTGGAAGCTCCCCGCGGGAATCCTCATCTGGCACCTGATCTACGGTTTGTTCATCGGCATGCTGTACCAGCCAAAGGACAACGCCTAACGGCAACGACACGGGTCGTTTGACCCGTTGAGTTCAACGCGAACCTCGGTTCGCACGATGAACCCCGGCTCACCTCGGTGGGTCGGGGTTCTTCTGTTGTTCAGCGGAACAGTCGGGCACCGGCGAGTTCGCAGCCCTGTGCAAGTGATGCCAGTTTGGCGAACACCACATCGGGATCGATGTTCTTGATCCCGACGTGCACGGAGAATCCACAGTCGACACCCGCCATCAACCGATCGGGGCTGACGACGACACCCCACTGCACCAGTCGCTGTGCGATGAGATCCGGGTGTTCGATGTAGTTGGACTGCGGTTCGATGACGCCTGGGCAAATGGTCTTGTTCTTGGGTACGCCGACCTCTTTGAGTACGTGCCATTCGTGCGCGTGGCGCGGGTTGGCACCCTCGAAGAGCACGGTCGGGGGCTTGGCCTTCCATACGATGTCGATGATGTCGGTGATGGGCACATCGAGGTGGTGCGGACCGGGGTAGTTGCCCCAGCACAAGTGCATGCGCAGTTGCTCCTCGGGAATGTTGCGCACCGCGTGGTTGAGCGCTTCGACGTTGAGCGCGATCGTCTTGCGGAACTCCTCGATCGACAGTGCTGCGTAGGCAGAGTGGCGTCCCATGGCCAGATCGGGACAATCCAGTTGCACCGTTGCACCTGCAGCGGCGATTGCCTCGTATTCGAAGCGCATCGCTTCGGCGATGGCAAAAACGTACTCCTCCTGGGTCTTGTAGTACTGATTGGCAAAGAAGATGGAGATCACGCCAGGTGACGCGGCACTGGTGAAGATTCGTTCGTGCCCGTGCTTCTTTGCAGCGGCCGACAGCCATTCCATGTCTCGCACGGCGGATCGTTTGTCGATCACGTTGATGGGTCCGGTGCACGCGGGTGCGTTTCGTTTTTGGCGGCCGGGGTTCTCATTGACGGCTTCGGCGCTACGCGGGTAGTCCACGAGGTCCTGAAAGTGATAGTTGCGAACGCTCTCGCCGTTGAAGCCTGAGAGCCGGTCCTTTACGTAGGTGGCATAGGACGGCTTGGTCATCTCGCCGTCATTGATGACCGTCACGCCGGCGTCGATTTGCTTTTTCACCACGCCATCGATGGCGGAATGGAAACGCGACTCGAGCCGTTGCTGATCGACGGGGACTCCGTCACCGAGTGCCCACATGGTTTTGATGAGGTCGTCCGGGCGGGGGAGGCTTCCCGTGTGGGTGCTGGGAATGCTGCGTGGCATGCGTGCCACCGTAGTACGCAGTTACTCGTGAAATCCCAGTCTGGTGACTGTCAGGCGGGCGGAATGAGCGCGCCGGTGAACACCTGCCAGGCCAAGGCGGACTTGGCCACGAAACTCAGCACGATGTAGGTGCGTTCACCCACCAGGTAGTCGGCAAACCTGCCCCTGGCTCGGTACTGCAGCCACTGCACCACGGCAAAGCAATTGAAGAACAGGAACAACGAAATCACGATGCCGTACACAAATCCGGGTACTGCGGTATTGGGCGGGCCGTTGGGGGAGAACAGATTGATCACCACCGCAATCCATGGAACGATCCCAGCGATGCATCCGAACCAGAAGGGAAGCATTTCTCCAATGCCCGGAGTCACGTACTTCTCCTGCAACCAGCCAAAGAGGATCATCGATACGTTCACGCCGAACACCGCCAGTAGCGCGATGTAGTCGGCAACACCGTTGAGTTGCATTACCAGCACGATCATGATCGACGACGACAGTGAGTACTCCAACCAGCGATACACGTTGATGTTGTTGCCGAGACCGGTTGCGTACTTCGGAAAGCCGATCGGTGAAGCGACGAAGAAGTGGAAGAACGCCGATAGGGCCATGAACGCTGCAACCATCCATGAAATGTTCAACTCAAAAAGGAGGACGGGGTCGGAGAAATTGCCGGTGCCTGGAGCCTCCGAGAGGTAGGTCGCCTTCACGGGCAAGGTGACATCGGTGGAGAGCACCAGGATTGCGATGAACGACACCGTGTGGAGGATTCCGGCGTAGATGTTGAGCTTGCGCAGGCGGTCTATGGCTGCGTTCATAACGCCAGAGTAGGTGATGCCCCCACTACATTCGTGTGATGTCGTCTATCGATGATCAGGGTCGTCCCGAGCCGCCGATAGTGGGAGGCGAGCTGGAAACGCTCCTGGGTTTTCTCGATTTCCAACGTGCCACCTTGGAATGGAAGACACGAGGTTTGGACTCCGAGGCGATGCGATGCACCACCGCCGCATCGTCGATGACGCTGGCGGGTCTGCTCAAGCACCTGGCCTACGTAGAGGACCATTGGTTCAGTGGGGCCCTACTGGATCTGCCCAGAATGGCGCCGTGGTCCGAGGTGGATTGGGCTTCATCTCCTGATTGGGAGTGGGAATCGGCAACGAAAGAACCACCAGACGTGGTGCGGGACCAATGGAACACCTCGGTGGAGCGCTCGCGCCGTGCGTTCCGGGAGGCACTCGATGCCGCGCAACGAAGTGGAGGAGGGAACGACGTTCTCGGCACCCTCGCCAAACGCGCATGGCCGAATGGCGAGCGACCGTCACTGCGGTGGGTGTTGGTCCACATGATCGAGGAGTATGCACGTCATAACGGTCACGCCGACCTTCTGCGTGAGGTGGTCGACGGTCAGACCGGCGAGTGACGCCGAGTTATTCCAACGTTCCGTAACTCCCAGCGGAACCACGTCGGTTACTTACCGAGTCCAATACGGCGTTGAGGTCAGCGAGGAACATTCCATACGTGTTGGCATGGACCGCGTTGACGGTGAGATGAACCGATGGCGGTGGAGCCTGACGATCCACGTACCACCCACGTGCAGCCAAACCGTCGGCAACGGCAAAGATGTCGAGCGGCGATGACATAGCCGCCGAATCCCCAACGGGCTGTGGAGCAGCCCCGAACGACAGGAGAGTGGTATCGGGTTGCGCTCGCAGCACGAGTCGGGGATCGTCGTTGATGGCAGCAGCAATCGCCAGTGTGGTATCGCGTGCCGCCTTCGTAAATCGCAGATAACCGTCGTCGCCAATGTGATGCATGACGGCCCACGCTGCTGCAATCGCTCCACCTGACTTGGTGCCCAGCACACCCGAGGATCCGTACACGCCGCCGAGCCACTGGTCGGTAACGAACCCTTGATGGGAGCGCAATCGAGCGGTGCGGTACATGATGACCGAAGCGCCCTTGGCGGCATAGCCGAACTTGTGCAGGTCCACACTCATCGACGTCACCCCGTCAATGGCGAAGTTCCAGCGGGGAACTACAACACCGAGGCGCTCCAGATAGGGAAGCGTGACACCACCCATGCAGGCGTCCACATGACAGTTGACGCCACGTTCCTGGGCCACGGCGGCAATGTCCGATACCGGATCCACCACGCCCTGGGGATACTGGGGTGCTGACGCTACGAACATGATCGTGTCGTCGTTCGCCGCATTGGCCATTGCCGATGCGTCGGCACGCCACGTCTCGCTGCACACCGGCACCAAACGAAGCTCGATGTCGAAATATGCGGCCGCCTTGTGAAAGGCCGCATGTGCCGACGTGGGAAGCACCACATTGGGCTGACGAATCGGTCGAGTTTCGTCGTGACGAAATTGGTCGCGCGCCGCCTTCATGGCCATGAGGATGCTCTCGGTGCCACCGCTGGTGAAGAATCCACGTGCCGTCGGGGGCGCCGACAGCCAACCACTCACCATGGACAGGATGTCGCTCTGCATCGTTCGCAACGATGGGAATGCCTCGACGTTGAGCGCGTTCTCGCCAGAGAACCTGCGGTAGGCCTCGGTGGCAAGATCGTGGGCCTCGGGGCTCGCCAGGTAGGCGAGTGAGAAGGCTCGGCCGTCCTTCCAGCGAACATCGGCTATTCGAAGCAGGTCGAGTTGCGCCAAGGTGTGTTCAACCGACCACCCGACTTGTGGCAACTCGGGTGAGCCACGCATCGGCGCAGTGGGCGAAGATGGGAGAGCAGCGGGTGGTGATCCCTCAGATAGCCCCATATTTGTTGCTCCTTCCTAACTTTACATAACTATGATTATGGGCGGTGACTCGGACGAAGCGGTTCAGCCACGACGGGCTTGGCCGCTTCGAGCAACCATTTCAGGGCTGCCCTGTAGTCGCGTGTCGTTGGATCCACATTGGGGTCCAGATCACGTTCAACATCCTCGATTGCACACCGCAAGACGAAGATCTGATCCCGCAGTGCATTGAGCTCACCTCGTGTGACCACCAGTTCGTTCTCGTTGAGTTGGAGTTCATTGGCACGCTGCCGGGCTACCCAATCCCATTGGCGACACGCTTGGGAGCAGAATCGTCGTGGGCGGCCCACCCCGTCTCGTATTGGCAAGGGCGTGCGGCACCACTCGCAGCGTGGTCGCTCACCTTTCCCTGATTTCGTCATGACGAAACCCCCGCGACGAATCTTAGGATGAATGTCATGGCTCGTGCACAGTCGTCGCCGAGCACCAGCGTTGGGGCTATGCCGCCAGCGCCCTCACGAGTGTTTGCCTCGGACAATGTCGCCGGTGCCCATCCCCTGGTACTCGAAGCCCTCGTTGCGGCGAATGCCGATCACGTGCTTGCGTATGGCAACGATCCGTTCACTTTCCGCGCCGAGCATGCGTTCAATGAGGTGTTCGGTCGTGACGTACGGACACTGTTTGTGTACGGCGGAACCGGTGCCAATGTTTTGGCGTTGGCCTCGGTGTTGCAACCCGCTGAGTGCGTGGTGTGCACCAACTGGTCGCACATCAACGTGGACGAAACCGGCGCACCCGAGAAAATTCTGGGTGCCAAATTGCTGGACCTGCCGTGTCCTGACGCCAAGTTGACCCCGGATCAGATTCGGTCCGTGGCGCATGCGCGGGGAAATCCGCATCATGCACAACCCGCGGTGGTGTCGCTCACGCAGCCAACCGAGCTCGGCACGCTGTACACCCCCGCCGAGGTTCGCGCCATCTGCGATACTGCGCACGAGTTGGGCATGTTGGTGCACATGGACGCGGCTCGCATCGGGAATGCCACCGCTGCGTTGGGAGCTTCGCGGAGTGCGCTCCGAGCGTTCACCGTTGATGCGGGCGTGGATGTGCTGTCGTTCGGCGGCACCAAGGCCGGCATCGTGTTTGGAGAGGCGGTGGTGTGGTTTGATCCACGTCGGGCGACTCGTGCGGAGTACCTGCGCAAGAACGTCACCCAATTGCACTCCAAGATGCGCTTCATCTCGGCGCAATACGAGGCCCTGCTGGCAAACGACTTGTTCATCGAACTGGGTCGCAGGGCGAATGCTGCAGCCATGGGCTTGTATGAAGCCACCAAA
>SXPV01000121.1 GCA_005793215.1 Actinomycetota bacterium
AACGACAGCGAGATGTCGGCCAGCACCTGACGGTCGGGCGGGTAGAAACGTCCCAGTTTGTAGCAGGTGTAGATGAATTCGGCAGTCACCGCCGTACAACCTAGTTTCCGCTACCTTCTAAGTGCGAGCGACGGTTGTCGCACGTACTACAACTCACTCCGGAGGTCACACGGTGGAACTGTTCTCAGGCAACTACTTCCTCGATTTCTTCATGCGCTACCTGCACGTCTTGGTCGGTATTGCATGGATCGGCTTGCTGTACTACTTCAACCTGGTGCAGGTCCCAGCCCTTGCCACCTATGGCGATGAAGCCAAGGCACGAAACATCACGCTCGACAAGTTGGCACGTCGCGCGCTCTGGTGGTTCCGCTGGGCAGCGATTGCCACGTTGGGTACCGGACTGCTCATCACTGGCCAACCCGATTACTGGCAGAACTTCCTCGGCGACGGTTCCACCGCCGGCATCGGTCACGACGCGGCGATCTCCGTTGGCATGTTGTACGGCTTGACGATGGCCGCCAACGTCTGGATGATCATCTGGAAGAACCAGAAGATCGTGTTGGCCAACGCCGTGAACGTGCTCGGCGGCGGTCAAGCCGATCCGAACGCTGCGGCCGCTGGCCGCCGTGCGCTGCTGGCATCGCGACAGAACATGATCTTCTCGGTGTCGATGCTGTGGTTCATGGTTGGTTCTGCGCACTTCTACAGCGGTGCCTACGCCGGTGCGTCGGCCAGCGACGCATCCACCTACGTGATCATCGCAGTGGTGATCGGAGCAATCCTGCAGGTGAACGCTCTCGGAAAATTGGGTGGCACTGCGGCAACCAACAAGTTGCTCTGGCCGTACGAGTCGCACAAGAACGCGCTCATCACGAGTGGCGTGTTGTGGCTGGTGTTGTGGCTGCTCTCTGAATTCATGCTTGGTTAACGCGACCGTCGAACTCATCGTGCCGCCACCGATGGTGGCTCCTTGGATAAGTACGCTGGGAACGTGAGTTCGCCCGTGAATACCCCGATAGGTGGGTCGGGTGACGATTTCGGCACCAACTCGTGGCTCGTGGAGGAGATGTACGAGCGCTTCCGCGACAACCCGGCCGCGGTCAGCGAGCAGTGGCGCGAGTTCTTCAGCGACTACAAGCCGGCAGCCACGACGACTTCTGCCGTTGGCGGTGTCGCGGCGGCTGCGGCAACGAGCAATGGCAAGAAGGCCGCCGGCTCGAACGGCAAGACCGACGACACCCTGCCGGTGCGTCGTCCCGTGGCAATCACGCCAACTCAAGCGGCGACAGCCACACCCGCAACCCTGACACCTCCGGGTGAGCCCGAACCGATTCGCGGAGTGGGTGCGGCGATCGCGGCCAACATGGAGCGAAGTTTGTCGGTGCCCACCGCAACGAGTGTGCGACAGATGCCGGCAAAGTTGCTGGAAGTCAACCGACGTGTGATCAACGGTTATCGCTCGCGAACCGGGCAGAGCAAAATCAGCTTCACGCACGTGATTGGTTTTGCGGTGGTGCGTGCACTCACCGATGCGGTGCCGAACATGAAGAACGCCTACGTGGCCGACGCCGATGGCAAGCCGCAACTGCAACGCCACACCAACGTGAACCTGGGTTTGGCGGTGGACGTCGACAAGGGGAACGGTCAACGCACACTCGTCGTGCCGGTGCTGAAGGGCGCCGACACGCTCGACTTCATGGGCTTCCTCGCGGCCTACGACGAGATCATTCGCAAGGTACGCAACAACAAGCTCACCATCGACGACTTCCAGGGTGCCAACGTGAGCCTCACGAACCCGGGCACCATCGGCACCAATCAATCGGTGCCAAGGCTCATGGTGGGGCAGGGAGTCATCGTCGGTGTCGGTTCGATCGACTATCCAGCCGAGTTCCAGGGCAGCGACGAGCGTGCGCTCAACCAACTGGGTGTGTCGAAGGTGGTCACCATCACGAGTACCTACGACCACCGCATCATCCAAGGTGCCGAGAGTGGACTCTTCCTCAAGTACGTGAGCGAGTTGTTGCTCGGCGAACACGGTTTCTACGAGGCCATCTTCCGCAGCCTCGGTGTGCCGTACGAGTCGGTGAAGTGGCGAACCGACACCAACGACCTCGAGGGTGTCGATCTGCAAGCCCACAAGCAGATGCAAGTTGCCACGCTCATTCGAGTGCACCGCGTTCGAGGTCACCTCATCGCCGACCTCGACCCGTTGCGTTGGAAGGCTCCGCGCATGCCACGCGAGCTCGATCCACTCACCTACGGCCTCACCATCTGGGACCTCGACCGCGAATTTGCAACGGGCGGTGTGGGCGGCGTTCAGCGTTCGACGCTTGGCGAGTTGCTCGGCGTGTTGCGTGATGCGTATTGCCGCACCATCGGCATCGAGTACATGCACATCCAGAACACCGACGAACAGCGATGGATGCAGGAGCGTGTCGAGGGCCACCGTGACGAATTCGAACCCGAGCCGATGGTGATTCTGGAGCGTTTGAATGCTGCGGAGGCATTCGAGCGCTTCTTGGCCACCAAGTACGTGGGCACCAAGCGATTCGGCCTCGAGGGTGCCGAGTCGGCAGTGCCGATCATGGACATGATCCTCAACTTGGCCGCCGATCACGCGCTGGACGGTGCGGTGATTGGGATGGCACATCGCGGACGCTTGAACGTGTTGGCCAACGTGGTGGGCAAGAGCCTCGAACACCTCTTCGGTGAATTCGAAGGCCACGTTGACCCGGACGCCGTCCAAGGTTCGGGTGACGTGAAGTATCACCTGGGCGCAACCGGCAAGTTCCAGGCCCGCAGTGGCGCGCTCTTGCCGGTGGAGCTGGCATCCAACCCAAGTCACTTGGAAACCGTCGACCCCATCGTGTTGGGCACCGTTCGGGCCATGCAGGATCAGATCGATCCGCCGGGCGCATTCAGCGTGTTGCCGTTGTTGGTGCACGGCGACGCCGCATTCGCTGGTCAGGGCGTGGTGGCGGAGTGCTTGGCGATGAGCGACACCAGCGGTTATCGCGTGGGTGGAACCATCCACTTGATCATCAACAACCAGATCGGTTTCACCACCTCGCCCGAGTACGCACACTCCTCGCAATATTGCAGTGATGTCGCCAAGTCGGTGGGAGCCCCGATCTTCCACGTGAACGGTGACGACCCCGAGGCGTGCGTGCGCGTAGCCAAGCTCGCGTTCGACTATCGCCAGCAGTTCCACAAGGACGTGGTGATCGACATGGTGTGCTATCGCCGCCATGGTCACAACGAAGGCGACGACCCGAGTTACACCCAGCCCCTCATGTACAAGGCCATCGCTGAGCGACGAAGCGTTCGCAAGTTGTATCTCGAAACCCTGGTGAAACGTGGAGTCGTCACCATCGAGGAGGCAGAGAAGGTTCTGGCCGATTACCAGGGCAAGTTGCAGGCAGCACTGGACGAAACTCGTGCGCACGCGCGAGCGGTCACCAAAGTGCCTCCGCCTCCAAAGCCCGTCGGCGTGTTGCCGCACGTCGCAACCGGCGTGGATCGTGAGGTGCTCGACCACATTTTTGCCTCACTCACGCGTTACCCCGACGGCTTCACCGTGCATCCGAAGTTGTTGCGGCAGTTCGAGAGTCGCACCGAGATGTACGTGCGTGACGGGGAGGTGGACTGGGGTACTGCCGAGGCGTTGGCCTTTGGTTCATTGGTCATGGAAGGAACACCGGTACGTCTGGCGGGTGAGGACTGCCGACGTGGAACGTTCAGCCATCGACACGCGGTGTTGGTGGATTACATGAACGAGACCAAGTACGCACCGCTCGCAAATCTTGGTGCTGGTGCGGCGAAGTTCTTCGTATACGACTCGTTGTTGTCGGAATATGCGGCCCTGGGCTTTGAGTACGGATATTCCCACGCGAATCCGGCTGCACTGGTGATGTGGGAAGCACAGTTCGGTGACTTCGTCAACGGTGCACAGATCATCATCGACCAATATCTCGTTGCGGCAGAGGACAAGTGGGGTCAGCACAACGGCCTCGTGTTGTTGCTCCCGCACGGCATGGAAGGCCAGGGCCCGGAGCACTCATCGGCGCGCCTCGA
>SXPV01000122.1 GCA_005793215.1 Actinomycetota bacterium
AAGTCCATCAGACGGCCAGCTCGCGAAAAGCCCACCTTCAACTTGCGCTGCAGCATCGAAGTGGAGCCCAACTGTGTGCGCACGATGAGATCGATGGCGTGCTTCAGCAATTCGTCGTCGTCTTCGTCGCCCGTGGTGCCGCCTGGCAAATCGCCTGCGCCAGCACCCGTACCACCACCCTCGATACCTGACACGTACGACACTTCGGGTGCTTGACGCTTCCAGTGCGCCGTAATGTTGCGAACTTCGCTTTCGCCCACCCACGCAGACTGCACACGCTGGGCCACGCTGGTGTTGCCCGGCAACATCAACAAGTCACCCTTACCCACCAGCTTTTCTGCACCGGGCTGATCCAGAATGACTCGACTGTCGGTGAGGCTGGAGACCGCGAATGCCATTCGCGCCGGAATGTTGGCCTTGATCACACCGGTGATCACGTTCACGCTCGGACGCTGCGTGGCGACGATCAAGTGGATGCCCACCGCGCGGGCTTTTTGTGCGATGCGCGTGATGCACTCTTCCACGTCGCGCGCGGCCACCATCATGAGGTCGTTCAACTCGTCGACTACCACCACGATGAACGGCATTCGATCGAACTTCTTGGTGGCAACTGCGGCAGTGTCGTCGCCCGAGTTCAGTTCGCCGCGGTCGTATGAAGCGTTGTAGCCACTGATGTCGCGGAAGCCAGCCTCCACCAGCACGTCGTAGCGACGCTCCATTTCCTTCACTGCCCAGCCGAGTGCATTGGCGGCTTTCTTGGGTGCGGTAACTGGTTGCGTCAAGAGGTGTGGCAATCCCGCGTACTGCCCCATCTCCACTTGCTTGGGGTCGATGAGAATCAGTTTCACTTGCTCGGGAGTGGTGCGCATGAGAATGGAGGTGATTAGGCAGTTGAGCACGCTCGACTTTCCTGCGCCCGTCGCACCGGCAATCAACAGGTGCGGTGTGGTGGAGATGTTGAGGAACACGGGTCGACCCGCGATGTCCTTCCCCACCGCAACCTCCAGTGGGTGCAACGCCGACTTTGCCTCTGGTGCCGTCAGCAGGTCGCCGAGTGACACAAGGTCGCGCGCATCATTGGGAACTTCGATGCCGATTGCCGAGCGTCCAGGAATTGGCGCCAAGATGCGCACATCAATCGCCGCCATCGCATAGGCGATGTCCTTGGAGAGCGACGTGAGTCGCGCAACCTTGACACCTTCGCCGAGTTCCAGTTCGTAGCGAGTGACCGTGGGGCCACGGGTGAAACCCACCAACTTGGTGTCCACGCCGTGCGACGACAACGCTGCAACGAGTGCATCGCCACGCTCAGCAACGGCATCTTCATTGGCACGCTTGTTGCTGGTGAGTGCCAGCATGTCGAGCGGCGGCAAGCTCCACGACGACGGTTGCGCGCCCGGGCCGAGCGGCATCTGCTGTTGCTCCGCGCGACCAGGCTTGCCCGATGAACCAGGTTTGCTTGACGAACCGGGCTTTGTTGACGGTGGGTTGGTATCTGGCTCGGGCGGCACGACGCGAAGACGGCGCTTGCGAGGTTTGCGCTCGGGCTCACCTTCGGCCTCGGAACCACCGTCGTCGGAGTCGAAGTCGCCATCTGTTCGGTGGTCGTACAGTTCGCCGCGTGCGGCTGCCTCGTGCTCGCGACGAGCAGCGTCAAGGTCGTCAATTCCCGCTACCACTCCGCCATCGCGTTCTGCGTCGAATGGTTCGTCGCTCGAACCGCCATCGCGGTAACGACGTGCAGCGTCATCCAACTTCTTGAACAGGCCCGCAATCCATCGAGCCAGATCCGGCAACGACTTAGCCGACGCCAACATCAACCCCAACACGATGGTTGGCGCGAGGATCACCCCGGCTCCAACTGGTGACAGCGACGACTCGAGCGGCTCGCCCACCAGCCAGCCGAGCCAACCGCCAGCACCTTCAAGCGCGCCGAGCGAAATTTCCAGGTCGTTTGCCGCCAAGAACACGTGCATCACACCCAGAAGTGCCACCGACACCACCAACCACCCGAAGGTGAGTCGTACCCGATGCTCGATGCTCACGCGCTTGAGGAGTGCCACACCCAACCCGAGGCACACCACGGGTAATACGTATCGTCCCAACCCCACCGTCCAGCGCAGCGAGGTGTCGAGCCCGCGTCCGACGGGACCGACCACGCTCACATAGACCGACAGCGACAACAGCACGCCCAACACCATGAGGAACATGCCCATCAGTTCGCCGGCACGCTCGGCGAGGATGGGCTTCAGCACGGGTTCACTTTGCACCACGCGGAACTTCACTGAGGAGTCGACCTCGTCGTGGGTGCGTTGGATTCCGCCCGACGAGGCACGACGTCGTGACGAGGCTTTCTTTGCTGGGGATGGCACGAATCCAAAGTACCCGTGGGGTGCGTGATGCTGGTGGACTCGATCCGAATACGACGTCGTGTGCGAGCATCACGATGTTCATAGGCTGACAGCCCATGCCCCAGCAGAAGCGTCGTCCACGAACGACGCCCGACTTCGCGGCGATCGAGGAAATTGTTGCCAATCGGCTTGCTGCCCACGGCGAGAGTGGCCTACGAATCGAAGAACTGCAACGTGCCACTGGGGTTTCCAAGAGCTCGCTCTACGGAAAATACGGTGGACGTGACGGGTTGGTGGCGGCCGGGCTCATGGTGCTGTACGAACGGCACTATCGAGAGACCATCGGAGTGATCGATGAGGTTGTGCGTACCGCGCAAACCCGTGACGAACTCGTGAATCGCTTTCGTCAACTCACGCACTACGTGGCAGGACTCCAACGAACCACCGAACGTCTTCACCGAGCCGCAGTGCTCGCTGGTACCATCGCCCGCCCGGAACTCCGTGCGAAAGTCACCACACTGCAGAGTGCGATGATGGAAGACCTTGCGCGAAGTATCGACCTCGCACGAGTTCGTGGTTTTGCCAAGCAGGGTCACTCGTCGCGTGTTCTTGCCAACTTCATATCTGCGCTCACGTTCGGACGAATCATCGTGGCGTTTGACGACGGTCTTCCAGCCGACGAGCTCGAGCAATGGACCGACACCGCGATGGACATGCTCGGCGCACTGTTCTTCGCCGACTGAGAGACGTCAGCGCGCTGCCGCTCGAGCGGCAACCAGATTCGCCATCACTTTTGCAGCTCGCTCAGCCAAACCAGCCGGGGGTGGGCCCATCGGCAAACGCGCTTCGCCAACGTCAAGCCCCAGATGGTTCATCATCACCTTGGTGGGGAGTGGGTTGGGATTGTCGTCACCGGTTTCGAACGCGAAACTCTCGGTGAGACGTGCATTCACTTGACGTGCACCTGCA
>SXPV01000123.1 GCA_005793215.1 Actinomycetota bacterium
GAGCAAGTTGATTGACGACAAGTTGCACGCCGAGTTGTCGATGTGCATGTATTCGCTGCACGGGTTTGAGCCATTGATACGGCCTGCTGCGTGCGCGGTGTGCCACTTGTTGATGGTGGTGTCGAACTGCAGACCCGGGTCGGCGCACTCCCACGATGCGGTGGCAATTTGACGCCACAAATCGCGCGCCTTCACGGTGCGAACGGTGCGACCGTCCTTGACGGCCTTCAGATCCCAGTCGCGATCTTCCTTGACGGCGTGCATGAAGTCGTCGGTGACGCGCACGGAGTTGTTCGCGTTCTGATACTGCACGGAGAACGAGTCCGAACCGTCGAGGTCCATGTCGAAGCCGGCGGCCGACAGTGCGCGCGCCTTCTTCTCTTCGCGCGACTTGCACCAGATGAACTCCTCGACATCGGGGTGGTCCACGTTGAGGATGACCATCTTGGCTGCACGCCGGGTTTTTCCACCCGACTTGATGGTGCCTGCCGAAGCATCAGCGCCACGCATGAAGGACACGGGGCCCGATGCGGTTCCACCGCCCTTCAACATTTCGGCGCTGCTGCGAATTGCGGAGAGGTTGATGCCCGATCCAGAACCGCCCTTGAAGATGATTCCCTCTTCGCGATACCAGTTGAGGATGCCGTCCATGGTGTCTTCTACCGACAAGATGAAGCACGCGCTCGCCTGCTGCGGCACACCCTTCACGCCGATGTTGAACCACACCGGGCTGTTGAATGCTGCGCGCTGGGTAACGAGGATGTACTTCAGTTCGTTGCGGAATGCTTCGGCCTCGGCATCGTCGACGAAGTAGCCACCCTGAATACCCCAATTGGCGATGGTGTCGGCGACGCGGTCGATGACCTGACGCAGCGATGTCTCACGCTCGGATGTGCCGGGTGTGCCGCGGAAATATTTTTGCGCAACGATGTTGGTTGCATTCAGCGACCACGACTCGGGGAATTCAACATCGCGTTGTTCGAACGCGACGGAACCGTCCTTCCAGTTGCTGATTCGCGCATCGCGCTTTTCCCACTTGACCATGTCGTATGGGTGAACGTCGGGTTGCGTGAAGTGACGCTGGATTCCGATCGAGAGACGCTCCGGTGCGATGGACATTGCATTGCCTTTCGTAGTAGGTGGGGACTTGTTCTAGTTCAACTTGTCGTGGGGACGGTGGAATGTTGCTGGGGGGAATGTCAACCATAGTGGTTCGACGTTGAACCACAAGGGATAGTAGAAAACAGCCCGAAATTGCGGTTCCGCCCACAACCCGTAGGGTCAGGCTACAGGCATGTGATTCGCGTTTAGCGCCGTTTTTCGTGCGGTGCAAAAAAGTTACGCAGGCGCAACAGACACGCCGGTGAGTGCTCGCACGACGATGTCGTTGCGGCTTGTGCCTAGGTCGTTGCGGCTCGCGCCGATGTCGGTGCGGCTTGCGCCTAGGCCGTTGCGGCGACGAGTGATACGGGGATGCCGTTCAACACCGCGTTACCCGACAGCGGATCGATGGCTTCGTGGTCGGTGAGCACATTGGAGTTCACTCCAGCAAACTCGTGCGCCACTCCTTGTCTCGTACCCGCCACATCATGTCCCCAACCGTGGGGCAAACTCACCACGCGTGGACGAATTCCATCCGTAATTTCGGCTGGCGCCACCACACTGCCGACCCGACTGGTGATACGCACCGGCGAGCCATCCACCACGCCCAGTCGCACGGCGTCGTCGGGATGAATCTGCAACGTGCAGCGAGGTTTGCCTTTCACCAACACTCGGATGTTATGCATCCAGGAGTTGTTCGACCGCAGGTGGCGGCGACCCACCAGCAACATGGCGTCGGGGTCGTCGTTCAGCGAAGCCCGTAGTCGAGGTAGATCGACCAGAAGTTCGGCTGGTGCAAGCTCGATCTTGCCGGTGGGGGTACGTAGCACCTCGGGAACACGAGGCACCATCGCGCCGTAATCGACACCATGTGGGTGACGCTTCAACATGGCGACACTGACCCCCTCTGGGTTGGCCCCGAACCCTTCCCCGAATGGCCCAATGCGAAGCGTGAGGTCAAGGATGCGATCGGGTCCACGCAACGAACCATTGGCTGGACCGCTGAGAGCGTCATAGATCTCGTCGGGATTTCGCCCCGCGATCACGCAGGTCTCGTCGCGCACGGTGGCTTCGATGATCGAACGAATCGTCACCTCATCGACTGTGGCGGGGTCGGCTCCGGCACCAAGACCCTGGGCAATGGCCGCGAGCTTGGCGAGAATCTCCCACTCATCTGGCACCCCTGGTGGCAACTCGAACACCGGCTCGCTGTAGTTGGCGACGCTTCGCATACCGAAGTTGAGGAGGGCCAGGTCGTAATGACTGCGATAAAGGTGCGACGGTGGCGGCAAGATCACGTTCGCAAGGCGTGAAGTCTCATTGAGATAGATATCGACGCTCACCATGAAGTCGAGCGAAGCGAATGCATCGTCAAGTTGCTGGCTATTGGGCGTCGACAACACGGGGTTGCCGCCGAGTACCACCATTGCGCGAATCTGACCACTGCCTGGTGTGGTGATTTCCTCGGCCATCAGTGCCGCTGGATACTCGCCTAGCGCCTCGGGGAACCCACGCACACGAGTTTTTCCACGACCCGTTTTGAAGCCCTTCCCGATACCGCGTTTGCCTCGGGTGGTGGGACTGGCGGCAACGGGCAACGGGAACATTGCTCCCCCGACCACGTCGAGATTTCCCGTTACTGCGTTGAGTACGTCCACCAACCACGAGGCGGTGGTACCAAAGCTCACCGTGCACGTACCGATACGGCCGTACACCGCAGCATGCGCAGTGTCACACAGCTCCAGTGCAATACGACGAATGGTGGTGGCATCGATGCCTACGACGCGCTCGACCACCTCGGGTGTGAACTCCGCAAGTGTGTGCTTCACGTCGTCAAGACCATTGATGTGATCGGCGAGATGTGCTCCGACATCGGCTCGGCCCGCGGCAAACACCGCGTTGATCAGCGCCGCAAGGAAGAGTGCGTCGGTCCCCGGACGAATCGCCAACCATTCATCAGCCGACTCTGCAGTGCGACTGCGACGCGGGTCCACCACGATGATGCGACCGCCTCGCGCGCGAATTCCCTCGAGGCGTCCGGGCCAGTCGGGCGCGGTGGCCAAACTGCCGTTGCTCGCATACGGATTTGCGCCCAGCATCAGCAACAGGTCGGTGCGATCCAAGTCCGGCACCGGTACCGACACCGGAGTGCCGAACATGAATCCAGCAGATACTTGTTTGGGAATCTGATCCACGCTGGATGCACTGAAGCGTTGGCGACTTCCTATGGCGGTGAGCACCACGCGATTGAAGGTCATTGCCGACAGGTTGTGTGCACCGGGATTTCCCAAATACGCACCGACGGACTCGCGACCGTGGGTGGCGATTACGGCGCTGAGCCCGCGATCAACCTCAGCCCATGCTTCTTCCCATGACACCGCAACATGCGTGCCGTTGCGCTTCACCATCGGTTGACGCAAACGATCCGGGTCTTCGTGGAGTTGTTTGAGCGTGGAACCCTTCGGGCAGATGTATCCCTTCGAGAACACGTCGTTCATGTCGCCGCGGATTCGAACGACGGTGTTATCGCGCACCGAGATTTCCAGTCCGCATCCGGCTTCGCACAACGGGCACGTGCGAATCGCAATTCGATCGCCCATCGCTTTACTTCTTCTTTCTCGGCTTGGCAGCCGTTCGCTTTTCCAGCATCGTGATTTCGCGTTTGAAGTCGGACGCCTCGTCGAATCCTTTGTACACGCTCGCAAAACGCAGATATGCAACGTCGTCGAGTTTGCGCAACCGCTCCAGCACGGCTTGACCCACTTGCGAACTTGTCACGTCGCCTCCAGTCAAGCGCATGGCATCCTCCACTTGCACGGCGAGCTCGGCCAGATCGGCTTCGGTCACTGGACGACCCTTGGTGGCCGCCTCAAGACCCATCACGATCTTGGCGCGATCGAAGGGCTCCTTGTCACCGCTGCGTTTCATCACGTACACCGGGAGTTCATCGATGCGTTCGTAGGTGGTAAAGCGCGTCTCGCACTTCAGGCATTGGCGGCGACGGCGCACGGCGGCGCCATCCTCGGCAGCCCGCGAGTCGAGAACTCGCGAGTCATCGTGACCGCAACTGGGGCATCGCACGCTGCGCCAACAGTAGTGGCGCAGACCCACGCCCCGTTTAGGGGATTCGAACGAGCTGGCCGCTAGAGATCGCGGTGCCGTTCAGGCGCACCAGCTCGTCCACCACCTCGGTGATGCTGGCGTTCGGGGCAATTCGCTGGCCAATTGACCACAAGGTGTCGCCTGGCTGAGCAACCACGTACTTGGGAGCGAGGTCCCTGCCCGCAGTGTCACCCGCCATTGCACTACTGCCGAACAGAGAGAACACACTGATGACTGCCGCCATTGCAACAGCTGCCAAGGTGGCCACTGCCCCGGTACGGCGGCGACGGTACACCCGCTGAATCTCCCGAGTACGAGCAGCCGTGTGAATGGCGGCGCGGCGGGACCTCGAAGGACGCACTGCAGCCTGGGGTCGCCTGACGAGTGAGCTGCGCTCCGACGCAACAGCTCGACGTGAGGTGGGTTGGAGTTGTCCTGCGAACACGATGGTGGCCATGTGGGGATCCTTTCGGGTGGGTTGTCGGGGCGAACAGGTGTTCTCCCCGTGGCTTCCACCATAGCGAACGGGTGTTCGTAGTACAACCTCCCCGAAAACCCAAGCCCAGTATGGGTTTGCGGGGGTGAGTGAATTTTTACGAACATGTGTTTGACCTTGGGGGCGAACAGGCGTACGCTTGTCCACATGACTGCTGACAACACCAATCCCATCTCCCGCCTCGGCGATCGCCAGCGAAAAATTCTCGTGTACATCGATCAGTGCATGCGCGAACGTGGCTATCCGCCTTCGGTTCGTGAGATTGGCGAAGCCGTCGGGCTTTCCTCCTCTGCCACGGTGCACAACCATCTGGCCAACCTGCAGGAACTCGGCTACCTGCGTCGCGACCCCACCAAGCCGCGCGCCATCGAAGTACGTTACGACGCGTCGTCGGGCGTCACCATGGAGCGTCGCCCCGCCAAGTACATCCCGCTCGTTGGCGAAGTTGCCGCCGGAGTCAATGTGCTGGCACAGGAGAACGTCGAAGATCTCGTGCCACTGCCGATGGACTTCACTGGCGACGGTGAGCTCTTCATGTTGAAGGTGCGTGGCGAGTCGATGATCGAAGCCGGCATTCTCGATGGCGACTTCGTGGTGTGTCGCCAGCAAAACACGGCGCGCAACGGCGATGTTGTGGTGGTCGGAATCCCGGGTGACGAAGCCACGGTGAAGACCTTCAA
>SXPV01000124.1 GCA_005793215.1 Actinomycetota bacterium
AGTGTTCGTTAAGGACGTGGGGGTTCAAGTCCCCCCTCGCCCACGAAATGAAGGACGTACTGTGACCCCATCATCAGACGTGCCGACACTCGCACAGCGACTGACGTCTCGTGAGGCCACGGTTGGGGTATTGGGTTTGGGATATGTCGGCTTGCCGCTTGCCATTTCATTTGCCGAAGTCGGCTATCGCGTCGTTGGGTTCGATGTGAGTGATGCGGTGGTGGCGACGCTCAATTCGGGTGCGAGCCACATCGACGACGTTGCTCCTTCCCGGGTGTCACCACTCGTAGCCAAGAAGTCGTTCCAGGCAACTTCGGCGGTGCACGACCTGTCGACCTGCGACGTGGTGTTCATCTGCGTACCAACCCCATTTGACAAAGCCAAGACACCGGACTTGTCGTTTGTGGAATCAGCGACTCGTTCGGTGGCAAAAATTTTGCGTCGCGGAATGCTCGTGGTGCTGCAATCCACCACCTATCCGGGTACCACCACCGAGTTCGTTCGACCAATTCTCGAGGAAACCGGTTTACGCGCAGGCTCGGATTTCCATCTGGCGTTCTCACCCGAGCGTGTGGATCCGGGCAATACCCGATGGAACGTTCGCAACACGCCGAAGGTGGTGGGCGGTCTCACCCCCGTATGCACGGACCTGGCCAAGACGTTGCTCTTGTCGCTCATGGACGATCCCACATTGGTGCGCACGGTGGAGTCGCCGGACGTGGCAGAGATGGCCAAGTTGTTGGAGAACACCTATCGCGCCGTCAACATC
The DNA here is from genome assembly GCA_005793215.1 of Actinomycetota bacterium. Taxonomy (GTDB): domain Bacteria; phylum Actinomycetota; class Acidimicrobiia; order Acidimicrobiales; family Ilumatobacteraceae; genus F1-60-MAGs027. The sequence continues at coordinate 770 of SXPV01000124.1, forward strand.
GCACTGGTGAACGAATTGGCCCAGTTGTGTCACGAGATGGGTATTGATGTGTGGAGTGTGATTGATGCAGCAGCCACCAAGCCGTTTGGCTTTCACGCGTTCTATCCCGGTATCGGGCCAGGTGGGCACTGCATTCCGGTGGATCCGTTTTACTTGGCATGGAAGGCCCGTGAGTACGACTTCCAAACCCGCTTCATCGAACTCGCGGCCGACATCAACGATCAGATGGCCGCCTACACGATTGCTCGCATGCAAAACATGTTGAACGAGCAGTCAACCTCGTTGCGTGGAGCCAACATCCTGTGCCTGGGTGCGGCCTTCAAGCGCGGTGTCAGTGATGTTCGTAACTCGCGTGCCATTCACGTGATGGAACTACTGCGCGAGCGAGGAGCCAAGGTTCGTTACTGCGATCCACACGTGCCGCAGGTGCGAATCGGTGCCGACACGCTGCACTCCTTGAGCATGGATGAAGTTGCCAATGCACAAGCTGATGTCGTGGCCGTTCTTGTTGGTGGCGAGTGGCCACTTGCACAGTTGGAAGCGCGTGGAATTGCCGTGTTTGATGCGGTGAATGCTGGTGGGACACCAGCCACGCACCGCCAACGCCTCTAGCGCGCGACGAGACGCGTGTACAGCTCTTCGTGGGTGGACAGGTAGTTGTCGAGTGAACAACGCTCGTGAATCATTCGTCGTGCAGTCTGACCCAGAGCCGTACGGAGTGGCTCATTGCGAACGAGTCGAGTGACTGCATCACCGAGTTCGGTATCGGTGTTGGCGAGCAACCCAGTGACACCATCTTCGACGATCTCGGCAACCCCACCGACTCGCATCGATACCACGGGCACCCCCGCAGACCCTGCCTCCATGAGCGAGAGCGGAACACCTTCGTTGTCACTGGTGAGCACCAGCACGTCAATTGCTGCGAGCACCTCGGCTAGATCCGTCGAGAAATCGAACACACTGACATTCGGATGGTTGCGTGCGTGCTGTTGCACTTCGCCATGCAGTGGTCCATTCCCGAACATCACGAAATGAACGTCAGGAAGCTGCGATGCAAGTGAGAGGAATCGATCAGGGCGCTTGATGTCGGTGAACCGTCCAACGAAGCCCACGGTGACAACGTTGGTTGGAAGACCAAGCCTCTCGCGTGTTGCGGTGGGCTCACGGCGAACGATTGGCTTGGCCCCAGGAAGCACCACGGTCGAGGTTGATTCGGGCACGACTCGTGCGGCAATGAGGTCGTTGCGAGTGGCACTTCCCACCACCAATGCGTGGGTCGTGACATGTTTGAACAAGCGTTCCATCCAAACGAAGAAGCCGCCAACCAGCGTGGAGAAATATCCGTGGAGTAGATGGCCGTGAAACGTGTGCACTCGGACTGGTGTTCGTGACAGGAGGGCCGCTAGTCGACCGACGATTCCCGCTTTGGCCATGTGGGTGTGCACGATGTCGGGACGTAACTCGCGAAGCAACGTGGTGATGCGCACGAGAGAACGAAGTTCGGCGAACACGCCAATCGAACGTCGAAGGTCGGGAAGTGTGATGACTTCACCGGCAACGGAGTGATTGAGGAGGTAGTCCCCCTCGGCTGCTACCGCAGCCCCCCGAATGATGGTGTGTCGGAAGCGAGATGCATCAAGTCCGTTGATGAGATCGACCAGCATGACCGAGGGCCCGCCGATGTTGGTCCGCGTGATCACGTGGACGACGTGAATCATCGGTGGGTTGTCCGCCACCACTGCAACGTACGAGCGATGCCATCTTCGAGGGGCGTTGCGGCGGTGAAACCCAGCACATCGGTTGCGCGACGCGTATCAGGGACGCGCCGCTTGGTGTCTTCGAAACCCTTGCCGTAGCGGGCCTCGTACGAAACATGTTGGATGCGCGATTCCGAGCTGGTCTTGGCAACAATCATCCCGGCAAGGTCGTTGATGGTGGTTTCTTGATTGTTGCCGATGTTGAACACCAATCCTTCACCCCGCTCGTCGAATGCGGCACGCAAGGTGCCCTCGACGGTGTCGTTCACGAAGGTGAAGCAGCGAGTTTGTGTTCCATCTCCATGGACGGTGAGCGGTTCATTGTCGAGCGCTTGACGAAGGAGATTCGCAACCACCGAGCCGTATCCGCGTGGGTCAAGACGAGGACCGTAGGAGTTGAAGTAGCGCACGATCGACATTCGTAGTCCTTGCTGTGCGTACGCAAGTGCCAAGTGTTCGTCGATGGCCTTCGCCGTGGAGTATCCCCAGCGCGCGATGGTGGTGGAACCGAGTACACGATCGTCATCCTCCGCCATCGGCATCGTTGCGGTTTTTCCGTAAATCTCGCTCGTGGAAGCCAGCAGCAATTTTGCTCCGTGTCTCACACAGGATTCAATGACGTTCTCGGCGCCCTTGGTGTTAGTGATCAACGATGACAACGGCTTTTCCACGATGTGCCCCACCCCAACTGCCGCTGCCAGGTGAAACACCACATCTGCCGTAGACGTCAGAGAGTCAACCAATTTCGCATCCAGAATGGTGCCCTCCACGAATCGAATGTTCGACATGGCTTGACCCAGGTTGGTCAAGTGTCCGGTGGAAAGGTCGTCCAACACCACCACATCGTGTCCGAGTTCGACGAGACGGTCAACGAGGTGAGATCCGATGTATCCGGCACCACCAGTGACCAATGTGCGCATGTCAATCGTTCACGCTAGTTGTGCATCGGTGGTCGAGAATTCCTCGCATTCGTGACAGGTACGACGCAATAGTGTGGTACTCGTGACATCCGCTTGGTTGCACGTTGCCACGTTTCTCGGCGCCACGATGTTCTCGTTGCTTCTGGTCCCCACCGTTCGCGAGTATGCCCGAAGTCGACAAATTCACGACAACCCCGGTGGTCACAAGTCGCACCGTTCTCCGGTTCCGTATCTCGGTGGGGTGGCAATGGCGCTGTCGTTTTCGGGTGCCATGGTGGTCGGTGTTGCCGTATGGCGGTCTGCCCGACTAGAGAATGGCGAATTGAACCTTGCCCTCGGGAACCTCATCACCCAAGGTGATGGACTCGTGCGAGAGCTCGTGGTGATGCTGGGAGTTGCGCTGCTCTTCTCGCTGATGGGGCTCGTGGACGACCTTCGTGGTCTCAGCCCATGGCTTCGATTCTTCGTCGGTCTTGGTCTAGCGACCAGCGTGGTGCTCTTC
>SXPV01000125.1 GCA_005793215.1 Actinomycetota bacterium
CGGCGTCATGTTCGGCTCGCCAGAAACCACACCGGGTGGACGCGCACTCAAGTTCTACTCATCGGTGCGTCTCGACATTCGTCGCATCGAATCGATCAAGGACGGCGCCGAAGTGGTGGGTGCTCGCACCCGCGTCAAGGTGGTGAAGAACAAGGTTGCTCCACCATTCCGCCAGGCCGAATTCGACATCACCTACGGCAAGGGCATCAGTCGCGAAGGTTCAGTGCTCGACCTTGCCGTCGAGATGGGCATCGCCAAGAAATCCGGCGCCTGGTTCACCTACGACGGCGAGCAACTCGGTCAGGGTCGCGAGAACTCCAAGCAGTTCCTCATCGACAACCCCGATGTGATGATGCAAATGTCGGCTCGCGTACGCGAGAAGGCCATGGCGCTTCCCGTCGTTGAGGCACCTGCTGCCTTCAGCAAGGACGACGAAGAGCCAATCGAACTCGAGTAGTTCGATTCTTTTCGAGTAACTCACGGCGCGGTTGACGCCGCAGTGCTCGACGTGCTTGTGCGGGTGTTGCCTTCGGGCGTCACCCGCACTTTTCGTCTCAGTAGCCTTCACTCTGTTGTGACTCGTCGTTACGTGGTACGCACGTTCGGCTGCCAGATGAACGAACACGATTCGGAGCGAATCGCTGGCCTGCTCGAACACGATGGGCTGGAGCCCGTCGCCGACGAAAACGACGCCGATGTCGTGGTGCTCAACACGTGCTGCATTCGTGAGAACGCCGATATGAAGTTGTACGGCACACTCGGAACCCTGAAGAAGTGGAAGGATGCCGACCCTGACCGCCAAATCGTGGTAGCCGGCTGTTTGGCGCAAAAGGACCGCGACGTGGTTCGCGAGCGCGCGCCGTGGGTCGACGTGGTACTCGGTACTCACAACGTGCATCGCACGGTGGACCTGTTGCACCAGGCACAAACCACTGGCGCCGTCACCGAGATTCTCGACGAAGCGATCGTGGATGATTACGCCTTGTTTCCTTCCGCATTGCCGGTAAAGCGAGAAACGTCGTACCGCAGTTGGGTAACCATCCAGATCGGTTGCGACAACACGTGTGCGTACTGCATCGTTCCTGCGGTGCGCGGCAAGGAGATCAGCCGACCACTCGAGTCCATCCTCGACGAGGTTCGCGCGCTGGCGGTCAGTGGTGTGAGCGAGATCTTTCTTCTCGGGCAGAACGTCAACTCGTATGGTCGCGATTTGTCGCTGGCCAGCCGTCGTGCGGGTGACGAGTCGGTTCGGGTTGCCCCACAATTTGCTGCATTGCTGCGCGCGGTGGGCGAGGTGCCTGGCGTACGTCGAGTTCGCTACATGAGCCCACATCCCAAGGACATGCGCGAAGACACGCTGTTGGCCATGGCGCAAACACCGGCCGTATGCGAGCACCTGCACTACCCGTTGCAGGCGGGGAGCGATCGCGTGCTGGCAGCAATGCACCGTGGCTACACCGCCCAGCGCTACTTGGATCGGCTTGCCGAAGCGCGCCACACCATTCCCGACCTGGCCGTGACCACCGACGTGATCGTCGGTTTCCCCGGTGAAACCGAGGAGGACTTCGTACGAACCATGGAAGTTGCGGCTGCCGCCGAGTTCGACTCCGCCTATGCCTTCATCTTCTCTCCACGTGAGGGAACGGCGGCTGCGGACATGGTGGACAGGTTTTGTGACCCAGCCGAGGTAGGCGAGCGGTACGACAGGTTGAAGGTGGTGCTCGATCGCAGTGCCGTGCAGAAGCATCGTGAGCGCATCGGACGCGTGGAAGAAGTGGTGGTGGAGGGAACCAGCAAGCGAAACCCCGATCACCTCACGGGTCGCACACGTCAGAACAAGCTCGTGCACTTTGCGTCAGATGAAAAGTTGAGACTCGGCACCTATGTGCGAGTGGAAATCGTCGACGCGGCTCGGTTCCACCTCGCGGGACGACTGCTCGAGGTCACCTCGCTGCCAACGCATCGCACGCGTTTGTCCGTTGCCTCGGCGTGAGCATGCGCGAAGTCGCCATCGTTGCGCCAACTGCAAGCGGCAAGAGCGACGTTGCCATGGCGGTGGCACGCGAAACTGGCGCCCACATCGTTGCGGTGGACGCCATGCAGGTGTATCGCGGTATGGACATCGGTACTGCCAAACCCAGCAAGGCCGACCAAGCCGCCGTTCCGCACCACTGCATCGACCTCGTGGGTCCACATGAACGCTTCACCGTTGCCGAGTTCAAGGTGCATGCGGCACATGCACGAGCAGAGATTGCCGCAGCAGGCGCGCACGCCGTGTTCGTGGCGGGAACAGGCTTGTATCTCACGGCGGTGATCGACAACTTGCAGTTGCCCGGCGAGTGGCCAGAAGTGCGTGCCGAACTTCAAGCAGAACCCGATGTCGCGGTCCTCTTCGCGCAACTCAGTGAACTTGATCCGGTGGCGGCTGCAAGAACCGACCAATCGAACCGCCGTCGAATCGAGCGTGCACTCGAAGTGTGCATCGGCAGCGGCAAACCATTCTCATCCTTCGGGCCCGGCACCGGCGCATATCCCCCGAGCGATGTTCGACAGGTGGGCATCTCCTGGCCTCGCCAAACCCTTTCGCGGCGTATCGAGCAACGCGTACACGCCATGATGAACGCAGGGCTCTTGGACGAGGTTCGAGCATTGGCGGGTGCCGGCGACATGTCGCGCGAGGCCCGACAGGCCCTCGGTTACAAGGAACTCCTGGCTCATCTTGCTGGCGAGGTGTCACTCGATGAAGCGGTGGCCGACATCGTGTTGCATACGCGACAATTTGCCGTGCGCCAAGAACGTTGGTTTCGCCGCGACCCGCGCATCCAGTGGGTGCCGGTCCAGAACGACCCCGTGGCCGAAGTAACGCCGCACGTCCTGGCGCTCCTGCGATAGATGTCCCGACGATCCTGCGACAGGTCCGACGCGGTTCCTGCGATAGGCATACAGGAGAGGAAAACGCCGTGAGAGTCCACAAATTCGACGCCTGGGGAAACGACTTCCTCGTGCTCGATCTGGCCGACGTGCGATCGCAGGGTGATGCCACGGGCCCAATCTTTCGCGATCCTTCGCTAATCGACTGGCCTGTGGCTGCCCGAGCGTGGTGCGATCGGGTTACGGGCATTGGCGCCGATGGGTTGTTGTTGCTCGAGCGAATCGACGACCTCAATGCGCGTATGCGGTTGTTCAACAGCGACGGCTCCATGGCGGAGATGAGCGGTAACGGTGCGCGTTGTTTCGGCCAGGCATTGTTTCGCAGCGATGCTGCCCGAGGTGAGCGTGTGTATCGCTTGCACACCGATGCCGGTATTCGCGAGGTCACCGTTGGGGAGCGAGACAACGACAGCGTCATTGCCAGCGTCGACATGGGGGAGATCACTCCACTGTCTGCACCCCACGGTTGGGATGCCCTCGGCGCTCATCCGGATCGCCCGGTGATGCACGTGTCGGTGGGTAATCCTCACACCGTGGTGGGGGTGGAAGACGTGAGCGTGGTCGACGTCCTTGCCCTGGGTCGCAAGATTCCACAGGTCAATCTCGAGGTGGTGGCACCAGGACCCGAACAGCACGCCATCACCATGCGCGTGCACGAACGTGGTGCGGGAATCACGCAAGCATGTGGCACCGGAGCCTGTGCCAGTGCGTGGGCTGCATTGTGGTGGGGACTCGTGCTGCAAGGTGGCGAGCGCACGGAGGTGCTCGTTCACATGCCGGGTGGTGATGCAACGGTCATCGTGCACGCACCGTCGCGGGGACGAGTGACGTTGACCGGGCCAGCAAAGCACGTTGGCGCTTACGAGGTGTCGTGGCAGGCTGCAATGGGATCGACGTCATGAGCATGTTGCAGGAACGTCGACTCGCATGAGTACTCCGTACCAGGAGGCGCTTGGCCGCACGCTCATCGCGCGCACGATCCGTGAAAAGATCGTTCTTGTTGGTGTGACGCTCGATGGTCATGATGACGACCAGACCCAAGAGAGCCTCGATGAACTGGAGCGCTTGGTGGATACCGCAGGCGCGGATGTGGTGGCGCGGCTCACACAACGCCGGCACGCGCCCGACCCCGCGTCGTACATCGGCAAAGGAAAGGTGGACGAACTCAAGGCCACGTGTCTTGCCGTCGATGCCGACACCGTGGTGTTCGACAACGAGTTGTCGCCGGCCCAGCAGTTCAACCTGGAAAAGACGCTCGGTCGTACGGCAATCGATCGCACCGCGGTGATCCTCGACATCTTCGCGCAAAACAGCCACACCCTCGAAGGCAAAGCCCAGGTGGAGTTGGCATTGATGCGTTACCGACTGCCGCGAATTCGCCGAGGCGCCAGTGCCGGGCTCACCCAACAGGGTGGTGGCATCGGAACACGGGGCCCTGGTGAAACCAAGTTGGAAACCGATCGTCGCCGCATCAACGACCGCATCGCCAAGTTGGAACGCGAGCTGCGCGAGTTGCAACGCACTCGTGATGAACAACGCAAGGGTCGCTCGCGCAGTGGCTTGGCTAACGTCACCATCGTGGGTTACACCAATGCAGGCAAGTCCACGTTGCTGAATCGATTGACTGACGCAGGCGTGCTGGTGGAGAACCGCCTGTTCGCCACGCTCGATCCCACTACGCGACGCCTGTCGCTGCCCGGTGGCGAGCCGGTGTTGCTCACCGATACCGTGGGTTTCATTCGCCGCTTGCCGCACACATTGGTGGAGTCGTTCAAGAGCACGCTCGAAGTGGCCACCCGCAGCGATCTGTTACTTCATGTGGTGGATGCCAGTGCTGCCGATCCCGACGGACAGATCGCGGCGGTTCGCGAAGTGCTGGGCGAGATTGCCGCCGATCGGGTACCGGAGCTGTTGGTGTTCAACAAGTGCGACGCCAATCAC
>SXPV01000126.1 GCA_005793215.1 Actinomycetota bacterium
GACGTCGATGGTGATGCCTTGCTCGCGCTCGGCACGCAACCCGTCGGTAAGGAGCGATAGGTCCACGTAGTCGGTGCCGCGACGTTTGCTCACGCTTTCGATGTGCTCCAATTGATCCTCGAAGATGCTCTTGGAGTCGTAGAGCAAACGACCAATCAGCGTCGACTTGCCGTCATCCACCGAACCCACGGTGGCAAAGCGGAGGCGCTCCATCAGCGAATGTCCTGGGTGGTGTGGTGCATCTAGAAGTAGCCCTGTTTCTTGCGGTCTTCCATGCCGGCTTCGCTGATGCGGTCGTCGGCGCGCGTTGCACCACGTTCGGTCACGCGCGCTGCCGCAGTCTCGGCGATGATTTGTTCGAGCGTGCTGGCGGTGGACTCGATGGCCGCCGTACACGTGGCGTCGCCAACCGTGCGGAAGCGCACCATCTGCTCGCTCACGTGTTCGTCGGCGTCGGGGGAGAGAAATGGCGACTCGGCCATCCACATGCCGTCTCGGCGAAAGACTCGTCGACGATGGGCAAAGTAGATGCTCGGCAAGGGGATGTCGTATTCCTCCACGAACCGCCAGATGTCGAGTTCGGTCCAGTTGGACAACGGGAAGATACGGAAGTGCTCGCCCGGCTTGTGGCGGCCGTTGTAGATGCCCCACAATTCAGGACGTTGCGTCTTGGGGTCCCACTGGCCGAAGGAGTCGCGGAAGGAATAGACCCGTTCCTTGGCGCGGGCTCGCTCCTCGTCCCGGCGAGCGCCACCGAACACAGCGTCGAACTTGTGCTCGGCAATGGAGTCGAGCAGGGTGACCGTCTGGAGGGGGTTGCGGCTGGCGCGTGGCCCGGTGACGTCCTGGATCCGCCCGGCATCGATGGACGCCTGCACCGACCCGACGATGAGTTGAACGTCCAATTCGGCCACGGTACGGTCGCGAAACTCGATGACTTCGGGGAAGTTGTGCCCAGTATCGATGTGCATCACCGGAAACGGCACCCGGGCAGGGGCAAAGGCCCGTACTGCGAGGTGCAGCATGACCACGGAGTCCTTCCCGCCCGAAAAGAGCATGACGGGGCGCTCGAACTCCGCGGCCACCTCGCGGATGATGGTGACCGACTCGTCGACCAGACCGCGCATCGCCGATTTCACAGGTAAAACACTAAGCGTCGGTTGGGGCCACCCCAGCGATGGGTACCCGACGTCACGAAGGCACATCAAAACTGATTTTTCGTACAACTTGCCTCGCCCGAAGCCCCGGCAAATTGCATGCGTGTTATTCTGTGCTCGCGCCGCACGGCGTACCACATCACACACCAAAAAGGGGAGCACGAATGAAACGACGAAAGGTAATTGCAGCGGCGTTTGCCGCAGCAGCGATGATCGTTGCCGCAGCATGCGGTGGCGATGACGCAGCCGAAGAAGTCACCGAAGAAACCGAAGCGGCAACTGAAGAGACCACGGCGCCAGCCGAGGACTACAGCATGGTCAAGGCAGCAGTGGTGTACATCACCACACCTGGCGACTTGGGTTGGAGCTACATGCACGACCAAGGCATTGCCTACATGGAAGAGCAACTCGGCATCGAGGTCACTCGACTCGAACTCATTCCTGAAGGTGCAGAAGCCACCGCCGTGTTCGACAAGCTCGCGCGCGACGGTTACAACCTGATCTTGGGAACCTCGTTCGGGTACATGGATCCAATGCTTGAAGTCGCCGCGAAGTACCCAGATGTGTGCTTCCAGCACGCGTCGGGCTACAAGAACGCCGACAACATGGGCAACTACTTCGGCGCGATGGAAGAAGCGCGTTACCTCTCCGGTATCGCCGCTGCTGGATCGAGCAAGAGTGGCAAGCTCGGTTACGTTGCCGCCTTCCCGATCCCAGAAGTGTTGCGCGGAATCAACGCCTTCACCTTGGGTGCGCGTTCTGTGAACCCAGATGCAACGGTGCAAGTTGCCTGGACTTCCACGTGGTACGACCCAGCAAAGGAAAAGGAAGCTGCTGAGTCATTGTTGGCTGCCGGCGCAGACGTTCTGGGCATGCACCAGGACTCGTCCGCAACCGGTGAAGCTGCCAAGGAAGCAGGCGCCAAGTGGGTTGGCTACAACTCCGATGTGCGCGCTGCGGACTTCCCCGACACCTGGCTCACCGGTCCGGTATGGAATTGGGGACCGCACTACGTGAAGTTGGGTAAGGACGTTGCTGCAGGAACCTGCGACAACACCCCGTACTACGGCAACATGGCTGACGGCATGATCACCCTCGGAACGTTCGGTTCCAGCGTGTCGCAAGAGACGCAGGATCTCATCGCCGAGAAGGCAGCCGCCATCATCGATGGTTCGCTGAAGCCATTCACTGGTCCGATCAACGACAACGAGGGCAATGAAGTCATCGCTGCCGGCACCAGTGCCGCGCTCGGTGACCTGCTTGGCCAGTCGTACTTGGTCGAAGGAGTCATCGGCTCCGCAAAGGGCTGATCACTTCAGTAATCGGCGTTACAGCGCCCACCTCGCTTCGGCGGGGTGGGCGCTTCGCTGTTTGTGGCGTGCCGCAGGTTCGCGCTCCACCGTGTGCAAGATCCCGCAGGTGTGTACTTCATCGTTTGTGGCAAACTTGCTTCTTGTGACGAATGTTTCGGCACCCGCCGGCTCGAGCACCACAGCACCGCCCGCACTCGAAGCCCGGGCCGTCACGAAGCGCTTCCCCGGAGTGGTGGCGAACGACGCAGTGAACTTCGATCTCGCTCGCGGCGAGGTGCACACGCTGCTGGGCGAAAACGGAGCCGGAAAAAGCACGCTTGCATCAGTGCTCTGTGGGTTGTACCGCCCCGAAGAAGGCCTGGTGGTGCGCAACGGGGCTGAGATTCGGCTCAACAGCCCTCGTGACGGATTGGCCCATGGCATCGCCATGGTGCACCAGCACTTTCGTCTCGTGGATCGATTCACGGTGGCCGAAAACGTCGTGCTCGGCCACAAGTCGTTGTCGTTCGTTTTGGCCACCAACGACATCGAGGAGAAGGTTGCTGCCATCACCCAGGAATTCGGGTTGCCGCTCGATCCTCGCGCAGTGGTGGGCGAGTTGTCGGCCGGAGAGCGGCAGCGTGTGGAGATCGTCAAGGCCCTCTACCAGGGAGCGGAGGTGCTCCTGCTGGACGAGCCCACCGCGTTGTTGGCGCCACCCGAGGTGGAACAACTCTTCATCACCGTTCGCGCCATGACGCATGCGGCCAAGTCGGTGGTGTTCGTGAGCCACAAACTCGGCGAAGTGGTCGATATCTCCGATCGCATCACGGTGATGCGTGGTGGGAGAGTCACCGGTTCGGTGCGTCGCGGCGAGGCAGACGTGCGCAGGCTGGCAGAACTCATGGTTGGCCGACAAATCACCATCGTTCCGCGTCGCGCAAAGTCACCGACAAGCGACGTGCTGCTCTCCGTGTCGCAAGTGCACCTCGAGCGCGATGGTGTGGAGATCCTCTCTGACATCAACTTGGATGTGCGGGCTGGTGAAATCGTCGGCGTGGCAGGCGTGGCCGGCAATGGCCAACGCGACCTTGCCGAGGTGGTGGCAGGTCTGCAGCGACCGCAGCGTGGCAACGTAACGGTCTGCGGAACTCCAACGGCTCGAAGTGGTGCATTCGATGCACGAAGGGCGGGCTTGGCGTACGTGCCGGAAGATCGCCTCGGCACCGGGCTTGCACCGTCGATGTCGATCGTCGACAACATGGTGCTCACACGTGAACGGGGGTTCTTGGTCGACCGAAAGTCCGCACTGGAGGAGTCCGAGCAGTTCATCAAGCAATTGGAGATCAAAACACCGGGACCGCTCACCCCGACCAGGAAACTCTCGGGCGGAAATGCGCAGAAGGTGCTGCTGGCTCGCGAGTTGTTTGCCGTGAGTGGTTCGCGTGTGTTGGTGGTGTGCTCACCAACCCGCGGTCTCGATGTTGGCGCGGTGGAGGCGGTGCATGCATTGCTCGACGAAGCACGAGATGCCGGCAAGGCAATTCTGATGATCAGCGAGGACCTCGACGAGGTGATGACGCTTGCCGACCGTGTCATGGTGTTGTATCGCGGTCAGATCACGCTCGAGCAGTCGGGAACCGACGCGGATCTCGACCGAGTCGGCCGTGCAATGGCAGGAATCGCATGATCATCTTGGGTCGTCGTATTCGCATGGAGCAGCGTCTCAGCACGCCGCGCTCGCTGTTGTTCTTGGTGCCGGTGTTCTCCGTGTTCTTTGCGTTGGTGGTCGGCGGAGTCTTCCTTGCTGCAACAGGTCACTC
>SXPV01000127.1 GCA_005793215.1 Actinomycetota bacterium
CCCGCGATGGTGCCCATGTGGATGTTCGCCAACGCCATCATGTGCGGCAATACGTTCGTGTTGAAGCCGAGCGAGAAGGATCCATCCGCATCGATGTTCATCGCCGACTTGCTCCGTCAGGCAGGGCTTCCCGACGGCGTGTTCAACGTGGTGCACGGCGACAAGGTGGCCGTGGATCGCCTGTTGGAGCACCCGGACATTTCCGCAGTGTCGTTCGTTGGCTCGACACCAATCGCCAAGTACGTGTACGAAACTGGAACTCGCAACGGCAAGCGCGTGCAAGCACTGGGTGGCGCCAAGAACCACATGTTGGTGTTGCCGGATGCCGATCTTGACATGGCGGCCGATGCTGCAGTGAGCGCGGCATACGGTTCGTCGGGTGAGCGTTGCATGGCGGTGTCGGTGGTTGCTGCGGTGGAGACCATCGCCGACAAACTGATAGAGAAAATCAAGACTCGTGTGCCGAACATCAAGGTTGGCCCCGGCACCGATCCGTCGGCGGAGATGGGTCCGCTTATCACTCGCGAACACCGCGACAAGGTGGCGGGCTACGTGCAGAACGCCACCAAGGAAGGCGCCAAGGTGGTCATTGATGGAACTTCCAAAGCCAAGGACGCCGGATTCTTCCTCGACCCGAGCCTGATCGACGAAGCAAAACCCGGCATGAAGTGTTACGACGAAGAAATCTTCGGTCCGGTGTTGGTGGTAACACGAGTAGAGGGCTACGAAGCCGGCCTCAAGTTGATCAACGACAATCCGTACGGCAACGGAACCGCCATCTTCACCCGCGACGGTGGAGTGGCACGACAGTTTCAATTCGACGTGCAGGTTGGCATGGTGGGCATCAACGTGCCGATTCCCGTGCCCGTGTCGTACTACTCGTTCGGAGGTTGGAAGGCGAGTCTGTTCGGCGACCAACACATGTACGGGCCTGAGGGCGTCAACTTCTTCACTCGCGGCAAGGTGGTGACTTCGCGCTGGCCCGATCCGCGTACGTCGTCGGTCAACCTCGGATTTCCGCAGAATCGATAGTCGGCACCATGGACATCGGCGTCGTACTCCAGACCACTCCACCCGCATCGCGAGTGATTGACCTCGCCAAGAAGGCGGAGATGTACGGCATGACGCACGTGTGGACGTTCGACAGCCACATCCTGTGGGAAGAGCCCTACGTGATCTACAGCCAGATCCTGGCGCAAACCAACAACGTGATCGTCGGCCCGATGGTGACCAATCCGGCAACTCGCGATTGGACGGTGACTGCCAGCACGTATGCGACGCTCAACGAGATGTACGGCAACCGCACGGTGTGTGGCATAGGTCGTGGCGACAGTGCGGTGCGCGTCACCAATGGCAAACCCACCACGCTGGCCACCTTGCGCGAGAGCATCCACGTGATTCGCGAACTCGCCAACGGGCGAGGGGTGGAGTACAACGGCTCCACCATTCGTTTCCCCTGGGCAAGCAAGAGTCGTTGCGAAGTATGGGTGGCGGCATACGGCCCCAAGGCGCTGCAACTCACGGGAGAGGTTGGTGACGGATTCATCCTGCAGTTGGCGGACTTGTCGATTGCCGAGTGGACGATTGCTGCCGTGCGCAAAGCGGCGAAGGACGCCGGTCGCGACCCCAAGAGCGTGAAGATCTGTGTCGCCGCACCGGCGTACGTTGGCACCGAGATCGAGCACATGCGTGACCAGTGCCGTTGGTTCGGTGGCATGGTGGGCAATCACGTCGCCGACATCGTGGCGCGATATGGAGAAAACTCCGCGGTGCCGAAGGCACTCACCGATTACATCAAGGGACGTGAGGGATACGACTACAACGAGCACGGTCGTGCTGGTAACAGCCATACCACCTTCGTGCCCGACGAGATCGTCGATCGATTCTGCATTCTCGGTGGGCCAGAGGAGCACATTCGTCGACTGAAGGAACTCGAAGCACTCGGCGTGGATCAGTTCGCCATCTACCTGCAACACGACGGCAAGGATCAAACACTCGAGGCGTACGGCGAACGAGTAATGCCAGCCATTGCGGAGTTGGCTCGCGCCAAACAATGACCCTGATCGTTCGTCGCGCTGCGTATCGAACGGCAATGTTCGTGCTCGCACTCGGTCTCGTGGTGCTGATTTGGGAGACCTACAAGGCCGTTGGTCCCGCCGATGGCGGCAAGTTGCTGGGTGTTCGGATTCTTCCCCGTACGAGTGAGTATGCAATGCCACACGTGTGGGATATGTTTCAGCGCTTCAGTCGCCCCGAAGTTCGCGGATCCGACCGAACCGTCTTTAGCTCGGTGTTGGCGGGAGCCTGGTATTCGTTCCGGTTGAGTGTCGCGGGGTTCGTACTCGGTGGAGCCGTTGGTGTTGGTCTTGCCGTATTGATGGCACGGTTCAAGTTGGTGCAACGCGGGGTGTTGCCGTACCTGGTGGTGTCGCAAACGGTGCCGCTTATTGCACTTGCGCCACTGGTGGTGAGCTGGGGCGGCAAGTTGGAAGTAGGTCCGTTCGTGTGGCCACGCTGGTTGTCGGCATCGGTGCTGGGGGCGTTCCTGGCGTTCTTTCCGATCGCGGTGGGAACGCTGCGAGGTCTGGCTGCTGCTCCGGCGGCATCCGTGGAGTTGATGCAGAGTTATGCAGCGTCGTGGGGCAAGACGCTCGTCAAGTTGAAGTTTCCCACTGCAGTTCCGTACATGGTTCCGGCGTTTCGGCTCGGAGCATCGGCGTCGGTCATCGGTGTGGTGGTGGCGGAGATCTCCACGGGTCTCAAAGGTGGAATCGGGCGTCTAATCATCGAATACGCCCGCGAAGCAACCGGTGATCCCGCCAAGGTGTACACCGCCATTTTTGGCGCCGCTGCTCTCGGGCTCACCATGGCTGGTGTGGTGGTGGCCGTGGATGTGTTCGTCATGCGAAATCGACCCAAGGAGAGCATCTCGTGAGCGCAGTCAACATTCGAAACGTGAGCAAGGCGTTCAACGAGGGCAAATCCAACCAGGTGGATGCACTGCGCGACGTGAGCCTCGACGTGAAACAAGGCGAGTTTGTGTCGCTCATTGGCCCATCGGGTTGCGGTAAATCCACGCTGCTACGCCTGATTGCAAACCTTCTCGAGCCCACATCGGGTGAGGTGAGCGTGAACGGCAAGTCTGCTGTGCAAGCCCGACTCGATCAGGACTACGGTATGGCATTCCAGCAAGCAGGTCTTTTCGACTGGCGCACCGTTCGCAAGAACATCGAACTACCACTGGAGTTGAAAGGTTGGGAGAAGGCCGATCGTCGCGCTCGTGCGGACGAGATGCTCCAACTCGTAAAGTTGCCCGAATTCGGCGACCACTATCCCTGGCAGTTGTCGGGCGGAATGCAACAACGCATCGCGATTGCTCGAGCATTGGCGGCGCATCCTCCGCTACTGCTCATGGACGAGCCGGTCGGTGCGCTCGATGAGATGACTCGCGAGTATATGCAGGGTGAATTACTGCGCATCTGTGCGGCCACCGGCACCACGGTGGTGTTCGTGACGCACTCGATCCCCGAAGCGGTGTACTTGTCCAATCGCGTCGTGGTGATGTCTCCACGCCCCGGGCGAATCACGAAGGTCGTTGATGTGGCGCTCGGTGGCGAACGCAGTGAAGACACCCGCAATCGGACCGCGTTCTTCGAGGCAATCACCGCGGTGCGCGAGGGCCTACGGGGCATGCATGCAGCACACGTGGGATTGGGCAACGACGACCGATGAGCAAGGTCGGCAGTTCGCTTGGTGCAACCTTCGGCAAAGTAGTGCCGGCTGCCGTGTTCGGAGCGCTGTTCCTTGGCTTCTGGGAATGGGCGGTGAGATTCTTCGAACTCAAGCCGTACTTTCTCACCGCGCCATCTGCAATCAGTGAGCAATTCGTCAACAACTTCTCGTTGATTCGTGCCGCTGCAACGGTGTCGGGGACGAACGCGCTCATTGGTCTGGTCGCTGGAACCACCCTTGGTGTGGCCATGAGTTTCGTGCTCAGTCGTTTCAAGTTCTTGAATCAGATCATCACTCCACTGGCCGTAGCGCTCAACGCCGTGCCGATCTTCGTACTGGTGGCGGTGCTCAACAACATGTATTCCATCACCAGTGAAGTGCCGCGGCGAATCATGGTTGCGCTCGTGGTGTATTTCATCGTGTTGGTCAACGTGGCCCGCGGCCTTACCCAGGTGTCGTCAACCCACGTGGAGTTGATGCGTTCGTACGCCGCCAGCGATGTTGCCATTCTCCGCAAGGTTCGTATCCCCAATGCAGTGCCGTTTCTGTTTGTATCGCTGAAGATTGCGGCTCCGGCGGCGGTCATCACGGCCTTCGTCAGCGAGTATTTCGGCGGATCGCAGAACGGCTTGGGAAGTCGAATCTCCAGCAACATTGCGAATTCCAAGAACGCCGCAGGCTGGGCCTACGTTGTGGGGGCCTGCCTGCTTGGGCTACTGTTCTATTCATTCTCCGTAGTAATGGAGAGCCTCAACCGCAAGGGACGGGCGAAGTAATACAACACAACACAACATCCGAATGTGCACATTCGGAAGGGGAGAGAAAACACATGAAGAAGCGTTCAGTACGGGTTGCCTTCGCCGGCATCGCCGCGCTGTCACTCTTCGTAGCCGCCTGTGGCGGTAGCGACGAGGCAGCCGACGAAGTCACCGAAGAAACCACTGCCGAAGCAACCGAAGAGGCTGCAGAAACCTGCACTACGCCAACACCGGTCAAGCTGCAGTTGCAGTGGTTCATCCAAGCCCAGTTCGCCGGCTACTTCGCCGCGCAAGATCAGGGCTTCTATGCCGACCAGTGTCTCGATGTCACCATCGTTGAAGGTGGTGTCGACATCGTTCCACAAACCGAATTGGCCAACGGCAACGTTGACTTCGCAATCTCGTGGGTGTCAAAGGCACTCGCCAGCCGCGAAGCAGGCGCCAACATCGTGAACATCGCGCAGGTGTTCCAGCGTTCGGGCACCTTGCAGGTGTCGTTCAAGGACCAGAACATCACCAAGCCAGAGGATTTTGCCGGCAAGAAGATCGGCAACTGGGGCTACGGCAACGAGTTCGAAATCTTCGCGGCACTCACCAAGGCCGGACTTGATCCAGCCAAGGATGTCACGCTCGTGCAACAGCAGTTCGACATGGTCGGCCTGCTCTCCGGTGACATCGATGCCGCCGAGGCCATGACCTACAACGAGTACGCACAAGTACTCGAAGCAGTGAACCCGGACACCGGCGCGCTCTACACCGCGGACGACTTCAACGTCGTTTCGTATGAAGAGGCCGGCGTTGGAATGTTGCAAGACGCCATCTGGGCGTCGGGCGAGCGTCTCGCCAGCGATGCTGCATATGCAGACACCGCAGCGAAGTTCGTTGCTGCATCCCTCCAGGGTTGGGCATTCTGCCGTGACAACGTCGAAGCATGCCGTGACATCGTGTTGGCAAAGGGCTCCAAGCTCGGCGCCAGCCACCAGTTGTGGCAGATGAACGAAGTCAACAAGTTGATCTGGCCAGCCGCCAATGGCGTGGGCTTTATCGATGAGGCTGCTTGGACCCGCACAGCAACCCTGTCGCAGGAAACCAAGAACCTCGAAGGTGGCACGGTGCTCACCAAGGCGCCAGACGCCGAGGCGTACACCAATGACATCGTGACGAAGGCACTCGACATCCTCGCGGGTCTCGGTGTGGACACGTCCGGTTCGGCATATGCGCCGATCGAAGTCACCCTCAATGAAGGTGGCAACTAGGTAAGTTGACGAAACGCAGCGACAATCGCTGCGAAAGTCGCACGTGAGGGTGCGGGTCGCGACAGCGGCCCGCACCCTCGGTGTTTGTGGGTTCAATCACTCCCACGCATACCATGATTGGTCACGAGGTTTGTCATGTGTGTCATCTGTCAATCAGTTACGGCTGCCGCCGCGATGATCACGGCTCTGCTTCCGGTATCACCCGACGTGGTGACACCAAGTACTCAACCTGCAATTGCTGGTACACGCTGCACTCGTTCGGATGCCGTGCGGAGCGTCTCAGGAGTGCGCTACCGATGCACCACGGTTGGTCGATCGTTGAAGTGGCGTCGAGTGGGGGTGTCGACAGCGTCAAGCACCACGGTTGTAACGACAACAACCGCAATGACCACCACCACGACCATAGAGCCGTATCGTCAGCCGACGGTCGCGAGCTCCGCTCCCGACCTCTGCCGACTGCGAGACCAGAGTATGCAACGTCGAACATACGGACAACTGCTGGCAGGCTTCCCGGTCATCGAGAGCAATTTTGCATCGCGCGGTACGTTCACGTTTGCGTTGATACCCATCGACTTTGCAGATCTTCGCGGAGAGGCGAACGTGATGGCGAGAGTAACCGACCAGATGCGTCTGATGTCCGAGTGGTACGACATGGTGTCCGAAGGTCGAGTGAAGATTGACTGGCGAGTACACGAAAGTTGGGTGAGGGTGCCCGGCCAGTCGACAAGTTATGTGATGAGTCGTTCGCGCAGTGACGACAACACCCTGGCGAATGCAGCGTTTGCCGCAGCAGATTCAAGTTTCAATTTCTCGGGTGTTCGGGCGGTTGCCTTCGTTTTGCCCGCTGGTCAAACGTTCATGGCCGAGGGCGTGCAGGGTTTCCTTCACAGCGAATTTGGTTCGGCCGGTGGATACGCCACTGCCGAAGGACGTGTGTACAACTACATGATTGCCGGCGCTTATTTCGACCGGCAATACAAGAACTACTGGTCGTACTGGGCGCACGAGACAGGACACATGTTTCCGCTACCGGATCTCTACGACCAGAACACCCAATGGTGGATTGGCAAACAAACCGAGATTCCAGGCGGACCATTTTCGGGTTTCGACATGATGGCAGCTCAAGATGGCCCAAGCAGAACGCTGAGTACGTGGTTGCGTTTCGTGATGGGTTGGCTTGCCGACTCGCAGGTTTTCTGTAAACCACTTTCGGAGTTGACCGAAGCACGAGTCACGCTCGTGCCGACCGATGTGAAGACATCAGGGGTGAAGACCGTATTGGTGCCACTGTCCAGTTCCAAGCTGCTGGTGGTGGAGTCGCGGCGAGCAAACGCGAAGTTCGACTGTGAGGGCACGGGCACATCCACGTCGACTTGGCGTGCTCGGGATGGAGTCATCGTGTACACGGCCGACATGACGTTGGGACATGGCGAAGGCTTTCAGGCGCTCGTTGCGCCAGCGAGTCGTGGATTGCAGAGTCTGCCAACGTGCTCTTCGCCGCCGCAGTACGACGCCATTCTCGGAGTCGGTGATGCGGTGACGAGTAATGGCGTGCGAGTTCGGGTGCTCAGCAGCGGTCTTTACGACACCGTGGAGATCACGAAGTAGGGACGAGTTAGCCGACGTAGTGCTTGTCGGCGATATTCAGCGCTTCGTCGATGATGGCGAGGCCTGCGCGAATATCGGCCTCGCTCGTGGTGCACGGTGGCACCACATGAATGCGGTTGAAGTGTGTGAATGGCCACAAGCCCTGCTGTTTGCAGAATGCAACGATTTCAGCCATTGGTTTGGCGTCCGCACCAGCAGCGTTGAACGGAACGTATGGCGCGCGAGTGTCACGATTCTTCACGAGCTCAATCGCCCAGAACATTCCCAGACCACGCACATCGCCGACCGACGGGTGCTTGTCCTTCAGGCGGTCGAGCTCCGGTGCGATGACGTTCTCGGCCATCCTGCGCACGTGCTCGAGCACCTTTTCTTCCTTGAAGATGTTGATTGACGCAACGGCAGCGGCACAGGCGAGTGGGTGACCCATGTAGGTGAGGCCACCCGGATACACGCGCTCCTTGAACGAGTCGGCGATCTTCTGACTGATGACCACACCGCCGAGTGGCACGTAACCGGAGTTGACACCCTTGGCGAAGCAGATGAGATCTGGCGTGACGTGCCACTTGTTGACGGCAAACCACTCGCCACAACGACCGAAGCCTGCCATCACTTCATCGCACATCATGACGATGCCGTACTTGGTGCACAGGTCACGTACGCCCTGCAGGTAACCCTCGGGTGGAACCAGAATGCCGTTGGTGCCAACGACGGTCTCGAGACCGATCATCGCAACCGTGTGCGGACCCTCCACCATGAGCACGTCCTCGAGATGTTGAAGGGCGCGCTCGCACTCCTCTTTGTCGTTGGAGGAGTGGAATGCCGAACGATACGGATACGGACCCCAGAACTTCACGGCACCAGAAGCGCCGGTCTCATTTGGCCAACGACGCGGGTCGCCGGTGAGCGCAATGGCGCCCGAGGTGGAGCCGTGGTACGAGCGATACATGGTGAGAATCTTGTGTCGACCCGTGTGCAACTTGGCGAGCCGAACCGCGTTCTCGGCAGCCTCGGCACCACCATTGGTGAAGAACACCATGTTCAGGTCGCCCGGTGCCACCTCGGCGATGAGTCGCGCGGCCTCCGAACGCATGTCGTTGGCGTGGAACGGTGCGATGGTGCACATCTTTGCTGCGTAGTCCTGAATTGCCTTCACCAATTTGGGGTGTTGGTGGCCGATGTTGACGTTCACCAATTGGCTGGAGAAATCGAGAAACTTCTTGCCGTTGGAGTCCCAGAAGTACGAACCCTCGGCCTTGACGACATCAACGGGGTCGATCAATCCTTGTGCCGACCACGAGTGAAACACGTGCTTGCGGTCGTCGAGATAGGCCTTCGTTTTCTCACCAGTCATACAGCAAGCCTACTTAGCGTCGCGTTGCGCTAGGGGTGCAGACCGCGCAATTGGTGTGCGTCGGCAAGAGCCTTCACACCCAACACCGAAGCGGCGCGACGGTACGACAGTTGGTGTTCTTGCGAGAACGCATGCAAACGCTTGAACGCCGATCGCATCGTTGACACCACCGATGCATTCACTTCGTCTTCGTCCCATTGGAGATGCGCATAGTTCTGACATTGTTCGAGGTACGAGCAGGTCACGCCACCGGCGTTGGCGTAAATGTCGGGCACCACGATGACGCCACAATCATTCAACACCTCGTCGGCGGCGGGGGTGAGGGGACCGTTGGCACCTTCGATGACGTATTTTGCGGTGAGGGTGCGTGCCTCGTGGATGTCCACGGCTCCGCCGAGCGCGCACGGCATGGCAATGTCGGACGGGAGTGCGAACACGTCGGCAGATCGCTCCACACCACGAGCAATCACCTCGCCGACACCTGCATCCACCACGCTGCCAACACCGCGCTGGGTTGCACGGACCAGTTCGGTGATATCGAGACCCTTCTCGCTTGCGATGACGCCGCCCACATCGGAGATTCCAACGATGCGCGCACCCCATCCAGCAGCGAGTTGTGCTGCCCACATACCCACATTGCCGAAACCCTGAATCACGATTCGTTTGCCATCGAGCGACGTTCCTCGCGCTTGGCATACGAGTGACGCTGCTTCCACCACACCACGACCGGTGGCCGAGTCGCGACCAAGTGATCCACCCAGTGCCAACGGCTTGCCGGTAACCACCCCGGGTACGGCGTGTCCGATGCCAATCGAATATTGGTCCATTACCCACGCCATCACCTGGGCGTTGGTTCCTACGTCCGGGGCAGGCACATCCTTGTCGGGCCCGAGAAAGGCAAAAATCTCCGACACGTAACGCCGCGTGACACGCTCGAGCTCACGAGGACTCAACAACTTCGGGTCGATGGCAATCCCGCCCTTGGCCCCACCAAGTGGCAGGTTCATGAGTGCGGTCTTGAGTGACATCGCCGCGGCCAACGAAACCGTTTCATCGCGATTCACCGAGGGGTGATAGCGGAGGCCTCCCTTGCCCGGCCCGCGGGTGATGTTGTGCTGGACACGCCAACCGGTGAAGCGCACACGAGTGCCGTCATCACGACGAATGGGAATCGACACCTCGAGTACGCGTCGCGGGGCAATGAGATTTTCTATGACGCCGTCTTCGAGCTTCAACCACAGGCCAGCCTCGCGCATGCGGTACTCCACCGAGGCGAGCGCCTGGTCGGCTGAGGGGGTTGTTGATGTCATGGTTTTCGGCGGCTCCGTTGCCACTTGACAAAATGTTAGACGAACCAAAGAAAACATTCTGGAAACACTTCACACACGGGCACGAAACTTGGGTGGTTTAAGGTCGTTTTCGCTGAGCCAACGTCGTCTCTGCACAATGTTCCACTTCACGAACAGGAGATAGCGATGGACAGTGCAGGATTGGTCTGGGTGTTGGTTTCGTCGGCACTCGTGTTGTTTATGACGCCAGGTTTGGCGTTCTTCTACGGGGGCATGGATCGACGGCGCAACGTCCTCAACATGCTGCTGATGAACTTCTACTGCATCTTGGCGGTGCCGGTGCTGTGGATGGTGCTCGGCTACTCGCTTGCACAAGTGCCGTTCGACAGTGACTTCATCGGAAGTTTTGATTCGTTCCTGTTGAGCGATATCACCGCAGCCGGTGACGGTGGAACCTTGGCGACGATTGCCTTTTTGGGAATGTTTGCTGCAATCACGCCTGCGCTCATCTCTGGTGCCGTTGCAGGACGAATGAAGTTCAGTGCGTGGGCAATCTTCGTTCCGCTCTGGCTCTTCATCGTGTACGTGCCCGTGTTCAAGTGGGTGTACGGCGGATGGCTGGGACAACGTGGATCACTCGACTTTGCGGGCGGTACTGCAATTCACGTGAACGCGGGAATCGCAGCACTCGCAGCCGCACTGGTCCTCGGGAAGCGCAGGGTTGATCCCGCGCCACCGCATTCCATGCCACTCGTCATGATCGGCACCGGAATCCTCTGGTTCGGCTGGTTCGGCTTCAACGCTGGGTCGGCGTTGGCCGCGAACGGACAGGCGGCCCAGGCGTTCATGAACACGTTCCTGGCGGGTGCCGCTGCGGGCCTTGCGTGGATCCTCGTGGAGTGGGTGAGAGATGGTCGTCCATCGAATCTCGGAGCCGCTTCTGGCATCGTTGCCGGACTCGTCGCCATAACTCCAGCCGCTGGCTATGTATCGGGTGGCGCACCGTTGGCAATCGGCGCAATCGCCGGTGCCGTGTGTTGTTATGCGGTTCGACTGAAGACCAAGCTCGGATATGACGATGCTCTCGACGTGGTGGGTGTCCACTTCGTTGGTGGGCTCGTTGGTTCACTTCTCATCGGATTCTTCGCGAACCCGTCGTTTTTCGAGGGAAGTTTCAGCGAGGGAATCTTCTACGGAGGGTCGGCAGACTTGCTGATTGAACAGGCGTTGGCCAACGGAGTTGCCATCGTGTGGTCGTTCATCCTCACGTGGGTGATCATGAAGGTATTGGCCGCTACGGTCGGGGTTCGAGCCGAAGAACAAGCCGAACTCACTGGCCTGGACCTTGCACTGCATTCTGAAACCGCATATCACGACTAACTCACCAGAACCGATAGGAGACCAACATCATGAAACTGATTACGGCAATCATCAAGCCCTTCAAACTCGATGAGGTGAAGGATGCACTCAAGGCCGCCAATGTGACGGGGATTACCGTTACCGAAGCACGCGGCTTTGGTCGACAGGGCGGCCACGTGGAAACGTATCGCGGTGCGGAATACAAGGTGGACCTCATTCCCAAGGTGCGATTGGAGATGGTGGTCGATGACGCCGTTGTTGATCGCGTCGTCGAGGTGATCGTAAAGAGCGCAGGCACCGGCAAGATTGGTGACGGCAAAGTGTGGATCACCGAGGTGTCACGCGTGGTACGCATTCGCACCGCGGAAGAAGGCCGAGACGCGATTTAGCGCTTGCGACGCTCGCGCCGAGCGGCGCGCTTGGCTTCCTGCTCCGCTGCATCGGGCTTCACGCGGGTCACCGGGGCAGCAGTCGGAATCGTAAAGCGTTCGTCGTCTGACACGAGCCGACGGAAACCGCCGAGTGCCACCGAATACTGCACGGCCATCAGCCGCACGGCGTCGAGGGTGAACTTGTCGATCGCGTCGGGGATCAGTGCAAGAAGATCTTCGTACGACGGATCGTCACTGGCATCGCCAAGGGCGTCAACGAAGTACTCCGTGCATGGTTCGCTGAGCAGCACACCTGCATCGATGATGGTCTTGCGGGCCACCATGCCGGTGCGAATGTTGGCAGCCAGCGAGGCCACATCGTCGTAGGCGCCGCGTCGTAATCCAACACCTCGCGCGAATGGATCACGGAGCTGTTCGGGCAATGCGAGCGCCAGGGCAGTCAGTGAGTCATCGGAAATCGTGTTGAAGACGGCGACGTAGCGCCGCTCAACCAGAATCTGATCACGGGCAAGGTTCATGGGCACGATGAATCAACTCTTGACAATCAAGACGAGAAATGACGGGGCACTACCCCGTGGCAATTCAGCTGATGGCTTTGACGTTGTGCGCTTCGACACCCTTGCGGCCTTGACCGAGTTCGAACTCGACCTGTTGGCCCGCAACGAGAGTGCGGCGCCCGGTGCCTTCGATGTTGGAGAAGTGCACGAACACATCCTGCTCGCCTTCGCGAGAGATGAATCCGAAACCCTTCTCGTCATTGAAGAACTTGACGGTACCGGTTGGCATGATTACTCATTTCTTTGTTTGC
>SXPV01000128.1 GCA_005793215.1 Actinomycetota bacterium
CGGCATTCGCTAACGGGTCGACACCACGGGGGCGGGTGAGCGCGCCGCGGCCACCGGCTGTTAGCGCGCCGTGGTAATCGCCAATACGTAACACACCACGCTGAGGGCAACACCCGAAGCCAACACTGCGCGACGCAGCGAAGCATCGGCGGCAAGCCGGCGATCAAGGTGTCGGTAGGTGGAGACGTTCAGTAGTCGATGAATGAGGTTTCTCATACCTCGCTGTGTGCCGTCGGCGCGGCAATTGTGCGTTGGTCGGGCGCCTACGCAGATGGCGTGCTCGGAGCAGCCGTGCTGGCACTGCTTGGAGTTGCACCGGACGTGCCGTTGGCTGGGCTCGACGAGGATGAGTCGCTCGACGTCGGCGCAGAGGAGCCGGAGTCGGCAGTTGATGCAGCCGATGTCGACGTCGTCGATTTCTTGGACCCACCCGAATCGGTCTTGTAGAAACCCGAACCCTTGAATGTGACACCCACCGGGGTGAACACCTTCTTTACGGGGCGAGGTTTACCGTCGCTCGGGTGTGGTGCTTCGGTGAGCGCGGCGTCGTCGAATGACTGGCGAATCTCGATGGTTTCGCCCGTGTCGATGAAGCGGTACACATAGGTGGGCATAGGGCTTCAAAGTCTACGATGAGACAATGCCCGTGCGCGTAGCCGTGATCCCCGCGGCGGGTCTTGGCACCAGATTTTTGCCGGCCACCAAGGTGGTGCCCAAGGAGTTGCTGCCCGTCTTCGACACGCCGTCACTCCAGCACACGGTGGACGAAGCAATCGGTGCGGGCATCGAGCACATCATCCTGATTTCGAATCGTGCCAAGCCGGCCATCGAAATGTTTGCCGAAAAAGCCAGTGGGGGTGCACGAATCACCGTGGTGTACCAGGATTCGCCGCGAGGTTTGGGTCATGCCGTGGAATGTGCGCGTGAGCTCGTGGGTGACGCACCATTTGCGGTGTTACTGCCCGATGAGTTGATGGGCGACAGTTCACATCTGAAGGACCTTGTCGCTGAATACGAAGCCAGCGGAAAAGCCGCCATTGGGTTGAAGCGAGTGCCGCGCAACGAGGTGACGGCGTACGGCTGTGTTACTCCACAAGGCGTGCCCGATGCGAATGGCCGGGTGGGCATTCGCGATGTGGTGGAGAAGCCGAACGCGGTCGATGCACCAAGCGACCTCGTCATCATCGGAAGATACGTGTTCGGGCGCGACGTCTTCGGCTTCCTCGCCACATTGAAGCCGGCAGCAGGTGGCGAGCTGCAGTTGAGTGATGCGATCGGGAACATGGCGCGAACGGGCAAGGTGAACGGTGTCCTCATCTCGTGTACGCGTCACGACACCGGAACTCCAATGGGAATGTTGACCGCGTCGATCGATGCAGCGCTGAAGCGTCGAGACGTTGGCCCACAGTTGCGCACATGGCTGGAAACACGATTGAAAGGGGAGCAGACATGAACGCTCACGCCAAGGCACTCGTCAACGAAGTCACACCGGATGCCGCAGGTATGGATCCCAAGCGTCTGCGGACATTGGACGAGCACTTCGAGAGATACGTCGACGATGGTCGATTGCCGGGCTTTCACTTGGTGGTATCCCGTCACGGAAAAGTGGCGCACCAACACCGCTACGGCATGCGAGACGTCGAGGGTTCGCTACCGGTTGAAGACGACACCATGTACCGCATCTATTCGATTACCAAGCCCATCACCTCGGTGGCGCTCATGATGCTGGTGGAAGAAGGCAAGTTGTTGCTGAACGACCCGGTGAGCAATTTCATTCCGAGTTTCGGCTCGTCTCGAGTGTGGCGCTCGGGCTCTGTCGTGAAGCCGTTCACCGAGCCGGTGACCGAGCAAATGTTGGTGTGGCACCTCTTGTCGCACACTGCTGGTCTCACGTACGGCTTCTTGTATCAGTCGCCGGTGGACGACCTGTATCGCCGTGCCGGGTTCGAATGGGGAGTTCCTCGTGGCACCACGCTTGAAGAAGCATGTGAAAAGTGGGCTGCGTTGCCTCTGTTGTTCCAGCCCGGAACCGAGTGGAACTACAGCGTGGCTACCGACGTGGTGGGCCGCATCGTGGAGGTGGCGTCGGGTCAAACGCTGGAAGAATTCTTTGCACAGCGAATATTTGCTCCGCTCGGCATGCACGACACGGGGTTCTTTGCACCGGAGGACAAGGTGCACCGTCTCGCTGGTTTGTATCAACCCGACCCGGCAACGCGCCGCGCCAAGCGGCTCGACAACATGGGCAATGCCGCAGCGCATCGACCGACGTTCCTGAGTGGAGGCGGCGGGCTGGTGTCCACGGCGTACGACTACCACCGGTTCTTGCAGATGTTGGCAAACGATGGCGAACTGGACGGTGCTCGAATCTTGTCGCCTCGCACTGTGCGGTTGATGACGTCCAATCATCTACCGAACGACGCCGACATCACCGAATACGGTCGACCGTTGGATCTGGAAAATGCCTACGACGGTTTCGGATTTGGTCTCGGCTTCTCGGTGTTGTTGAATCCTGCGCGCGCCAAGGTGCATGGTTCGGTCGGCGATTTCGGTTGGGGTGGCGCCGCAAGTACCACGTTCTGGATCGACCGCAACGAGGGAATCATTGCCGCGTTCTACACGCAGTTGTTGCCGTCGAGCACGTGGCCACTGCGCCCTTACTTCAAGAACTTGGTGTATCAAGCCCTCGTCGACTGAATGCGTCGGGTTCGTCGACGATGAGCCCGTATTCATCCAACGTGGATTCCACTTCGCGTTCGTGATACGCGCTTGTGTATCGCCAGCGGTTGGACTCCAAACGCGAGTAGGTGCGTTGCCGCGGCAATACTTCGAGTGTTTCCACGTTCACCGTCGCCACTGCGATGCTCGCTGCGTGCTGCTCCAGCAACGGCAGTCGCTTCATGGTGATCGACGGGGTGAACGGATTCATTCGCAACTCGATGTCGCTGCAGCCATCCAAATCGGGACGATGTGCACCGTTCACCTCACCCCAACGCCCGGAGCGGTCACGTCCGAGCCACAGGTCGGGCTCATCCATGTCGCGAAAGAGCATGAACTGCTGCACGACCAATGTGGCGGAGTAGCGCAACACGAATTGCGCTCGATCGGCGCCCAACGATCCTTGGGCCGTCCATCCTTCGTTCTCGTAGCGGATTTCTACTTCGCTGGCAGAGCCATCTGCCACCTGCCATGCGACCTTGAGTGGTGATTGCGGAAATGGGGCAAAGATGGCCACACCACAGCCTCGCACGACGCCGGCGGTCGCCTCGCACGATGACGGCGGTCGCATTGCAACACCCGCGACAGACGCGGTTCGTCGCGTGCCCGATACCGTCCTAGAGGTGATCCCACTTCGTGATGCGCAGGACCGCGTGCTCTCCGCCGTTGCGACGTTGCCCGAACGTGAAATCGCGTGCCTGCACGCTGCAGGGCTCGTGCTCGCTCGCGATGTGGTGGCAACGGAGAACAATCCACCATTCGCCAACACGGCGGTCGATGGGTTTGCGGTCCATGCCAGCGACGTTGCGAACGTACCCGCGGAATTGCGGGTGATCGGCACGATCGCTGCTGGTGACGGCACATCGTGGAACGTGGGTGTCGGTGAGGCACTTCGCATCATGACCGGTGCGCCGATGCCCAACGGCGCCGATGCCGTGGTGATGGTGGAGGACTGCGAGCAGTCGGTAGCCGATCGCGTGATGATCAACAAGTCGGTAGGTGTCGGGACCTCCGTACGACCGGTTGCCGACGATGTCCGCGCGGGTGACACCGTGTTTCAGGCTGGCACCGTGATGAACGCTGCAGGTGCCGGCGTGTTGTCGAGCATGAACGCCCGCCATGTGTGGGTGTATCCGCGGGCAAAGGTTGCACTGCTGTCCACCGGTGACGAACTGGTTACCGATGGCTCGCCGTTGCAGCGTGGTCAAATTCGCGAGAGCAATCTCACCATGTTGGAGTTACTCATCGCAGACTCGAGCTGCGAGGTCACCAACTTGGGTGTGATCGCAGACGACGAGGCACTACTCGAAAGAACACTCCGTGAGGCTGCTCTCACGCACGATGCCATCGTCACCAGCGGAGGCGTCAGCATGGGCGACTTCGACGTCGTGAAGGCGGTGCTGTCACGAATTGCCGATATGCAGTGGATGCAGATGGCCATCAAGCCGGCAAAGCCGTTCGCATTCGGATTGCTGAACGGCACGGAAACGCAAGACCGTCTGTTGCGTCGGGTGCCAATTTTCGGTTTGCCGGGCAATCCGGTGTCGTCGATGATCAGTTACGAATTGTTGGCTCGTCCAGCGTTGCGAAAGATGATGGGCCACACCACGAACTTGCTACGTCCGATGATTCACGCGATCGCCGACGCACCGCTACGCCGTAAGCCCGACGGCAAGACGCACTTCATGCGTGTGTTCGGGCATTTCGATACCGATGGTCGTTTGCACGTACGCGACACGGGCCCACAGGGCAGCCATCAGTTGGCGGCTACGGCGGGCGCGAATGGATTGGCAATCGTGCCCGACGGCTCCGGCGTCGATGCGGGCGGCACTGTCGACGTCATGTTGCTGAATTAAACCAGCCGACGTCCACCAGGTGCGTTGAGGTTGGCCTAGTGCGCCAACGCTGGTCGGGCGTAGGCTTTCGCCATGTCGCAGTTGCCGCAAACCTCGCGGTCTGATTCGACCCGGCCAGAACTGATCGATTCGTTTGGTCGAACGGTTCGTGACTTGCGCATTTCGGTCACCGATCGGTGCAACTTCCGCTGCACGTATTGCATGCCCGAGGAGGGTTTGCAGTGGCTGCCGCGCGCCGACGTGCTGACCTACGAAGAAATAGTTCGCGTGGCTCGAATCTGCGTGGAGCGATTCGGGGTGGACGGCATTCGTCTTACTGGCGGCGAGCCCACGGTGCGCGCCCACCTGCCTGTGCTGATCGAAAAGTTGGCGTCACTGGTCGTGCCGCCAGGCGCCGACTCACCGCGCGCCGGTGCACGGATAGATCTAGCGCTGAGTACCAACGGGGCTACCTTGGCGCTGGTGGCGCACGACTTGAAGCGCGCCGGGCTGTCGCGCGTCAACATCAGCCTCGACACCTTGAATCGCGAACGGTTCAAGCACATGACCAAGCGCGACGAACTGAACTCGGTACTCGAGGGCATTGCAGCGGCGCGAGACATGGGATTCTCGCCCGTGAAGATCAATGCGGTCGTACAGCGCGGAGTCAACGACGACGAGATTGTTGCTCTCGCCACTTTCGGTCGTGAGCACGATGTAGAGGTACGTTTCATCGAGTTCATGCCACTCGACGCACAGGGTGGCTGGCTCACCAACGCCGTCGTCGGTCAAGATGAAATTGTCTCCACCATCCAGGCGGTGTTTCCGCTCGAGCAGTTGCCGAGCCGAGGAGCCGCACCAGCCGACCGTTGGCGGTATCTCGATGGTCGCGGTACCGTCGGCGTGATTCCGACCGTGACCAAACCGTTTTGTGGCGACTGTGATCGCGTGCGTTTGACCGCTGATGGACAGTTCCGTACTTGCTTGTTCGCCACCGACGAGTTCGATGTGCGCGCGCTGCTGCGCGGCGGTGCCACCGACGATGCCATCGAAGCGTTGTTGCGTCGTGCGGTGGGCGAGAAGTGGGCTGGTCACAACATCGGGCAGATCGCATTCCTTCGCCCACGCCGATCCATGAGCCAAATCGGAGGCTGAACATGTCGTACCCAATCATCATCGGAGGCTGACGATGTCTGACGCACAATTTTCGCACCTCGACCCGCTCGGTCGTGCCCGCATGGTGGATGTGACCCCCAAGGAACCTACCCATCGACGCGCGATGGCACGCTGCAAGGTATTCATGCAGCCAGCCACCACGGCCGCGATCGCCAATCGCGAAGTAAAGAAGGGCGACGTGCTGGCCGTTGCGCGAGTGGCGGGCATCCAAGCCGCCAAGCGCACCAGCGACATGATTCCGCTCTGCCATCCGTTGCTGATCGGTGCGGTCACCATCAACTTTGAGATCGGTGACACCTGGGTGGCAGTGGAGTGCCATGTTGACACCATCGATCGCACCGGGGTGGAAATGGAGGCGCTGCACGCCTGTTCGGTGGCTGCCCTCACCATCTACGACATGTGCAAAAGTGCCGATCGCGACATGCTGATTGGCGAGCTCACCCTGTGGGAAAAGTCGGGCGGTCGCCAAGGCACGTACCGCCGCGCAGCTAACTAGCGCCGCCAAACGCCGCCCCTGGCGGCTGTTCGACCCCGTCGGAAGGGGCTCTGGACTGTCATCAAATCGTCATAGACTGTCAGGAACCGTATGGGCAACCTGATTTTGCTGATCGTCGCTGCTGCCTGGGCTGCCGTCCTGGTACCCCCTCTCGTACGTTCCCGACTCCGGAATTCGCCCACCACCTCGGTAACCCAGTTCCGTCGTCAATTGTCGTCGCTGCAGCGAGATGGCCGTCCGTTGCCACGCGCCAGCCAATTGCCCTTGGGTTCGATGCGTGCCCCACTTCGTGAGGTCGCCCGTCCGTTTGCCCCTGCCGCTCGCGCCATGGGCCGCCCGCTGCGTCAGGTGGGACACGCCACGTCGTCGGTGGTGCGTCCTCGTGGTTCCCGCCAACATGCCCGCTTTGAAGGCGAGTTCTTCGAGCGCGAGATGATTCGCCGTCGTCGCCAAAACTGGCTGCTTGGCTTGTTGGGTACCGCCGGGTTGTCGTTGCTCTTGGCGATTGCCATGCGAGAAATCTTCTTTGTGTGGACCTTCACCATCTCCGCACTGGCCCTAGCGGCCTATTGTTACGTCTTGGTGCAGTGGCGAGTGAAGCGCGATCACGAGCGTTATCGCCGCCAGTTCCGTCGCGTCGCCTGACGGGTTCGCGCTCGCGGCGAAGCGGTAGCGTAAGCGCCCGCGGGGCTGTAGCTCAGTTGGTAGAGCGGTACGTTCGCAATGTACAGGCCAGGGGTTCAATTCCCCTCAGCTCCACAAGTGGCGCACGAGCAGTGCGATAAGCGAGACTTACCTGCACCACCCATGGTGGTGAGGGGGCTCACATGACAACGCCAGCAGGTCTTTCGTGGAAGGACGCCATTGCCGCGGTGCACTCACCGGGGCAAATGTTCGAACTGGTCGACGCCGAAGTTCGCGGGGTCAACATGAAGGTGTTCAAGCACGCACCAGCCAACTTGGCGCAGATCTTCGGCTTGGCACGTGGGCATGGCGACAAGGACTTCCTCGTGTACGAAGGTGAGCGATGGTCATTTGCCAAGACCTTCCAGCATGTGGATGCGCTCGCCAACCGCCTAGTGAACGTTTATGGCATCAAAAAGGGTGATCGCGTTGCCGTGGCCATGCGCAACTATCCAGAGTGGGCCATGAGTTTTGCCGGCATTCTCATTTCCGGCGGCGTGTCGGTGTCGATGAACTCCTGGTGGACCGAGGACGAAATGGACTACGCCCTGCGTGACTGTGGCGCCAAGGTACTCATCTGCGATGACCAACGCTTCGAGAATGCGCGCAAGACATGTGCCGAACTCGGTATTCACGTGTTGCTGGTGCGTTCGGAGTTGCCCTCCTCGGCTGGTCACGATCGCTGGGAGTCTGCGCTCGAACTCGGTTCTGCGGCACCAGCGGTGGAGATTCTTCCCGACGATGACGCCACCATTCTGTACACCTCGGGCACCACTGGCCGCCCGAAAGGTGCGGTATCCACCCATCGCGCAGTCGTCAGTGCATTGATGGCGTTTTCTGCTCGACAAGCAATCGAGGGTGCACGTGCGACGGAAAAACCCGAACCAGACCCATTCCCGCCGTCGTTCATTCTCATCGTGCCGTTGTTCCATGTGACCGGATGCGTTGCGGTGTTGATGAGCTGTTTCGTCGCCGGATTGAAACTCGTGATCATGTACAAGTGGGACGCCGGTAAGGCACTGGAGATCATCGAGCGTGAGAAGATCACCAACTTCGTTGGGGTGCCCACGCAAAGTTGGGACCTCGTCAATCATCCCGACTTTGCCAAGTTCGACACCTCGTCGTTGCGCTCGGTGGGTGGTGGCGGTGCGCCGGCACCAGCTGCGTTGGTGCACAAGGTGGCAAACAGTTTCAAGAAGGGCGGGCCGCAACTTGGCTACGGCATGACCGAGACCAATGCGTTCGGCCCCGGCAACCGCGGTCACGACTACGTGTCGCATCCCACCAGCACGGGTCGCTGCGCTCCACCGATGTTGGTGGAAGTTCGTGACGACAATGGCACGGCACTACCAGCAGGTAAAACGGGCGAGATCTGGATGTTCGGCCCGATGCTGATTCGTGGCTACTGGAACAAGCCGGAGGCCACCGCGGAGACCATCGTGAATGGTTGGCTGCGCTCAGGCGACATCGGACGCATGGACGACGAGGGTTTCCTCTATATCGAGGATCGCGCCAAGGACATGATTCTGCGCGCCGGTGAGAACGTGTATGGCGCCGAGGTGGAGCACGCCATTTATGAACATCCGGCAGTGCACGAGGCGGCCGTGTTCGGGGTGCCTCACGAGCGTTTGGGCGAGGAAGTGGCCGTGGCGCTGTATCCCAAGGTCGGCCACCACATCACACCGGCGGAACTGTGGAACTTCCTCGACGGCAAGATTGCCGCGTTCAAGATTCCGGTGCATGTGGTGATGATGGGCGAGCCCTTGCCGCGTAATGCGGCGGGCAAGTTCCTCAAGCGAGAACTTCGCGAACAAATCGTGAACGGAACCTTAAAAGCCGACCGCCGCTAAGAACTTTCGTTCGTGCGATAATGCACGAAGCCGATGGTGGCACGTTGTCGCGCTACCAGACGGTGTCACTTCCGCCTCTACTCGTGCGTTGAGATGGGGTATGTAGACCCACCTATGGTGCGTACACCCGTCAACTATCTTCTCGGAAGGGGTTTTTATTCCTTTTTTGGCGCAGAGTTGGTACGTGGCATGAGTGACCCATACACCATCGTTCTATGGTGTGCCGATACCGCACGATTTGCCTCCATGGTGGCTTCGCATTTGCTGAGCGAAGGCCTCCTGGTGGCAAACCACGGTCGAATCGACGACGACATTCCCGTGGCCATTGGTGTCGCCAATGCTCGTCGTTGGCCGATCTTTTCGCGCGAAGTATCTGCGAAGGGCGTCATTCGGAGCCGCACACCTCGAGTGAGCACACCACAACGGCACGACCATTTGCTCACCATCACGAGCGGTCAGGATGTCGACAGCGCCGGAGCTCCGCCGCAGATCAGGGGTAGTCGGGTGATCTCAATCAGCGAGCTCGTTGCTGCTCTCGAGTTGGTATCACCGAGTCAGCTGTCGCGTGATCAGATCATCACGTTGTTTGACGAAGTGGCCCGCGCACCCAAGCCTGGTCGGCCACATACTGGTGTTGACGCAGACAACGCGCACAACATTGCCGACGTTTGTCAGCGACTCATCAGCGCTTTGGCGCGTTAAGCGAACGTCGCGCTGGTTGCGCGGGTACGAATGGGTGTTAGCGCTTGGAGCGCTTGGCTTCTACAAGGTCAGAGAGTCGGCACTTCAACACCACGCTCAGGCGGGTGATCGTGTCGAGCGAAGGGGAGAAGTGACCGTTTTCGATTCGGTTGATCGTCTTTCGATCCACACCGGCCAATTCCGCCAGTCGTGCCTGAGAGAGGCCTCGCTCTGCGCGCAATGCCATGAGTTGGTCGGCGACGGTTTGCGCCGAAGCGGAAGATGCTTTTTTCAACTGTGCTGAGAGCGATTTTGCTTTCATGGGGGCCTGCTCCTTTTCGAGACTTTATAACTTAGTCCGATAGTCCGCGAGATGTCGTATCAAATCAACCTTTTTGTGTTCTCGGACGACGGCCGACCAGACAGCCCAACATCTAGGGTGGTGGAGTCGTGAAACCTGCCACGCTGAATGCCGTCACCATCGGCAATGCCATGGTGGACATCATCGCGTCGGTGGACGAGGACTTTCTTACCGAGCACAACCTCACGAAGGCGTCCATGATGTTGGTTGACGACCAGCGCTCGGCGTTCCTGCGCTCGCAAATTGCCCCGAATGTGATGTCGAGCGGCGGCTCGGTGGCCAACACCAGTCACGGTTTGGCGAGCCTCGGTGGACGAGCCGGCTTCATCGGCAAGATCGCCGACGACGATCTCGGTGGGGTGTTTTCCAGCGACCTCCACGATGCGGGGGTGTCGTTCTTCCCGGCACCCAAAGATCACGGGCTTCCCACGGGACGCTGCGTCATCGTGGTGACCCCCGACGGCCAGCGCACCATGAATACCTACCTCGGGGCGGGCGCGGTCCTGTGCCCGGGCGACATCTCCAGGGACGCCGTGCAGAGTGCCGAATGGGTGTTGCTCGAGGGATACCTCTTCGACAAGGACGACGCGAAGGAGGCGTTTCGCGTGGCGGCCCAGTACGCCCACGAAGCAGGTCGCAAGGTGGCGCTCACCTTGTCGGACTCCTTCTGTGTGCAACGACACCACATCGACTTCCACTCGCTGGTGTGCAACGACGTGGACTTGTTGTTCGCCAATGAGCACGAGCTTGCAGTGTTGTTCGGCACCGACGACTTTGCAGCATCCGTACGCGCACTTCGCGACAAGTGTCCGCTCGCCGTGGTAACTCGCAGCAAGCAGGGAAGCGTGGTGGTTACTGCTGACGACTACATCGAAATTCCAGCGCTACCGGTTGACCCCATCGTGGATGCCACAGGTGCAGGCGACATGTACGCCGCCGGATTCCTGTATGGATTGACGCACGGCAAGACGCTCGAGCAGTGTGCTGAAATCGGCACCATCTGTGCAGCCGAGGTGATCATGCACATGGGTCCTCGACCTCACGTGTCGTTGGCGA
>SXPV01000129.1 GCA_005793215.1 Actinomycetota bacterium
AACTTGCTCTTGGTGACACTGTCGTTCACGTTGATGGCCGGGAACAGCAGTTCCTTGCGTTCGTGCATCTTGTAGAGCCGCTTCACGCCCGTGGTGGTTTCTTCGGTGACGCCACGGATTCCCTTGGCCATGCGCGTCCACTTGGTGGGATCGGTCTTCAGCGTGCGCTGCAGCAAGCCGAGCACGATGGCCAATTCCGGATTCGACGCAGTCGTCGGATCGGGAACCTTGCCTTCCTTCTCGTACTCCACACCCTTGTGCAACAGCAGCGTTGCGTCACCACCATCGTCCAAGATCATGTTCGGACCATCGCCATCGGGCCAGGTCATCATCTGTTCGGTTGCCCACCAATATTCCTCCAGCGTTTCGCCCTTCCATGCGAACACGGGAACGCCGCTTGGCTCTTCGACGGTGCCGTTCGGTCCCACCGCAACCGCCGCAGCCGCGTGATCTTGCGTGGAGAAGATGTTGCAACTCGCCCATCGCACTTGTGCACCGAGCTCCACCAGAGTTTCGATGAGCACCGCGGTTTGCACGGTCATGTGTAGCGAGCCGGAGATTCGTGCACCCTTCAACGGCTTCGATGCGCCGTACTCCTTGCGCAACGCGCGCAAACCCGGCATCTCGTGCTCGGCGAGATGAATTTCCTTGCGACCAAACGGCGCGAGTGAAACATCGGCAACGCGATAGTCCTTGCGCTGAGCGAACGTGGATGATGACATGGCTGACCCCATTTCGTGGCTGAATTGCAATTGACTCGATGACGCGGACGGTCACGAAGTGACCGTGTCGGGCTGGGGCCTGCTGGCGCCGAATCGGGTCAGCCGACGATGTTCAGTCTACGTGACGGTGGGATGCTGCGGCCGCAATCATCGGCTCGTCGTATATCACACCCACTACGCGCTGAAGGTTGGAGCAATCCCCTGCGACGACACCTTGGCCATGATGCGAGCATGTTCCTCGTCGCTCACCGTGGTGGCTTCGTCCACCAACATCACGGGAATACCGTCGCGCACGTCATAACGGCGCTTCAAGCGCGGGTTGTAGAGCAACTCCTCGTCAGAGATGAAGTAGAGCGGTCCTTTGTCTTGTGGACAGGCAAGGATCGCCAGCAAGCGGGCATCGATGGTGCTCATCACCTTCAGACTATGCGGACAGCGGCGCGTCGGGAGACAGCAGCGCGTTAGGCCGTGATCAGTTGCAACAATTCGGCCACGTTCGTGTCGCATTGCTCGCGTGTTGCAGCTTCGACATTGAGGCGCAGGAGCGGCTCGGTGTTGGAGGGTCGCACGTTGAACCACCAATCACCACAGTCCACCGTGAGCCCATCCAGGTGATCCTGGGGATGCGCGGAATACTTCTCGGCGATTCGGGTGATCACCGCTGAAATGTCCTTTACTTGGGTGTTGATCTCACCGCTGTTGGCGTACCGCTCGACGGACTCGCGCAACTTGGAGAGTGGCAAACCGGTTCGGCTCATCTCCTCCAGCACCACGAGCGCAGCAATGAGACCACTGTCAGCGCGGTAGTTGTCGGCAAAGTAATAGTGACCGCTGTGCTCGCCGGCGAACACCGCCCCGGTGTCGGCCATCACGCCCTTCATGTAACTGTGGCCGTTCTTGGTTCGCATTCCCGATCCACCGTTCTCGGCGATGACTTCGCGAACGGCGCGAGACGAGATGAGGTTGTAGAGAATCGTGGCTCCAGGGTGGCGGCGCAGGAACACCTTGGCCAAAATCGCCGTGGTGGTACTGCCCGACATCGTGCGACCCATTTCATCCACCAAGAACACGCGGTCGGCATCACCGTCGAACGCCAAGCCAACGTCGAAGCCACCCGCGATCACTCGCGCTTGCAGGTCCCGTTGATTCGCAGGCTGGATCGGATCGGCTGGATGATTGGGAAACGTACCGTCGAGCTCGCCGTACATGATCTCCAAATCGATCATGTTGAGGCGGTCAAAGACCGCCGGAACCACGAGACCTCCCATGCCATTGGCCGTGTCGGCCACCACCTTCAACGCGCGCAACGACGAAACGTCGATGAACGACAACACATGGTCGGCGAATTCGGAGAGCATGTTCCGCTTCGTCACCTTGGTCGCATCCCCCACCACGGTGGTGGTGAGTGCGGCTCGAGCCAATTCGCGTACCTCGGCAAGACCGCTCTCGATGCCGATCGAACGCGCGCCAGCCGTACACATCTTGATGCCGTTGTACTGCGCCGGATTGTGCGACGCCGTGAACATGGCACCAGGCAGGTTCATGATGCCGCTGGCGTAGTACAACAGGTCGGTACTCGCAAGCCCGAGGTTGACCACCGAAGCACCACACGAGGTGACCCCGTCCTGGAAGGCCGCCACCAATCCAGGCCCGGACGGACGCATGTCGTGGGCCACCACCACCGATGTTGCCTTGGTGAACTGCACGAATGCCACCCCAAAGGCGCGAGCCAACGAATCATCGAACTGATCGGGAACCGTGCCGCGTACGTCGTACGCCTTCACGATGGCGTCAAGATTCGGCATCAGAGAAAGGCTAGGTGGTTGTTTGACGCGACGCCCGGCGCCAGCGCACCAACACGACGACTCCGCCGATGGAAATGACGTACGCGAGCACGTCGAGGAACGACCACCCGAAACTCAACTTCACCTCGTTGTCGGTTGGCACCACCACCATCATGTTCGGCGCCACGCGATACGGACCTTTCGCACCCGACACACCCCAGTTCGGGAAGTAACTCGTGCGAACCAAGATTGGTGTACCAACCTTGTCTACGCGAAACGACACGCTGCTTCGGCCCTGTACCACGTCGGTAACCGTGGGCAAGTCGGTGTTCACCACGGCGATGGGCTCGCTCGGGATCACCACGTCCACTCGTCGCGATGAGTCGTCGGGTTCGCCGATTCGACGGTTGGCATCGATGCCCACTGCAATGCGTTGCCACTCTTTCGGACCATCGGCGGCCGGCAATGCGACCCAATCATTCGGGTTCTGAAACCAACTCGTTCCAATTTCCAGCCAACGTTCCTTTGCATCGTCCTGGTGGGCCATCGTCGATTCGTCATCACTGCGAGAACCCACCACCACTGGTTGCACGGAGAGTGGCACCACCAAGTCGCTGCCCTCCACTTGATAAATCACCCAAGGTCCACTGCGTGCAATCTCACGCAGTGCGGGTTGCGCCGAAGCCTCGCGAATCGCTTCGGGTGTAAAGCCCATGTAATAACGCACACCCAACTCCTGCAGATAGCGAACGCCCAGTGCTGCGTTGTTGTCGTCGTATCGCAACTCGCGCACCGGATTGCTGCTCTGTTTGGACATCGCCGCGGCAGCAATGAAGTGGTACGGCGTGGTGCCGGAGGCTTCGAAGAAGAGTCCCTCCATACTTCCAATGCATCCATCCGTCCAGTGCGGCAGCAACATGAGCCCCATCGTGGTGCCGTACTTGTTGAGCTCCCCATTGTTTTCCCAGAGAGCGCGGCCACATCCGTAGCGCGGATCTTCGCCGATCTGCTTCATGGTGTCGACCAGCGTTCGATACTCGCCGTACGCGTTCTTGCCCTCGTACCCCGTGAAGTTCCAGCGGGCCCACCCATCCACGAATCCATCGTTGGATGCCGAGACCCTGATCGGGCCAATGCCGTACTGCTGGGATCCGTCCTCTACGGTTCGGGTGGTGCCAAACGGCAGCTCTTGGAAGCGGAAGCCGATGATGCTGATGCAGATCATCGACACCACGAATGCGGTGGCGATGTTGAAGTTCAATCTTCCGCGTGGGGACGGCGCCAGTACCTGTTCTTCGCCCGTCTTGGCCACGCGTGCCGTCGTGAACTCCAGATTGACGAATCGAGTCACCGCCACCACCGCTTCGTAGATGCCGATCATCATCAGCATGTACCGCAGCAGGTAGAAGAACGGCAGAATTCGCGGATTCCACAACAAACCGATGATCGGCAAACTCTCACGCGCAACGAACACTCCGATCGCCAGTACCACCCCGTAGATTCCCAGCCAAGATCCGGTGGCATTGCGGCGCCAGAGTGCCGACAAGAAGCCGATCACCGCAAAACCCGTCACGAGCACATCGAACACGGTGTGCAGCGGGAAAAACATGTCGATGAACGACTCGCCGTAACCGGTCGGCTGGGGTTCGTACTTCATGTCCGTCATGTACGAGTGATTCAATACGAACGGCACCACCCAAAACGCCGAGAGCAGGACCGCCGTACCGATCACCGGTACGCCGAACTTCCATTTCGCTGGATCACGATGCAACGCCAAGATGAGGAGATAGCCAAGGAACACGAACAGCAACACGATGCCGTGACACAACGCAGCCAACGCCAACAGCACCGTCGACGCGATTCGGTATCCACCGGTTTCCAGCCCGCGAAAGAACACCCCGAAACCGAGCACGGAGAATGCGAGTGCGATCGAGAACGAGAACTCGCCAGCCATGGTGGACGCGATGTTGCCCCCATAGATGGTGAAGCTCTCATCGAACAAAAACAGCGTGCTTGCCACCACGAGAAGCTCGGGAATGGGAAACGCAAATCGCGCCAGCTTGGCGAACAGCCACGTGCACAACGGCAGTGCAACCAGCCCGGCGATCGCCACGAGTTTCAGGGCGATGCCGTACGGCAGCACCACGTCGAACGCCAGGATGAGCAGTGCCGGCACCACCATGTAGAAGCGGTAGATCGGCAATCCCGAGTACCAGTCATTGCTCCAACCAGACAAACGAAACGACGTGAGCAGATGATCGCGCAGATACGCCGGCCCGTACACATGGGCCCCCATGTCGCCGCCCGTTGGCGTGTTGTTGCGGAAGATCAACGACGGCTGCAACGTGAGGAACACCATCAGGGTGGTTGCAAAGATGATCGCCGCGGCAAACATCAACTTCGTGCGGCGTTCGAAGTAGATCACCTCACGTGGCGACACCACGCGACGCTGGCCGGCCGTGTCGTCGACATGCGCATCAGTATCTGCAACGACCGTGGTGCCGTCGTTGGCAGCTTCGGTGGTGCCGTCGTTGGCGCGGTTGTTGTCGGTGGGGTTCGTCATATGACCAGGTGGTAACGCTCAGGTGAGGGCAAGGAATGCCAGCCCCGTGGCATTGAACGCTAGATGGGCGATCACCGACATGCCAAGGCGGCGTGTCATGTGAAACGCAACTCCCAGCACCAACGCGAACGCAAACAGCCCTGGCAGTTCCGCCACCCGCCCGTGGATGCCGGCAAACCACGCCGCAGTAATGAGGATCGCCACGATGTCGTTGATACGACTTTGCATTCCCAGCTGCAAAAAGCCGCGGTACACCAGCTCCTCCACGAGGGGTGCACCAAGCACCACGATGAGTCCGAGTACCACCAACCATGGCCCGCGCGCGGAGTCATAGAGCGTGCGCGCACGATCCTCCACGTTCTCGGGGTTGAACGTGTCGGGAAACCACCTGCGAAACGGCCAGGTGACCAATCCCACCACCAACACCTGCGACAGCACACCGATCGGAACGCCCCACACATCCACCAAACGAAAACGGAACGAAAAGTCGTCGCGGAACGAGCCGGTTCCCGCTCGACGCGAGAACACCAC
The DNA here is from genome assembly GCA_005793215.1 of Actinomycetota bacterium. Taxonomy (GTDB): domain Bacteria; phylum Actinomycetota; class Acidimicrobiia; order Acidimicrobiales; family Ilumatobacteraceae; genus F1-60-MAGs027. The sequence goes on from SXPV01000129.1 coordinate 5,601, forward strand.
GAGGAGTCCTACTTGTGGAATCCACAGCGACATCGCGCCCGCCAACAAGAACCACCTCGGCTGCTGGCTGACGTCATCGGAAATGTCGAACGCGGAAACGAGAAACACCTGCAATGCCGTGGCCGCGGCGTATGCAGCAATCCATCCGCCGACGAGCCACGCGAACGTATAGCGCACGCGCGAGGTTGGTGCGTGTGGCACCTCGTGGGCGAACACTCGTTGACCATATGGTCGTTCCCCGAAGGGAGGATCCCACGGGGGGCGTGACATGAAGTTCAGCCAGCGAGCTGGCTGGGCAACACCACGCGGAAACGGTTTCGGCGATCCTCGAGACGCCAGCCACTCGGGGCGGCGAAACGCTGGCCGTGCTTTTCGCAGAGGTCGTACGAGTGGGGATCGGAGATGTCGGCGAGATCGTCGATCCACACGGTGGCGGTGGCGTATTGATAGGACAACGTCATGGTGGCCGTGTCGCTACAACAGGCACGCGAACAGTGGCGACGCATGTGACCAAAGTACAGATTTTGTTGGGGTTATCGGTGGATACCTCGTGCGCGCGACGCCTTAGCATGACCCCATGGCGAACCTTCCCCCTCCGCCCCCACCACCACCGTCGCGTCGCCCCAAGTTTTCGCGCGACAAGTTCCGCTCGACTGGCGACGGCGAGAAGCCAGGCATGCCCCGTTGGGCCGTGTGGGCACTCATCGCCGTAGCTGCTGCCCTGTTCATTGGACCGCGACTCCTACCATCGGTCGAACGAACGCGCTTGTCGTACACCGAGTTTCTGGAGTTGGTCGAGAGTGGAGAGGTTCGCGAAGTCACCATCAACAACCTCAACAACGAAATCACGGGAAAGCTGGACGATGCTCGCGAATTCGTTACCACCGGGGCCAACACCCTGTCCGATGCTGACGAGCAGTTGCTGAAGAGCAAGGGGGTCGACTACGACTTCTCCACTCCGCAAGGCAACTTCTTCACCAATCTGATTCCGATCCTGTTGCCCTTCTTCCTGATCATGGGTTTTTTCATCTGGATGCAACGTCGCGCGATGGGTCAGGCCGGCAACATCATGTCGATTGGCCGTAGTCGCGCCAAGCCGTACCAAGCCGACAAACCCTCCACCACGTTTGCCGATGTCGCGGGCTACGAGGGTGTCAAGCAGGAAATAAGAGAGGTCGTCGACTTCCTCAAGATGCCCGAGCGTTTCAAGGAAATCGGTGCTCGAGTTCCCAAGGGCGTGTTGCTGGTGGGGCCTCCAGGTACCGGAAAGACGCTGTTTGCGCGCGCGGTGGCGGGCGAAGCGGGAGTGGGCTTCCTCTCGGTCACCGGCTCGGATTTCATGGAGATGTTCGTCGGTGTGGGTGCGTCCCGAGTTCGAGACCTCTTCCAGCAGGCTCGCAAGATGGGGCGAGCCATCATCTTCATCGACGAAATCGATTCCATCGGTCGCAAGCGCGGTGCGGGATTGGGTGGCGGTCACGACGAGCGTGAACAGACGCTCAATCAGATGTTGTCGGAGATGGATGGTTTTGAATCATCCGAAGGCGTCGTCGTGATGGCCGCAACGAACCGACCAGACATTCTCGACGCGGCACTCCTTCGTCCGGGTCGATTCGACCGACAGATCATCGTTCCGCTCCCCGAGGCCGAGGAGCGTCTGGCCATTTTGAAGGTGCACTCGACCGGCAAGAAGATGGGGGCCGACGTGGACCTCGAGACCACTTCAAAAGCCACACCCGGCATGAGCGGTGCGGATCTCAGCAACTTGGTGAACGAAGCCGCACTCATCGCCGTGCGTCGCGGTTCCACCCAGATCGAGCGAATCGACTTCGAGAATGCTCGCGACCGAGTGGTGATGGGTGCGCGTCGAGAGAGCCTGGCGCTCAACGCGGAAGAAAAGCGTGCCGTCGCCTACCACGAGGGTGGTCACGCAGTGTTGTCCACCGTGCTGCCGTATAGCGATCCATTACACAAAGTCACCATCCTGCCGCGCGGCATGGCCCTTGGCATCACGTGGAGCTTGCCCGAAGAACGCCACACGTACTCACGCGAGTACTTCCAGGACATGATTTGCAAGGCGATGGGTGGTCGCGTCGCGGAGTCCATCGTGTTCGGCAGCCTCAACAGTGGCGCTGCCAACGACCTCGAACAGGCCACGTCCATCGCGCGCAGAATGGTGCGCGAATGGGGCATGAGTGACGCCGTTGGTCCGATGGCATGGTCCGGCCAACAACAGGTATTCCTCGGCGAAGACCTCATGACGTCTGGTCGTGAATACAGCGACGACACCGCCAAGAAGATCGACGATGAGATCGCGCGAATTCTGCGCGAGCAAGAAGAGCGAGCGCGCGTCACACTGACGAAGCATCGCCGCGGACTCGATCTTGTGGCTGCCGCCCTACTGGAGCACGAAACCATCGACGGGGCGACAGTAGCCAAGCTCATTCAGGATGGCTTGGGCGCCCCAAACATCCACGAAAAAACGCCGGAAAAGCCGTCGGAATCCGCCGACAACAAGCCCGAGCGCGACTAACGCAGACGTCGTGCGACGAGGTAACTGAACGACGATCGTCAAGCTCCGTGGTCGTGGTGTTCGCACTGCGCCACGGGCAGTTGCGGATCGCGACAGCGCGCCATCGCCGCCCACATGTCGGTTGCAGACACCGGGCCCAGGTGGCCGTAACGAACCACACCTTCTTTGTCGGCGATCACCAACGTGGGGACTGCATCGATGCGATACCGATCGTGCAGATCTCGATCGCGAACGTACTCGGCCTCTTGTACGGCAACTTCCCTGCCCACCAACACTGAAGCCTTGCGCGCAACGTCTTCGCACGCCGAACAGGTGGCTGACGTGAACACCACCACGAGCCATGGCATCTCGGGAGAATCGAAATCGGAACGATCGAGCTGGGCGGGAATCGCTCCGCGTGGTTGCGTTGGCGCAGCCGTCGTCGTGCGCCGTCGCCACGACACGAGTGCGGCCACCAACACCACGGTGGCGATTGCTCCGATGCGCAGCAGCAATTCCGATCCGCTACCGAGCGCCACCACCGGGTTCGTCATGATCCGCTCGCTTCCACCACTCGGATGAGCGGAGCCACGCCACTCACCGGCTGCTTGGCACCGCGTGGCACTCGACGTTGCACGACCACTGGCTCATTGGCAATCACCGACACGGCCGAGGTTGCGGTCTGCGCACCGAGCTGCACGCTGGTGCTTGCACCTGGCGCAAGTGAGACCTCTTCGTACCCTGTTACCGACACATCCCCGGCCGGGCCGAGATAGGTCACCCGAAACGTTGCGGGCTGAGAGCCCGGGTTGAACACACGAAGCGAGTCGAGCACGTCGATCGTCACTCCTGCCGGCGCAATCCACGATCTTGCCGCGAGTGGTGAACCGAGCAACACGGCGCTTGCGACGGTCTTACCCTGCGGACGCGTGGTGACTCGCTCGATCACCACACCATCAACCAAGCCCGCACCCGACAATGCAGCCACTGCCGACACGATCACGGAGTATCGGCCCTCGGGCAATGCGCCCAAGTCGGCGGGCGCAAACTTGGTGACGCGATTCGCCGACGCCGTCACCACGATGGGATCGATCGCAACACCATCGTCACCGGCAACGATGAACGTGAGTTGTTGATCACTCATCGAAGGGTTGTAGATCACGTACTCTTCGGCAACTCCGGCGGCCTTCTCTCCATCGGCAAAGTACCAACGGTTACTGGTGAGCGACGACGCCAACGTCATCGTGTAACCCAGCCGACCACGTCCCAAGTAGTGCTGCGACCGCCCCACGACTACTCGGCCAACCGAAGCGCGCACCGACACGGCAGCAATCGCTTCGTTGCGAGCATCGAGCGAGGCCAGGTCGAAAACACGCACCGACTCGGGTGGAATCACCACGCCCTTCAACGACTGGGGACTGCGCTCGCCAATCGATGTCACGAACGAGATGTCGAGGATTGCAGAGTCCAACGATGGATTCGTCACCACCACATTGTCGATGCTGTCGTCGCCGGTGAATCCGTCGGCTAGAAACCAAGAGTCTGCAGGTGCCGAAGCACACGCTGCAATCGCATTCCCCGCGCGATGCGTCGTGCGCTGCTCCACCGCCACGGCCGTACCGTGTGACTCCACGAGTGCCGACACGAACGGTGACGACACTCCGGCAAGTGCGTCGACTTCCAGGCTCGAGCGCGCCGGCACCGCGAATCGTTGTTGGCGGGAATCCCCGTCGACGAAGAATCGCGTGATGGTTCCGCCCACCGGTGTTTCACCAGCATTGGCGATGATCAACGATCCACCGATGGAATCGTCGTTACCCACCACACCCGGACAAAACCAGGTGGACGCTTTGGCATCACGACGAAATTCCGGCACCGCCGACAACTCACTACCGACACTCTCAACGCCTCCGATTGGACTGCGGTCGACCACCACGAGTATCGCCACGAACGCGAGCGCCATCACCACCACGGCGGACTGTCGAGTACGTCCCATGGCGCGACGTGCGATGGACGTTGCACGGCGTTGTGCCATCAGAGCACCATCCTTCGTTCGTCGTCACCACGCAACGACACTTCCACCACCTCGCGTGCTGCTCGAACACGACCACGGAATCGACTTGGATTGAAGGTGATTCCCAGCACCACCAGCCACAACACCAGCTGGAGCGCGACGAGTGCGCGGTGGGCAGCCGAGGAGCGCAGACGAATCTCAGCGCCACCCGTGAGCGGAGCATCGAATGCGGTGGTGGCACCGAATGCAACGCGGGGCGTCACGCGCGCGCCTTCAACCGACATCACCCAGCGCTGGGAAAACGGAACTGCCAAGTGCAACGTACCCGAGATGGATTTCCCCTCCACTACTCGCTCAGCGCCGAATCCCGATGCAAACGTTGCGCGATTCACCAGCGGATCCGCCAGCAGGTTGGCTTCCAAGGCTTGTCGACTGGCGACGGCCGATTGCTCATCAAGCACGCTGGCGGTGGGCAGTGCGGCCATGTTCTCGAATATCACCAAATCCGTGGCGGTGTACACCCGGCGGAAATCCAGTTGGTCGGCCATGTGCGCCACCACATCGTCACCGATGACACCACCCGTGGGGACACCGCGCGAATACCACGTTGAATCCCGTAGCGGAACCACGACGAAGCGCACCGCCAACGGCGACAACAAACGTCCCGCACGCAACGATTCACCGGTCAGCAACACATCGACGCTGCGAGCCAACGCATCGGACATCGCCGTGGGGCTCGATGCCAACAGGTCGACTCCCGTGGATCCCCCGTCGCGCAACACGCCGTACGCAACTTCACCGACTTGTGCGGTAACCGCCGCGACTGGCAGCAGACGTGGATCACCGATGTACATCACGTAATAATCACCATCGGCGTCGGCAGGCAACTGCGTTACCAACTGGCTGATGGTTGCGTTCGGCTGCGACCATCGCCCATTGGCGGCAACGACCACGGTGGGCACGCTCGCTACACCGACCGCTGCGATCGCGAGACTTGCGAGAAGTTGTCGCCACGTGAATACATCGGCACGACCATCGACGAACGTGGAAAATGCGGCGGTCGCCGAAATGCACACGCCAAGCGACACCAGCGTTGCCAACATGAGCGGCTCCGGCAGTGCAATTGCGAGCAACCCGTGCTCTGCTGCGACACTCAACAGCAGTGGCACCGCGACGAGCAACAGGGCACGTGTCACCCAACCCAAACGCGCACCGCGCACCACCAGCAACATCAGTGCCACGGGAACGTATGCGGCCAACAGCACGTAGCGCCACACCACATTGTCGACACCCAACGTCATCACATCGAGCAACGTTCGGGCCGTTACCGGCGCACGTGCACCGACGAGGGCCTGCCACCAATCACCGTCGATGAACCGAGTGGACCAGGGCAAGTGCAAGACCGTTGCGCCAACGACGGTTGCCAGCAACGAGCCGACCAACCACGCCGAGGCCCTCGCCGGCGTCGCCGTCAACAACGCCGCCAACGCAAGTGATGCTGCAAGGACTGCAACGAACGCCAGCATCGCTGGCGCAAACGCGCTCGCAAGCGCCACCACGAGGAGTAGCGATGCAACGAGCTGTGATCGACGTCCACCGGTTGGACGTACCGAAGTCTCACGAATCAGCGCGGCGTCATCGCGAGCCAATCCGGCGATCCGTCGGGAAAAGTCCAGTATCCACGGGGCCAATGCCCACACGATCAACGCGTCGCGCCGACCATCGCGCACCGCGAGCACCCCCACGGGAAAGGCCGCGTAGACCGCCGCGGCAAACATCCGTGCGCGTGCACCACCGATGACGCCACCCAGTCGCCACGCACCAACCGGACCGACCACCAACGAGCCCACCACCAACACCGTGAGCAATCCCGTCCATGAACCGAACCACACAACATCAAACCCGGCAAGTACTCCGACGAATGATGGTGCCGCGCTCGGTGACCCGAACCAACCCGGTGCCCAGCCCGCCGCATACCCGCGCAGGAGATCGAGCGCCGTCGATTCGTCCGATGCGAGCGGAACGAATTGGCCGATATTTGCAACGCCGTTGAAGATGAAACTGCGACTTCCGAACAGGACGATGAGCAGTAACGCGATTCCTGCCAACGACACGCCGCGAGACGTGGGAACCAGCGGCTGCCCGAGAGCGGGTGCCTCGGAGGTGGTGAGCTCGCGCAGCACCCGACGATGCCGCGCGAACGACGCCAACCGAGCGCTTGATCGCAACTGCAAACTCGTCACTTCGCTGCTTGGCACGCGACGCAGCGGTTTCAGCGTCCTTCGTCGCGCAACCACCGCAGGAACATCCACCACCAAAGCACCGAGTGCACGCAACGCAGCAATCCCACGCCGAAATTGACCGTTGAACAAACCCAGGACGGTGTCGGCAAGGGCTTGCACGAGGAGACGCAACAACACCACCGGCAAACGAGACAGCGACGTGCATGCCACGACCGTGCGCACTCGATGGCGCTCGGCGCGAGCCTCGCCGCCGATCACGTTCGCGCGCTCGGAGAAACCTCCGCGATGCCGCACCACCGCGGCTGGATTCACCATCACCCGTGCACCAAGCATGTGAACCCGCCAGCAAATGTCGAGTTCTTCGCCGAGAAAGGGAATCTGCGGCGAGAAACCGCCGATATCGCGAAACACGTCGTTGCGAATGAGCAGACATGCCGATGGCAATGCAAACGTGTCTCGTACTGCATCGTGTTGTTCCTGATCGCGTTCACCGGGGTCCACGACATCCACGAGGTAACCGGCGCGGTCGGCATCGAGCCCCACGTGCTGCAGCACATCGGGAGCGTTCCACTCCACCAACTTCGGACCGATCACGGCTGCATTCGATCGAAATGCCTCTTCCACCAGGTGCGAGACGGCATCGTGGCGCAGTGTGACGTCGTCGTGGACGAACAGGAAGAAGCCGTCGCTCCCCTCCACCACATGGGTGACCTGGTTGGCCACGGGACCAAAGCCAGGATTCCCTTCGACCTGACGCACCAATGCCTCCGGGAACCGGTCAACGATCTGTTGGCTGACCGCGGTGTCCGTGGTGCTGGTCACGAACGCAACCAGCCGCACGTCCGGATAGTCCTGGGCCGCCAGACTGGCGAGCACCTCGGCAAACCACTCGCCAGGCTCATGGACGACCATGACCGCCACGACCGGTGGGGCGGCGTCGGTCGGGCGCTCCTCAACCGGGGTCGTCACGACATGCCCAGCCTACCGATGACGGATGCCACACACCTTCGTACGCACTGTGCTTGCAAAAGTTAGCACCCAGCGTTACGGTGGGGGCATGCCAAAACTTCAGTTCACCAACCCCCTCACGTCCCTCGATCTCACCCGCGTTGATCTCCGCAAGAATCTCGCCCCAGCCGCCAAGGTGGCCCGCGATGCCGCGTACGTCGCCGTCGGAGTCGGCGTAATCGCCGCACAGCGCGTGAGTGCGCGACGCTACGACATTCAACAGCGCATCAGTACGTTGCAGGGTCGCGTGAACGACGTGGTTCCGCGAGTGCGCGATGAAGCGCAAGCAACCGCTCAGCGCGTTATCGACGAAGCCACCAGCAAGGTGCGCAGTGTCGTGGAACGTCGCAAGAATGTCGCCACGGCGACCGGCGACAACAACGTCGCCTAACGCGCACCGAACTCGCGTACTCGCATCAGCGAGTAACGACGCCAAGTAGCCTCGGCTCGCTTGGATACCGCTACCCCATCGTCACCTGACCGCGGTATTGCGTTGCCCAAGGGCAGCCTCACCATCGGCACGGGCCTGCTGATCGGCGGGGTGTCGATCTACGTCTTTTTTCGGCTCGGGCAAGAAGCCCTCGGCCAGGACGGTTTCAAGCCCATCGTGTCGCTGTGGTTCGTCATGTTCGCCTTGGTCCCCGGGTTCTTCCTGCCACTCGAGCAAGAAGTCAGCCGCGCGGTTGCCCACCGACGCGCACTCGGCGATGGTGTTCGCCCTGTCGTGCGCAAGGTGATACCCGTAGCAGCGACCATCACCATTGCACTCGCCGCGAGCGTTGCGATCGGGCGAGATCGATTCACCAACGATTTGTTCGAGGGTTCTGCCGTGGTCACCCTGGCGCTGGTGCTCGCCTTGGTTGGCTACGCGCCGTTCCACATCGCCCGTGGCATCTGTTCGGGTTTGGGACACTTCCGCGTGTACAGCACGATGATCGCCCTCGATGGATTGCTGCGCGTCATCGCGTGTGCCGCCTTCTTGTTGATCGGCATGGATCGCGTCGGACCGTACGCACTCATGGTTGCCGTGGTTCCGCTGGTCATCGCCGCTGGCGCGTTCGGCTCGGGTCGATTGCGCACGGAGCCGGGAAGTCCGTCGTCGTGGGGTGAATTGGCACCCAACCTCGGATGGTTGCTCTTGGGCACGTTGTGCTCGGGGGCACTCATCAATGCCGGTCCTCTGACGGTGGACCTACTCGGTAACGGCACACCGCCGGAAGTAGTCACGCGATTCGCCAACGCAGTGTTGTTGGCACGGGTCCCGCTCTTTCTCTTCCAAGCGGTGCAAGCCGCGATGTTGCCGCGCTTGACGCAGCTGGCGGCACTCGGCGACTCGCGCGAGTTTCGTGAGGTGTTACGTCGACTCTTCCTGCTCGTGGGTGGCGTGGGTGTCGTCGGCGTCGTTGGTGCCTTCGTCGCCGGACCCTGGGTACTGGAGTTGGTCTACGAAGGTGGCATCGATCGGCGCACCATCACATTGCTGGCGTTCGCCAGTGCGGTGTACATGCTGGCACAAGCTTGCGCGCAATCCGTGTTGTCCATGTCCGGTCACGTGCTGGTGGCAGGTGGCTGGGTTGCAAGTTTCGTTTCGTTCGTGGTGGTGGCCGTCTGGTCGAGCAACAACTTGTTCCTGCGCGTAGAACTGGCGCTCATCGCCAGTTCGATCGTGGCGTTCGGAATCTTTGCGTTGGCGCTGCGCGCTTACTTTGCGCGCTTGGCTTCGAGATCGAGGTCGTGACGCACCATCATCTCCACGAGTGACGGGAAGTCCACCTCGCGTTTCCAGCCGAGTTGCTTCTCGGCCTTCGATGCGTCACCAACGAGCAGATCCACTTCTGCAGGACGGAAGTACTGCTTGTCAATACCGACGTATTTCTTCCAATCCCCCAGGCCTGCACATTCGAACGCCAGTTGCAAGAACTCCGTGATCTCGTGCGTTTCGCCGGTGGCAATGACGTAGTCATCGGGCTGATCCTGTTGCAACATCAACCACATGGCCTTCACATAATCGCCGGCATAGCCCCAGTCGCGTTTGGCGGCCAGGTTGCCGAGCAGCAGCTTGTCCTCCAATCCCAACTTGATGCGGGCCACAGAGTGACTGATTTTGCGGGTGACGAATTCGTAGCCACGGCGGGGACCCTCGTGGTTGAAGAGAATTCCCGATGATGCGTGCAACCCGTACGACTCGCGATAGTTCACAGTCATGTGGTGACCGAACACCTTGGCCACACCGTACGGCGAACGCGGGTGAAACGCGGTGAGTTCGGTTTGTGGAATCTCGCGCACCTGACCGTACATCTCCGATGACGACGCTTGGTAGAAGCGAATCGGATTGTTGTTCGATCCGCCTACCAGACGAATCGCCTCGAGCATGCGCAACACACCCAATCCGGTGACGTTGGAGGTGAGCTCGGCCTGATTGAACGACATGGCCACGAATGAGATGGCCCCGAGGTTGTACACCTCGTTGGGCTCCACTGCGCGCAGCGCGGCAACCAGGCTGGAGAAGTCGGTGAGATCGCCACTCACCAAGCGAATGAACGGAAACTCGGCAAGCAAAGACTCTGCCTTGGGGTTGTTCTGGCCCTTCATCAGGCCGAAGACCTCGTAGCCCTTCCCGTGCAGGAACTCGGCGAGATGCTGGCCGTCTTGACCGGTGATACCGGTGATAAAGGCGCGTGGCACCAGATGAAGGCTACTCATACGCTCAATGATGTGAGGGCTTCTCCCGACGTCGTCGTGCTTGCGGGTGGGGTCGGAGCGGCTCGCTTCTTGCGCGCGCTGCATCTCGCACGACCAGACGCTGAGGTGTTGGCAATCGTCAACACTGGCGACGACACCGTCGCCAACGGACTCCACGTCTCCCCCGACATCGACACGGTGATCTACACACTTGCGACTGCAATCGATCCCGAGCGTGGTTGGGGACTGCGCGACGAAACATGGACTGCGATGCAATCACTCGCTCGATACGCAGCAGTGCGACCCAGTACGTCGCTCGCGCCAAACGACTGGTTCAACCTTGGCGACCGGGACTTGGCCACCCATCTTTACCGAACGGCACGACTACGCGAGGGTGCCACATTGGAAGAAGTCACCACGGAGATTGCTCGTGCGTGGAACGTGCCATACCGAGTGATACCGATGAGCAACCACTCGGTGGAAACACGGGTCACACTCGCCGAGGCATCCACCGCATCCGACGGGCACCACTACCCACAGGGCCAAACCGTTTCATTTCAGGAGTACTTCGTGCGACTCAAACACGGTGTGCCGGTATCGAACGTGGCGTTCGTTGGCGCCGACACCGCCACCCCGCTCGGCATGCACGAACTTTCGTCTGCGACCTGCGTGGTGATAGCGCCATCAAACCCCGTCGTGTCCATCGGTCCACTTCGTGCTCTGAGCGGGGTCGATTCGACACTCCGCGAGCGCCGCGAGTCGGTGGTGGCGATCTCCCCGATCATTGGCGGCGCGGCCCTGAAGGGCCCGGCCGATCGGATGCTGCGTGAACTGGGACATGAGTCGAGTGCCCTCGGCGTGGCACGGATGTACGCGCCGATCTGCGGGACCCTCGTGATCGACACCGTTGATGCCGCATTGCGTCCGTCCATCGAAGCCCTCGGGATGCGATGTATCGTCACCGACACGATCATGAAGTTGCCCGATGTTGCTCGTGCCCTGGCCGAGACGGCCGTTGCTGCAGCCGCGACGCCGAACATGATGGCTCCACGATGACCGCGCGCCTCACTGCCTGGGGAGTGACGGGCATTCCGGAGATTCATCCCGACGACCAACTGGGCGACATCATCGCCGAGGCATGCCGTGGTGAGCCGAATGGTCCGCTCCAGAATGGCGACGTTCTGGTGGTAACGCAGAAGGTCGTCAGCAAGGCAGAAGGTCGCTTGGTGCCCGTCGATGCCAACGATCCGCTCAGCCACAAGAAACTGGTGGAAGACGAAGCCGTGCGCATCGTGCGTCGCCGAGGGGATTTGATCATCACCGAAACATCGCACGGATTCGTGTGTGCAAACAGCGGTGTGGACTTGTCCAACGTGGAGCGCGGCCAGGCTGCACTCCTCCCAAAAGACTCCGACCGTTCGGCGCGACGCATTCGCGACATCGTCCGCGCGCGACTGGGAGTGGAAGTTGGCGTGATCGTGAGCGACACGTTCGGTCGCGCCTGGCGCAAGGGTCTTACCGATGTAGCGATTGGCGTTGCGGGTATCGCAGGCTTGGTCGACCTGCGCGGTACACCCGATGCATTGGGGCGCGTGATGCAGGTAACCGAAGTTGCCGTCGCCGACGAACTCGCCAGTGCCGCCGAACTCGTGATGGGCAAATCATCAGGTATTCCCGTCGCAGTCATTCGCGGTGCGGATGCATCGTGGTTGCGTGAGTCATCTGTGCGCGAGTTGATTCGTCCCCCGCAGGAGGACCTGTTCCGCTAGCGATATTTGGCGCTTACTAGTGACTCCCCTCACCAACGAGCGCATCGTGAACCTCGGTGTTGGCTGACACCGTGCCCGACACCGCAGACGACTGCACTCGGGCCTGTTCGCCGACGGTGACGTTCGGAAAAATCACGGAGTCCGCAACGCGTGCACCCGCAGCGATGCTGGCTCCCGCACCCACCACGCTGTTGATCACCTCCGCCGTGCCGTGGATGCGCGCCGTGGTGTGAATTGCCACGTCGTGTTCCCGGCGCACACCATTGATGAGATCCAAGTTGCCGCGAATGTAGGTGTCGGGGCGACCCGCATCCAGCCAGTAGTCGTCGGTGGGGTACGCGAACAATTCACCGGA
>SXPV01000002.1 GCA_005793215.1 Actinomycetota bacterium
CACCGCGTGTACAAGAACTACGACCCACGCGCCACCATCATCAAGAAGGCCGCTTACGACGTGTTCGAAGTGACGGGCAAGAACCCGCTCCTCGACATCGCGCTGAAGCTCGAAGAGGTGGCGCTGAAGGACGAGTACTTCGTGTCGCGCAAGTTGTACCCGAACGTGGACTTCTACTCGGGCCTCATTTACCAGGCGCTTGGATTCCCCGTGGAGATGTTCACCGTGTTGTTCGCCATTCCACGCATGACCGGCTGGTTGGCGCACTACAGCGAATTGCTGCGTGACGACGACCAGAAGATCTCGCGTCCGATGCAGTGGTACACCGGCGTCGACTCGCGCGACTACGTAGCGATCAACAAGCGCTAGTTTCCGCAGCCGCAGTGCAGCGCGCTGCGAAGCGGGCGCAGTGCGGGGCGAGTGCAACGAGGGGCTAGGCGCTGATCACGCGCTGGTAGTGGACGAATTCGCGCCACAGGCGAAAACCCAGCGACTCGTATAACCGAAACGCCCCCGTGGGGTTGGCCGAATCGACATCCAGGGCCGCAAATCGCATCCCTTCTGCACGGTATTTCGTCAATGCGGTGGCGATAAGTTGCGACGCGACACCGCGACCGCGCCATTCGGCGAGTGTGCCGATGTTGTCGATCCAGGCATACTTCGCGCCGAGCAACTCGTCGTCATTCTCGAAGCGGTGCGTGATGAGATGACCCACGATCTGGTCGTCGTCGTTTACCGCAAAGTACGACCAGTCGGGGCGTGAACCGAACCCCGAAATTTGTGTGGTCCACCACTCCGGCGCGGTGGGTGTCGAGCCCCAGTGATCCATGAAGGCAGCGTTCTTTGCCAGACGAGCTTCCTCGTTGCGGGCGAGATCCCACGGCACGATACGAAATCCGACTGACGGCCGAGGTGCAGGCGTCGGCTCGTGTAGGTCGGCCCGCAAGTCGGAGAAGTACCGAACGGGCTCGAGTCCGAACCGTTCAAGCAGACGAATAGCGGACGTATTCATCGGCGAAGTGTCGACGCGCAGGTACTTGGGCAGGTCGTTACCCGATGCCTGCAACAACGCCGTGCCGCGCTCCAGCCCCCACTCCATGAGTCGACGACCGATGCCCTTGCCGCGCTGGTCAGGGTGCACGGTGCCAAACACATAGCAACGCACCTCGCGAACATCTGACGGCAACAAATACGTGTACACCGCGCCAACGAGCTGATCCCCATGCCAAGCAGACAGCGTGTGATCGGCGAGATGCACGGGATGCGATTCGAATTCTTCGCGAATCTCCTCGCCCACCTGATGCTGCGCGCGACCATCGCCGACCGACGCCACGTTCAGCAAATCGGCGAGGGCGTCGTACGTGGTGTCGCGAAGCGGGCGGTACGTAACGGGCATTGGCGTGAGAACTGGGCGGTGTGAGCTGTGCGGTGTGGGCGAGTTCGGCGCTACTGCGCGACGGTGACCACAATCTTACCGATGTTTGCGTTGGCCTCCATGTGACGATGCGCGTCGACAATCTGATCGAGAGCGAATCGCGTATCGATGATGGGCTTCAGCACTCCAGCGTCGAAGTCGGACAGCAGCGCATCGGCGAACGCTCGCGACACGGCGATTTTTTCGTCCTTCGGTCGCGGACGTAACACAGTGCCGGTAATGGAAGCGCGCTTGGGCATGAGTGATGCCACGTTGAAGTTGGTGGACGGCCCCGCCATGGTGCCCACCTGAATGATGCGACCCTTCAATGCCAAGCACGACACGTTTCGCACGGTGTAGTCGCCGCCAATCACGTCAAGCACAACATCCACGCCCTTGCCATCGGTGGCGGATGCGATAGCGGTGGCGAAGTCATCCTTGCTGTAGTCGATGACCACGTTGGCGCCAAGATCGCGACACGCCTGCACCTTGTTGGTGGAGCAGGTCACCGCAATCCACGCCCCCATCGCGCGGCAGATTTGTATCGCCGCAGTGCCCACACCCGATGCGCCGGCGTGTACCAGTGCCCGCCCGCCAGGCTGCAAGCCACCTTGCAAGACCAGCGCATCCCACGCGGTGATGAACACTTCAGGGATTGCCGCGGCATCCTGCAGTGCCATCCCGCGAGGTGTGCGCATGGCTTGATCGGCCGGAATGGTGAGGTACTCGGCGTAGGCACCACCCGAGACGATGCCCATCACGTGGTCGCCGGGCTTCCAACGCGTGGCGCGAGCGTGCGAGGTGCCGGCGTGCGAGGTGTCGGTGTGCGAGGTGCCGGGCCCGCTCGGGGTGGCGACAACCTCTCCGGCAAACTCCATTCCCGGAATGTCGAATGCACCAGGAAACGGATTGGGATAGAACCCGCGACGCTGCAACAAGTCCGCACGGTTCAATGCGGTGGCGTGTACACGCACGAGGATTTCGTCGGCGGCCGGTGTGGGTACAGGTACCTCGGCGATGCGCAATACGTCGGGCTCGCCGAACTCGGTGAGCACCACGGCGCGCATGGTGTGGTGGCCTAAGCCATCTTCTCCTGCAGGCGACGATCGATCGCCGACAAGAACTCTTCCGTGGTTTGCCACGGCGTGTCCTTGGAAATGAGCGCTGCGAGGTCCTTGGTCATCTCGCCACCTTCCACCGCTTCGATGCACACCTGTTCGAGCGTGTTGGCAAAGTTGGTGAGCTCCGGCGTGTTGTCGAGCTTGCCGCGATGCGCCAAACCGCGCGTCCACGCGAAGATCGACGCAATCGGGTTGGTGCTGGTTTTCTTGCCGGCCTGGTGATCGCGATAGTGACGCGTCACGGTGCCGTGCGCGGCTTAAACAAAGTGCAAAAGCACACTTTTTTCTCTTTTATTATTTTAAATGTCACGAAGATCGTACTAGACCGACCGTTTAAGAAAGACTTA
>SXPV01000130.1 GCA_005793215.1 Actinomycetota bacterium
AGTCCCCGGGCACGACGAGTGAGATGGTGTGCGAGATCGGCGGGGTTGTACGCCTCATCCAGCGTCGTGGTGGCATCTTGAATGAGCACGTCTAGATATTCAGCTTTTTGCGTGTGCGCAGCCTTGCCGATGCGCACGTCGCGGTAGATGAGTGCGCAGCAGTCGTACGGCCCGAACAACCACTTGTGCGGATCCACGATGAAACTATCGGCCATCTCGATACCAACGAACAAATGCCGCACGCTCTTTGCACACAATGCCGCAGCCCCGTAAGCGCCGTCAATGTGATACCAAACGGAGTGCTCACGGGCGAATTCACCGATGCCCTCGAGCTCGTCGATCACGCCGATGTTGGTGGTGCCAGCCGTGGCCACCACCGCACACACCCGGGCCTGGTCGTCGCGGCTCAGCGATTGAAATGTCGATCGAACGGTGGCTGCGGTGAGGCGCCCGACCTCATCAACCGGCGCTGTCACCACATCGGCGTCCATCGCATTGGCAGCGAGACCGATTGACGAGTGCGCGCCACCCGATGCGATGATGATCGGTCGCGTGCGATTCATCGCACCCTTGGCCTGTTGCCGCCACTGCCAACGTGCAGCAATGAGCGCCGACAAGTTCCCCGCCGTGCCTCCACTGACGAACACGCCACCCGTTGTTGAGGGCATCTTCGCCAAGTTGGCGATCCATTGCAGCGCCTGATTTTCCGCATACACCGCGCCAGCCCCTTCGAGCCATGATCCGGCGTACACGTTGGACGCAGCAACGACGAGATCGAACAGCACCGACGACTCCGTTGGCGCTCCCGGCACGAACGAAAGGAACAACGGGTGATCCACGCTGATGCACGCAGGTGCGAGTTGTTCGGTGAAGATCTCGAGCGCCTTCATCGCGCCGAGCCCCTCTGGAGTAATGGTTTGCCCCACGTCGCGCTGCAGCACGCTCAAGGGTTTCGGTGCATCAAGCGGTGGTGGGTCGAGACGCACGCGATCGACTGCGTAGGCGATGATGGCGTCAGCGAGTCGCTGGCTGTCCTCGTCGTGATAGTGCATCCAATAGCCGTCGGATTCATCCGGGTACCGCGACGGCTGTTGGGTCATCGCTCAAACACTAGAACCCCGTTACGCCAGGCGCACGCGTCAGGCGTTACACCAGGCTCACGCGTCATGCGTTACGCCAGGCTCACGATGTCCAGCCACGACTCGCTGTAGTAGTCCACTTGACCATCGGGCATCACCAACACCTTGGTTGGTGCAAGTTGCTCGACGAAGTCGGTGTCGTGGCTGACGAGCACGATTGCGCCGTTCCACTCCGACAGTGCCGCAGCCACGGCATCACGACTGGACGGATCGAGGTTGTTGGTGGGTTCGTCGAGCAACAACAAGTTGTTGCGGCCCACCATCAACATGGCCAACGCCAACTTGGTCTTTTCGCCGCCAGAGAGCGTGGACGACTCTTGGAACACCTTGTCGCCCGACAATCCGAAGGAGCCGAGCATGCCACGGAGTTGGGTTTCCGTGAGACCCAAGCGTGCCGGCGCCATCTCGCGCATGTGGTCGATGAGCGTCTTCTCGCCAACGAGGTTGTCGTGCTCTTGGGCGTAGTACCCGGCCTGCACTTGATAGCCGAACTCCACATCGCCGTCGTCGGCCGTGGACTCCCCCGCAACGATGCGCAGCAACGAGGTTTTTCCGGCACCGTTCAGACCGAGCACCAACAACCGCTCACCTCGCCCCAAATCGAAGCTCACATCGTGGAACACATCGGGTCCGCCGTACGTTTTTCGCAAACCCGTGGCGGTGAGCACGGTTTCACCGCAACTTGGTGCGTCGGGAAACTTCACCGCAAGTGTGCGCTTGGCTCGCGGAGCATGAACTCGCTCTGCATCGAGACGATCAATTCGCTTCTCGATGCTCTTGGCCATGGACGCCTTCGACGCTTTGGCGCCAAAACGATCCACCACCCGCTGCAATCGATCGATTTCCTTTGCTTGCTGTGTGGCCATCTTCGCCGCGCGTGCTTCGTCGGCCTCGCGAGCTCGCAGATACTGCGAATACGTGCCGCGGTACTCCACGATGTGGCCGGTGTCGGCCTCGGCGGGGCGATCCAGGTGCAATACGCGAGTTATCGCCTCGTCGAGCAGTTCCAAGTCGTGGCTAATCACGAGGAGTGCACCTTTGTAGTTGCGGAGGAACTCGAGCATCCACATTTTTGCGTCGATGTCCAAGTGGTTGGTGGGCTCATCCAAGAGCAACGTTTCGCTACCCCCATACAGGATGCGACACAATTCAACCCGACGACGTTCGCCACCCGAAAGCACTCCGAGTTGCAAGTCGAGGCGATCCGCCTTCAATCCCAAGCCGGCGGCAATCGATCGCGCTTCGCTGTTGGCGGCATACCCACCCTTGCGTTCGAAATCATCCTGTGCTTTGGAGAACCGTGCGATGTTCTGCTCGTCGGGGCGTTCCTCCATGGCGATTCGTAACTTTTCCATGCGCACGATGTCGTCGTCGATCCCTCGTGAAGACAAGATGTGCGACACCGCAGTTCGTCCGTCGAATGCGCCAGCAATTCGGGGGTCCTGGGGCAGGTAGCCGAACGCACCACCGCGAGTGATGGTGCCCGATTTCGGCTCATTCGCACCACCGAGCACCTTGAACAGACTGGTTTTGCCCGCACCGTTGCG
The DNA here is from genome assembly GCA_005793215.1 of Actinomycetota bacterium. Classification (GTDB taxonomy): domain Bacteria; phylum Actinomycetota; class Acidimicrobiia; order Acidimicrobiales; family Ilumatobacteraceae; genus F1-60-MAGs027. The sequence goes on from SXPV01000130.1 coordinate 2,687, forward strand.
ACCCACCAAACCCACCTTGTCGCGAGGCATCACCGAGAAACTGGCGTCGCTCACCACCAATCGTGCGCCAACCTCCACGCTGAGATTGCGAACCTGAAGCACCCGTCAAGGCTCGCACCTGTTTGGCGAACTCGCAACGCACGTGCTTCACTGCCGTACCTGGCTTCAGAGAATCCCCAATGGGCAACCCCGATACGCCTACTCTCGATTCGTGGCCGATACCTCCACCGTTCTTCTGGCTGCATTCGTCACGGTGGCCTGCTTGATGCTTGCCACGTGGTCGGTGTCGCTACTGCGACGCGATGCGTCGATCGTCGACACCGTCTGGGGCCTTGGCTTCGTACTTGTGGCGTGGTCGGCAAAGTTCGTCACGGGTGCCTCCGGAGCCGGTAACTGGTTGTTGCTCATCATGGTCACCGTGTGGGGACTGCGCCTTGCGGGATACCTCGCCAAGCGCAATCTTGGAAAGGGCGAGGATTTTCGTTACAAGGCCATGCGACGCAAACACGGCGAACGATTCGCCATCGTGAGCCTCTACACCGTGTTCGGATTGCAGGGTGTACTGATGTTCGTGGTGTCCCTCCCCATCACCATGGGACAACGTGACACTCGTGCTGGTGCAGGCTTCATCGTGTTGCTCGGATTCGTGGTGTGGATCGTCGGTCTGTACTTTGAGGCAGTTGGCGATGCGCAATTGGCACGCTTCAAACGCGATCCACGCAATGCCGGACAGATCATGGACCAGGGATTGTGGGCACTCACCCGTCACCCGAACTACTTCGGTGATGCCTTGGTGTGGTGGGGTCTTGCCATCGTGGGTTCGTCCCAGGGTGCTGGTGTGTGGGCTTTTTTGGGTGCAGCCGTCATGACCGTGTTGTTGGTGCGCGTGTCGGGTGCTGCGATGCTCGATCGTTTGTTGGCGAAGCGTAAACCCGGCTACGCCGAGTACATGGCGCGAACCAGCGGTTTCATTCCGATGCCGAAACGGTCCGCCCAGGTTCGTACACCACGACGCGATCGGCCAGTGCGTCAACGTCCGCTTGATCGTGGGTCACAACAAGAGCAATGAGGCGGTGCTCGGCGACGAGCTCCTTCAGCAAAGCGCGCAACTCGGCGCGAGATGCAGAGTCCAATGAACTGAATGGTTCATCCAGCAACAACAACCGTGGACTACCAGCCATCGCCCGCGCCAGCGCGATTCGTTGACGCTCACCGCCGCTCAGTGATCGGGTCTTTGCATCCGCCAATGAGCCAGCACCCACCCTCGCCAGTAGTTCCATCGCACTAGATCGTCGCAACGCTGCTTCGCCATCGCGAACGGCCAGTGCCACATTGTCAAGTGGTGAGCGATGATCGAGCAATGCTGCGTGTTGGTACACCACGCCGAGTCGCCTGTCCTGCGAGCGCACATGGATTCTGCTGTCGACGTCTGCAAACACGACGTCGTCGAGGTGAATGACACCGCGTACCGGCCGCAGTGTGCCTGCGATGGCTGCCAACGTGAGGCTCTTGCCCGACCCCGATGGACCCGAAAGCACCGTCACCCCATTGCTGGCGGAGAAGGTTGCATCAACGCCGAAACCGGGCACCTCGACACGAACATCAACCCTGAGCACGTTCATCGACGTCTCGCAAAGACTTGAGTGACAAAGACGAGTACAACGACGGCGATCGCTCCGAGGACGAGCGAGCCCGTGCGCGCAGTTGCATCGTCACCCGCCTGGACCGCATCGTAAACGGCCACAGGCAAGGTCTGTGTTTGCCCTGGGATGTTTCCTGCCACCATCACCGTGGCACCAAAGTCGCCGAGTGCACGCGCAAAGCCCAACGCAACACCGGCACCGATACCGCGAGCAGCGAGCGGCAATGTCACCACGCGGGCCACTTTCCACTCGGAAAGTCCCATGACACGAGCAGACTCCTCCACTCGCGCATCGACATTGCTCATCGCCGCTCGCGCCGCACGAATCACGAATGGCAGCGCCGAAACCGTTGCGGCCACCACCGCACCAGATTCCGTGAACACCAACGGGGACCCGAACGTACTCAGCCAAGCCCCACCTAGAACCGAGCGCGTACCCAGGAGGGTGAGCAAGTAGTACCCCAACACCGTGGGCGGCAACACGATAGGCAGAGTGAAGATGGCTTCCACCACGGCCGCCCAACGCGAACGCCATTTGGCCAACAGATACGCCAACGCCACCCCCAGCACGCCGGCACACGCCGTGGCGATGACCGACACTCGCAGCGACAGCCACAACGGGAACCAGTCGTTCACGACATCACCGTAAAGCCGTACCGCTGCAAAATGACACGACCCTCCGTGGACTGCAGCGCGTCGACGAATGCTCGTGCTGCGGCGTTGCTGCTTCCCCTCGTGGTAATGACGAGAGTTTGCTGGATTGGTTGATGCAGGGCTTCGTCCACCACCAAATGTGGCTCGTTCACCACCAGGGAGAGCGCGACGATACCGATGTCTGCCTCGCCGGCCTGCACGATTCGAACTGCGTCGGCAACGTTGTCCGCCAACACGAGGCGATCTTCGACATCGCCAAAGAGGCCCAATGTTTGCAGAACCTCTCGAGCAGCAACCCCGTATGGGGCATGAGCGGGGTTGGCAATCACTATTCGCGAATAATCAACGAGCTGGCTTGCATTACCGGGAAGTGGGTCGTCGACTGCAGAAATGATGGCAAGCCGACCTACGGCAAAGCTGTCGCGTGTCGAAGCATCTCCAAAACCTGCGGCAACGACTTCGTCAACGAATGCACTGTTGGCAGAAACGTACGCGTCGTACGGTGCACCAGCCAGCAGCTGTTCGCGCAACATGCCCGACGACCCGAATACGAACCCGATACGTACATCCGATCGGTTGGCGGCGAGGGCGGCAATCTCCGCAAAGGCATCGCGAGTATCGCTTGCAGCGGCAACGACCGCGTCGTAGCGAGGCTCGTTGCCGCAGCCCGCAGCCAGCGTCGCAGCGACGGCAATCGAAGCCGACACCAGGGCCAGACGACGGGACAAGGTAGCGCGCAGCACGACTCGAATGGAGCGGACGACGGGATTCGAACCCGCG